>NZ_JBMJCT010000057.1:0-594 GCF_049222185.1 Streptomyces sp. LaBMicrA B280 | reverse complement strand
ACCATGAAGTCGTGGTTGGCCGGGTCGTAGGAGATGTTGCCCGTGCCGTCCTGCTTCTCGATGCCGCCGATCCGGTGCTCCAGACCCGGCGTGCCCGGCACCGCCCACGGCCGGGCCAGGGTCTGCGGGTCGCGTTTGTACGGCCAGAAGACGTCGGTGCCGTCGTCCAGGGTGTGGTTGGGGCCGGACGCGAACCGGACCCGCAGGTCGGGCAGTTCCTCCAGGTCCGGGATGCGCCAGGGCTCCGACCCGTTGGCCAGGTAGCCGTCCGACAGCAGCATCACCGGGGTGCGGTACGTCAGGGCGATCCGGGCCGCTTCCAGGGCCGCGTCGAAGCAGTCGGCCGGTGTCCTGGGCGCGATGACCGGGACGGGTGCCTCGCCGTTGCGCCCGTACATGGCCTGGAGGAGGTCGGCCTGCTCGGTCTTGGTCGGCAGACCGGTGGAGGGGCCACCGCGCTGGATGTCGACGACCAGCAGCGGCAGCTCCAGGGAGACCGCCAGACCGATCGTCTCCGACTTCAGCGCCACACCGGGCCCGGACGTGGTCGTCACCGCGAGCGAGCCGCCGAACGCCGCGCCCAGCGCGGCGCCG
>NZ_JBMJCT010000056.1:0-603 GCF_049222185.1 Streptomyces sp. LaBMicrA B280 | reverse complement strand
GGCGGTGGGCCGACCACCGCCGCACCCTCGAGGCCATCGCGTGGAAGTACCGCACCAACTCGCCCTGGCGGGACCTGCCCGACGAGCTCGGCTCGTTCCAGACCGCCCACAAACGGCTGATCAGGTGGGCAGTCGACGGCACCTGGGAGGCGATCCTCGGCGCCGTCCTGGCAGCGGCGGACGCCGATGACGACATTGACTGGACGGTGTCATTGGACTCCACTGTCGTCCGGGCCCACCAGCACGCCGCCGGAGCGCGCAAAAGGGGGCGATCCGCTCCAGCGAGCCCACCGACCACGCACTCGGACGCTCCCGCGGCGGCCTGAGCACGAAGGTCCACCTGGCCGCGGACGGCCGTGCACGACCACTCGCCCTCACTCTCACCGCAGGCCAAGCCGGTGACGCACCCGCCTTCGAGGCCGTGATGTCCCGGATCCGCGTCCCCCGCAGCGGCCCGGGCAGGCCGCGAACCCGGCCCCTCGCCGTGCTGGCCGACCGCGCCTACTCTTCCCGCGCCATCCGCATCCACCTGCGGCGTCGGGGAATCCGCGCGGTCATCCCGCAGCCGTCCGACCAGATCGGCCACCGCCAGCGGCGAGGCCG
>NZ_JBMJCT010000055.1:0-803 GCF_049222185.1 Streptomyces sp. LaBMicrA B280 | reverse complement strand
TGGCCTTTGAGTGTGTCGAAGACCGCTTCGATCCACTGGCGGACGCGGGCCAGGCGGCCGTGCCGGACCGGCTCGTCCTTCCGGTCCGGCCGCATCAGACGGACGCCCAGGCGCTCGGTCAGGAATGCCTCGAACTCCCGGCCGGCGAAGCCTTTGTCGGACAGGATCACCTGACCGCTGCGGACGAGGTGACGGTCACGTTCCAGCAGTGCGGTCATCACCTCCCGTTCGCCCAGTTTCGGGTTCGCCAGGCACCAGGACACGGGCATGCCCTCGGCGGTGGTGAGCAGGTAGAGGCGGAAGCCCCAGAAGAACCGGGAGTGGCTGCGGCAGTAGCCGTATCCGGCGTGTCCGGCCAGCTCGGAGCGTTTGGCGGTCTCGCGGGAGGCCGCGCAGGGCAGCGGCGTGGAGTCGATCAGGCGGAGGTTGTCGTGCCAGGTGGGCACCTGCCGGGCGAGCATCTCGATGACGTGGCTGATCAGCGGCCCGGCGGCGTTGAGGCGCTTGTTGTAGGCGGACTGCTGGGGCAGATAGCGGAAGAGATGCCCGAGCCGGGCATGGGCGAAGCGGATCCAGTGCCGGGTGGACGGAAAGCCGAGCAGGACCTGGGCGACCGCCAGGCACAGCAGTTCGGCGTCCGTGAGTTTCGGGGGTCGCCCGATCCGGCGACAAGGCGCCACATGGTCGTCGATGAACACGTACAGTGCCGCCAGAAGGGCGTCCAGGTTTGTCTTCACACACTGACCAACGGGCGCCCTTCGCCATGGTCGCGACCAGCACACACATCGGACTCACTCATCTAG
>NZ_JBMJCT010000054.1:0-835 GCF_049222185.1 Streptomyces sp. LaBMicrA B280 | reverse complement strand
CCCACTCCGTCGTCTTCGGCGGCTTCTCCGCCGACGCGCTCGCCACCCGCATCAAGGACGCCGACGCCAAGGTCGTCATCACCGCCGACGGCGGCTACCGCCGCGGCAAACCCTCCGCCCTCAAACCCGCCGTCGACGAAGCCGCCGACAAGACCGGCAACGTCGAACACGTCCTCGTGGTCCGCCGCACCGGCCAGGACGTCGCCTGGAACGACACCCGCGACGTGTGGTGGCACGACCTCGTCGCCGCCCAGCCCACCGAACACACCCCCGAGGCATTCGACGCCGAACACCCCCTGTTCATCCTCTACACCTCCGGCACCACCGGAAAACCCAAAGGCATCCTGCACACCTCCGGCGGCTACCTCACCCAGACCGCCTACACCCACTGGGCCGTCTTCGACCTCAAACCCGACACCGACGTCTTCTGGTGCACCGCCGACGTCGGCTGGGTCACCGGCCACTCCTACATCGTCTACGGCCCCCTCGCCAACGGCGCCACCCAGGTCATGTACGAGGGCACCCCCGACACCCCCCACCAGGGCCGCTTCTGGGAGATCATCCAGAAATACAAGGTCTCCCTCCTCTACACCGCCCCCACCGCCATCCGCACCTTCATGAAATGGGGAGACGACATCCCCGCCAAGTACGACCTCACCAGCCTGCGCATCCTCGGCTCCGTCGGCGAACCCATCAACCCCGAAGCCTGGATCTGGTACCGCAAACACATCGGCGCCGACCGAACCCCCGTCGTGGACACCTGGTGGCAGACCGAGACCGGCGCCATGATGATCTCCCCCCTCCCCGGCGTCACCGACGCCAAACCCGGCTCCGC
>NZ_JBMJCT010000053.1:0-588 GCF_049222185.1 Streptomyces sp. LaBMicrA B280 | reverse complement strand
GTCCCCTTAACGTTCCAGCACCGGGCAGGCGTCAGTCCGTATACATCGCCTTACGGCTTCGCACGGACCTGTGTTTTTAGTAAACAGTCGCTTCTCGCTGGTCTCTGCGGCCACCCCCAGCTCAGGGAGTAAATCCCATCACCGAGTGTGGCCCCCCTTCTCCCGAAGTTACGGGGGCATTTTGCCGAGTTCCTTAACCATAGTTCACCCGAACGCCTCGGTATTCTCTACCTGACCACCTGAGTCGGTTTAGGGTACGGGCCGCCATGAAACTCGCTAGAGGCTTTTCTCGACAGCATAGGATCATCCACTTCACCACAATCGGCTCGGCATCAGGTCTCACCCTCATATGAATGGCGGATTTACCTACCACTCGGGCTACACCCTTACCCCGGGACAACCACCGCCCGGGATGGACTACCTTCCTGCGTCACCCCATCACTCACCTACTAACCGCTTGGTTCAGCGGCTCCACCACTCCCCTCAACTCCGAAGAGATCAGGGCGGCTTCACGGCCTTAGCATCACGATGCTCGATGTTTGACGCTTCACAGCGGGTACCGGAATATCAACCGGTTATCCATCGACT
>NZ_JBMJCT010000052.1:0-350374 GCF_049222185.1 Streptomyces sp. LaBMicrA B280 | reverse complement strand
GGGGGGGGGGGGGGGGGGGGGGGGGGGGGGGGGGGGGGGGGGGGGGGGGGGGGGGGGGGGGGGGGGGGGGGGGGGGGGGGGGGGGGGGGGGGGGGGGGGGGGGGGGGGGGGGGGGGGGGGGGGGTGGGGGGAAGGGGGGGGGGGGGGGAAGGGATTCAGGCACCGCACCCCCCCCCCGCGGCGTCTGCCCCACCGTGCTCTCGGGTGCCGGAGAACTCTTCCGTCGCCTGGATTGCGGCACGGCCGGGCGGGAAGGCGCACCGCAGGCCGATGGAGGCGCTGTCCGCGGGACGGTGACCCGAAGGCGAAGACGGCGGGAGGGGTGGGCGCGGATGACGCGGCAATCGACGGTCGAATCGGAGCAGGGGCCCTCGGCAGCGGCCCGCGAGGAGGTACAGGTGCCGCCGATACGGCCCGGTGCCTACGACCCGGCCGACTACGCCGAAGCCGTGGTGCGCAGCTCCGGGGCGGCCGGAGTGTCCCCACTGCTCGTCATGACGGTGCTCCACAACGAGGCGTACAAGCCGCACCATCCGCTGCTGGAGCGGCTGTGGCAGTGGTGGAAGCCCGGGGCGTCCTTCGGGGTGGCCAACATGCATCGCGCGACGTTCGAGCGGGTACGGCGGACGCACGACCTGCCGGGGCGGTGGCAAGACCTGCGCGACGATCCCGCCTTCGCCATCCACGCGGCGGCGCTGCACCTGAGGGACCTCGACCGCGGGCTTCCGCGGCGGCACGTGGGCCGCTACAGCCGCGACGAACTGCTCGCCCTCGGCTACAACACGGGCGAACGCAATATGCGGGCCTTCGCCCGGGGCGTCCCGCCGGGCCCCATGGCACGGTCGTACCTGCGCCGCTTCCGCGCCTACCGGAGCCGCGCCGCCGAGGCCCTGGCCATGGCGGATCGCGGCGACCCCGGTGACACGGCGGCCGAATGAGCGGCCGTGTCACCCGGGAGGGGCGGCTGCCGCACGGCAGCCGCCCCGGAATGTCACGGGTACGGCCAGTCAGTTTCGGACGATGTTCTGGGCCTGGGGACCCTTCTGGCCCTGTCCGATGTCGAAGGTGACCTTCTCGCCCTCGGTGAGCTCACGGAACCCACCACCCTGGATCTCGGAATAGTGCGCGAAGACGTCAGCTCCTCCGCCGTCCTGGGCGATGAAGCCGTACCCCTTCTCGGAGTTGAACCATTTCACGGTGCCGCTGGCCATCGATCGATCCTTCGTTCATACCGGGAGCCACCCATGTCCGGGGCCGCTCCGGCTCCCTTGGCAGTAGGAGCCGACATCGTTTCTACCCCGAGCACCGCCGCCTATCCGGCCCATGACACAGCAGTCGGTGTGGCGTCCTCACAAAGAACCCGCTCCGCGCCTCGCTCCACCGCGCTGAGCAGGCCGCTGATCTTGACCGGAACGGCGTAACGGAGGCCGGGCACACGGGGAGTCGTCCGGCGCTCGATCGCAGCCCGCCCCACCCTCCGCAACGGCTCACGTGATGTCCAGGCGTCCGCTCAGGTCGGTGAGGGCTTGGCCGAGTGGGAGTGCCACATGCGCGTGTGCGAGGGCGTCGCCGCGGGTCGGGCCGAGGTTGATGATGGAGACGGGCTTGCCGTCCTTGGCGGCGCGTCGCACGAAGCGCAGGCCCGACAGGACGGCCAGGGACGAACCGAGGACGAGCAGGGAGTCGGCCGCGTCGACCAGATCGAGGCAGCGCTGGGTGCGGGGCTTGGGCACGTTCTCACCGAAGAACACGACGTACGGCTTGAGCACACCGCCACACCGCGCGCACGGTACGACGCGGAACGTGTGCACGAGGTCGTCGGGCAGCTCGATGTCGCCGTCGGGGTTGACCCGGAGCCCGGCGGCGTCCTGCGCCGCGAGGAACTCCCCATTGGCGGCGAGCAGCCGTGCGTCGAGTTCGTCGCGCGGTCCGATCGTCTCGCAGTCGAGGCATACGACCCGGTCAAGACTGCCGTGCAGGGCGACGGCGTCCGTCGTCCCGGCCGCCTGGTGCAGCCCGTCCACATTCTGCGTGATCACGGCATCGACGTACCCGGCGGCGCGCAGCGCCTGCACGGCGTGGTGCCCGGCATTGGGCCGCGCCTCGGCGATGGCCCGGCGCCCGACGTAGCCGCGGGCCCAGTAGCGGCGCCGGTTCTCCTCGTCCGAGACGAAGTCCTGGTAGGTCATGGGGGAGTGCCGCCGATGCCGCCCGGTCACGCCCCGGTAGTCGGGGATACCGGACTCGGTGGAGATGCCGGCGCCGGTCAGCACCGCCACCCCGCCGGCGGCCAGTTGCCCGACGATCTCGTCCATGCCGCCCGCGGGACGGACACCGGTGTCGGGTACGGGGCCGACGATCGGACGCATGCGCATATCAGCAGCTTAGGACGCCGCCGGGCGCATCGCGCCCCTCGGTGGGAAGGAGAGCGGTGGGAAGGAGCGCGATCCACCGAGTCCGACGGTTCCCAGCCGCGGTGGCCGGACGGTGGGGCCGTTCAGGAGAGGGGGACCGCCGTGCCCGTCACCTCGATGCCGCCGGCCGGGTCCGCGGGGATCGCCACGGTCAGGAGGCTCGGGCGGCCCATGTCCACGCCCTGGTGGATGGTCAGCACCGTGGGCGGCGCGACGAGCCCGTTGCCGCGGAGGTACCCGCCGAAGGCCGCGGCGGCCGCTCCGGTGGCCGGGTCCTCGACGACGCCGCCCGGCGGGAAGGGGTTGCGGGCGTGGAAGACGGTGTCCGACTCGCGGTGCACGAGGGCGATCGTCGTCCAACCCCGGCGCCCCATCAGGGCGTTGAGCGCGGGCATGTCGTAGTCGAGGTCGGACAGGCGGGCCCGGTCGGCGGTGGCGATGACCGGGTGCCAGGCACCGGCGTAGGCGACCTGCGGCGGCAGGGCCGGATCGAGGTCGGCGGCGGACCAGCGCAGGGCGGTGAGGAGTTCGGCGAGGTCGGCGTCGGAGAGGTCCGTCGTACGGGGCTCCACGCTGACCAGGGTGGCCGTCACCGAACCGTCCGGGGCGGTCGAGGTGGTCACGGGGACGGGCCCCGCCTTGGTGTGCAGCAGCAGGTGGCCGACGCCGTGCCGGGAGGCGTGGGCGACGGCCGTCGCGATGGTGGCGTGGCCGCAGAACGGGACCTCGGCCTGCGGGCTGAAGTACCGGATGTCGAGCGACCCGTCGGGACGGGCGACAGCGAACGCCGTTTCCGAGTAGCCGACTTCGGCCGCCGTGGCGGCCATCGTCGCCTCGTCGAGCCCGGCGGCGTCCAGCACCACACCGGCCGGGTTCCCGCCCAGGGGGTCGCTGCTGAAGGCCACGTAGCGCAGGATGTCCATCGGGCGAAGGTAGACGCTCCGTCACCGGGCAGTCAAAGGTGTTCTCACCTGTCCCGCAGTCGCCCGGCGAACGCCCGCGCGGCGGCCAGGTCCCCGGCGTTCGGCCGCCGCTTGTTGATACCGCCGATGAGCTTGAAGGGCGTCCATGTGTCGAACGCCCGGCAGGAGAAGCTCCCGTCCGTCTCGAAGCCCTTGCCTTCGAGGAGCCGGACCAGGGGGCGGGTGAACGACATCAGCGGGATCTCGGGGAGCCCGCTGGTGGCGAACACGAACGCCCGGCCCCGCCCGGTGGGAAGCGCCTTGGCGAAGTCGGTCAGGCGGGGGTGGAGCCTGCTGTAGAAGACGCCCGAGCCGAAGCCCACGAGGTCGGCGTCGGCCAGCTCCGCGGGGTCGGCCTGCTCGGGGGAGACGACGTTCGCGCCCAGCACCTCGGCCATGCTGTCGGCAATGCGCCGCGTGTTGCCGTGCGACACGGAGGCGCACACGATGACGGTCTTCATCCTCACGGTCCCTTCTCTCGCTTCCGATGGAAAGGACCGGTGCGGCGGCCTCGGACGTGACATCCCGCGAGCGTGACGGCGCCCACATCGCGGGGGCGAACCGCGTCCCGGACCGGCTGTCGGGCCTCCGCCGAGCGGTGTCCCGGCAGGGCCGTACCGGCCCGGCAAGGAGGTGGCGGGCACGGTACGCGCGGTCGGCGAGGGGGTCACCGGGCCGGCGGTGGGTGACCGGGTGGTGGCCGCCCCCGCGGGCCGGGGGGCAGAGGCGGTCGTCGCCGAGGCCGCCCACACGGTCCCGGTCCCGCCCGGAGTCGGCCTGCGGCAGGCCGGCGCCGTGCCCCTGGGGCTCACCACGGCCATGCTGCCGCTCACCGACGCGGGCCGCTTCACCGCGGGGGACACCGCGCTGGTGCACTCGGCCTCCGGCGGGGTCGGCGGCGCGATCGCCCGGTTAGGTACCCGCGCTGGGCGGCGGTCGGCTGATCGGCGCGGTGGGCCGTCCCGAGAAGGCGGAGGAGGCGTTGAAGGCCGGTTACGACGCCGTCTTCCCCTCGGGGTGAGGCGCTGCGCGAGGCGGTTCTCGACGCCACGGACGGCCGGGGCGTCGACCTGGCCCTCGACCCGTTGGACACCGAGGCCCTGGGGCTCGGCCTCGATGTCGCCGCGCCCGGCGGGCGGATCGTGCTCTTCGGCAACGCGGGCGGCGGCACCATCGACGCCCTCCCACCGGTGGGCCGGCTGCTCGCCGGGAACCTCACCCTCACCGGCTTCAGCCACAAGGGCCTGGCTGCGGGCGCCCCGGCGAAGGTCGCGCGGGCGATCCGCCGGGTACTGGGACTGCTCGCCGACGGCCGCCTCGGCCTGCCGGTCACCGAGATCCCCGGGCTCGCGGAAGTACCGGCCGCGCACGACCTGATGGCGAAGGGCGCAGGCGTCGGGAAGTATGTCGTCCGGGTGGGGTGAGCGGGGCGTCTGCTTCCGGCCCCTCTCCGTGTACCTCCTCAGCCCGGCCCGTCCCCCAGCCACCGATGGACGGCGAGCGCGGTGGTACGAGCATGCTCCTCCAGCATGGTGAAGTGGTCGCCGGGCACGGTGACTTCGGCGTGCGGCAGGCTCCAGGCCGGGGCGGGCTCGGCGCCGGGCAGGGGGTCCTGGGCCCGTACGTACAGGGTGGGACAGGCGAGCGGCGCGGGCTTCCAGCCGTCGAAGAGCTCGAAGTATCCGGCCATCGCGGTGAGCCGGTCGGGGCTGGCGGAGGCGAAGGCCGCCGCCCGGCGCAGCATGTCCGACGTCATCGCGGAGAGCGCCTGATCCCGGTCGCCGTGCCCCGGGGGATAGGTGTCCAGCAGGACCACGGCGGCCGGGCCGGCACCCTCGGACTCCAGGCGTTCGGCCACGGTGTGGGCCACCCAGCCACCGGCCGACCGCCCCAGCAGCACCGGGGGGCCGTCGGCCGCGGCGGCGCGCACGGCCATGGTCTGGGCGGTGACCAGGGCGTCCAGTGTGGCGGGCAGCGCCTCTCGGGGCTCGAACCCGGGGTGCCGTACGGCGGAGACCGGCCGTAGCCCGCGCAGAGCGGCACCGAGACGCGCGTACTCCTTCGGCCCGGACACCGCGCTGAGCGCGGGGGAGCAGACCAGCCGGACCCCCGTGCCGCCCGCCGTGAGCGGGACGGGTGCACGCGTCGCCTCGGGCGCACCCGTCTTGTCGAACACCGGGCGCAGGCGCGCGGCGACGGTGAGCAGCACCATGCCGTCCCAGGTCCGTCCCCGGGCGCACGCGGTACGGAAGAGGGCGCCCAGGGAATCCGGAGCCTCATCGGCGTTCGGCACGTCGGCGGCCTGCGGCCCGGAGGCACCGAACTCACCCTGAATGCCGCCCACTTGACGTGAGGAACCGGGAGTGCCGACGGTCTCGGGCCCTGCCGGACCATCGGATGTGACGCCCGCCGAAGGCGCCTCGGCGGCATACCGCCGCGCCAGCTCGGTGGCGAGCGCGCGCGGTGTCGGGAAGTCGAACAGCAGCGTGGTCGGCGGCGCCAGCCCCGTGCTCGCCGCCAGTTCGTTGCGCAGCTCGACCGCGGCCAGGGAGTCCAGCCCCAGATCCGCCAGCAGGGCGTCCGCGTCGATCTCGCCCGCCCCGTCCGCGTGGCCCAGGACGCGGGCCGCCAGGGTCCGGACCTCGGTGAGCAGCACCCCGGCCTGCTCACCGGGGGAGGCGGCGGCCAGGGCCGCGCCGAGTCGGCCCCCGCCCGTGCGTTGGTCGGCGGCGCGGGTTCGGATTCGGTTCGCCGCGGGGTCGGCGCCACGGAGGGCGGCCGGAGCGAGACGGGCCGCCACCACCACGGGTTCGGCACCGGCCACGGCGGCGTCGAACAGGGCCAGGCCCTCCGCCGGTCCGAGCGGGACGAAACCGGCACGGGTCATCCGCCGCCGGTCCGCGTCGTCCAGGTGCGCCATCATGCCGTCGTCCTGCCGCCAGGGGCCCCAGGCGATCGACGTACCGGGCAGTCCGAGCCGGACGCGATGGCGTGCCAGGGCGTCCAACACGCAGTTGGCGGCGGCGTAGTTGGCCTGCCCGGCGGAGCCGAAGGTGCCCGCCACCGAGGAGAACAGCGCGAACAGGGCCAGGTCGCGGTCGCGGGTCAGGTCGTGCAGTGCGAAGGCGGCGTCCACCTTGGGGCGCAGCACCCGCCTCAGCCGATCGGTGGTGAGCGCCGTGACGACCCCGTCGTCCAGCACCCCCGCGGTGTGCACGACGCCGGTCAGCGGGTGGGCCGCCGGTACCGTGTCGAGCAGGGCGGCGAGCGCGGCACGGTCCGCCACATCGCAGGCGCGCACGCTCACTTGGGCGCCCACCCCGCTCAACTCCGCGACGAGTTCCCGGGCCCCCGGGGCGTGAGGGCCGCGCCGCCCGGCGAGCAGCAGATGACGAACGCCGTGCGCGGCGACCAAGTGCCGTGCCACCAGCATGCCGAGGGATCCGGTGCCGCCGGTGACCAGGACGGTGCCCCGCGGGTCGAGCGGCCCTCGCTTCGGCGACTTCGGTGCCGCCTCGGCCAGTCGCACCAGCTTCGGTACGTACACCGTCCCCCGGTGTACGGCCGCCTCGGGCACCGGGTCGGCCAGCAGAGCGGGCAACACGGCCCAGGAGTCGGGGTGTTCGTCCACGTCGATCAGGGCGAAGCGGCCCGGGTTCTCGCGCAGCGCCGAGCGGATCAGCCCCCACACCGGTGTGTGCGACGGTACGGCCGCCGCCCCACCGGACCGGCCGTCACTCCCGCGACCGGCGGCAGCCTCCATGGGGCCCCCGTCGTCGGCCGACGGGACGGCGCCGGACGTCACGAGGACAAGCCTGGAGCGGGACAGACGCGGTTGCGCGAGCCACTCCTGTACGAGCTTCAGCGCGCGGTCCGCCGTCCGCAGCACCTCGGCTGCCTGATCCCGCGCGTCGCCGTTCGTGCCGGGCGGTGGGCACGGCGCCACGACGATGTCCGAGGACGCGTCGCACGCCGCCGGGCCCGGGTACACGGGGATGCCGGAACCCGACGGCGCGAGGGCGTCCACCAGCCGCGTACCCGCCGTACCCAGCACGCCCCAGCGGGGCATGGCCACCGGTGCGGGCGGTTCGGCGAGCGGCGCCCAGTCCGTGCGGTGGAGAGCGCCCATGAGCACGTCCGCCGTCGCCGAGTCGGCACGCGGCAGGGGCCGGAGCGTCAGCGAACGGATCGTCGCCACCGATGAGTTCGCCTCATCGGTCAGCTCCACCTGGGTCTGCCCCTCGGGCCCCGGCGCCACCCGGACCCGCAGACGCCGTGCACCGGTGGCCTGCACGCGCACGCCACCGAAGGCGAACGGCAGGGACAGTCCGACGGCTGCCGGAGCGTCCGCCCCGGGGGCCTCCGGGAGGAGGCCGGCCAAGGCCCGGACGTGCAGCGCCGCGTCGAGCAGCGCGGGGTGCAGGACGAACTCCGGGCCGCGCACCTCCGCTCGCGGCGGCCGGGCCGCTTCCGGCAACTCGACCTCGGCGTACAACTCCTCCCCGCGCCGCCAGGCGGCACGCATGCCCTGGAAGGCGGGGCCGTAGCGCAGCCCACCGGCGGCCAGCCGGTCGTACGAGCCGGTGCCCGGACCGTCGGCCCGCATGGGCACCACCCCCTTTGGTGGCCAGGGCGCGCTCTCGGTCCCGGCCGCTGGGGGCGGCAGCGTCGGGGAGAGCGTCCCGACGGCGTTCCGGACCCAAGCCTGTTCGTCACCCGCCGTGGCGTGCGGCCGGGAGTGGAAGGACACGGCACGTCGCCCCGCGTCGTCCGGCCCCGCCACCTTCACCTGCACGGCGACCGCGCCGTCCGACGGCAACGGCAGCGGCGCGGTCAGGGCCAGCTCGTCCAGCACGGCCGTGCCCGCCAACTCACCGGCGTGCAGGGCCATGTCGACGAACGCGGTCGCCGGCAGCAGGATCTCCCCTGCCACCACATGATCGGCGAGCCACGGCTGGTCGCGCACCGAGAGCACCGCGCACAGCAGCAGCCCGTCGTCGTCGGCGGTGCGGGTGTACGACCGCAGGAGGGGGTGAGTGGCCTCGCCCGCCGGGGACACGGGCGGTTGCCCGGTGGGAGCGGCCTCCAGCCAGTACCGGCGACGCTGGAACGCGTACGTGGGCAGTGCGACGTGCCGTCCGCCGCGCCCGGCGAAGACGGCCGGCCAGTCGACGGGCACGCCGTGCGCGTGCAGCGCGGCCAGCGTGTCGAGCAGGGCGTCGGCTTCCGGCCGTGATGTGCGCAGAGTCGGCAGGACCAGCGGTGGTTCCGGGCTCCGCTCACCAGAGCCCGCCGTCGGGTCGGCCGGGGACGTTCCGGCCGGGGTGAGGCAGTCCCGCACCAGACCGGTGAGCACCCCGCCCGGCCCCAACTCGACGTAATGCGTCGCCCCTTGCGCAGCCAGATACGCCACGGAATCGGCGAAGCGGACCGGGCGGCGGACATGGTCCACCCAGAACTCCGGTGCGCACAGCTCCTCGTCGGTGGCCGCCCGGTCCGCGACGGCGGTGAGCAGCGTCAACCGCGGGGTGGCGAAGGACAGTTGACGTACGACGTCCGCGAAGTCGGCCAGGACGGGCTCCATCCGAGCGGAGTGGAACGCATGGCTGACCCGCAGCGCAGTCACCGAACGGCCCTGCGCCCGGAAGTGCTCGGCAATCTCCCGCACCGCGTCCTCGGCGCCGGACACCACCACCGAGGCGGGCCCGTTGACCGCGGCGATCTCCGCCGCACACCCGGTCTCGGCGAGGTGCGCGGCCACCTCGTCCGCGCCCGCGGCCACCGCCGCCATCCCGCCGCCCCCGGGCAGCGCGTCCATCAGCCTGCCGCGGGCCGCCACCAGCGTGCACGCGTCCGCGAGGGACAACACTCCGGCGACATGGGCCGCCGTCACCTCACCCACCGAGTGTCCGGCCACCAGAGCGGGGCGCACACCCCAGGCCGCGAACTGCCGGAACAGGGCCGTCTCCAGGGCGAAGAGCGCCGGTTGCGCGAACCGGGTCGTCCACAGCAGCTCGTCCGCCGCCGCACCGGGCGCGCCGAACATGACGTCCCGCAGGGGTGCCGGCAGCAGCGGGTCGAGCAGGGCACAGCACTCGTCCAACGAGCGGGCGAAGGCGGGGTGCAGATCGCGCGACTCGTACAACTCCCGGCCCATGCCGACGTGTTGGCTGCCCTGGCCGGTGAACAGCAGGGCGAGCCGGCTCCGGTCGCGGGCCGTGCCCCTGTGCGCTCCGGGCCGATCGTCGTCCTCCGCCAACGCCCGCAAGGAGCAAAGCAGTTCGGAACGGCACCGGGCCACCACCACGGCCCGGTGCGCGAAGGCCGACCGCGTGGTGGCGAGCGCGTACCCGAGGTCCGCCAGGGACGCGTCGGGGGCGGCGACCACATGGTCGTACAGCCGTCGCGCCTGGGCGCGCAGCGCCGACCCGGTCCTGGCCGACACCGGAAAGGCCACCGCGGGCTGTGCGGCAGGCCTCGTAGGCTCCGGCCGGGTCGGTGTCGTACCCACCGGAGGCTCTTCGAGCACCACATGGGCGTTGGTGCCGCTGATGCCGAAGGACGACACCCCCACCCGGCGCACGCGATCCGTCGCGGGCCACTCCACCGCCCGGGTCAGCAGCGCGATCCGCTCCGAAGACCAGTCGACGCGCGGGGTCGGCTCGTCGGCGTGCAGCGTGCGCGGCAGCACGCCGTGCCGGATCGCCTGCACCATCTTGATCACACCGGCCACTCCGGCGGCGGCCTGGGTGTGACCGATGTTCGACTTCACCGAGCCCAGCAGAAGGGGACGCCGCCGCGCTTCGCGCCCGTACGTCGCGAAGAACGCCTCCGCCTCGATGACGTCCCCCAGCCGGGTGCCGGTGCCGTGCGCCTCCACCGCGTCGATGTCCCCGGGGGCCAGCCCCGCGTCCGCGAGCGCCTGCCGGATCACCCGCTGCTGCGCCGGTCCGTGCGGCGCGGTCAGCCCGTTGCTCGCGCCGTCCTGGTTCACCGCCGAGCCGCGCACCACGGCCAGCACCGGAAGCCCCGCGCGACGCGCCTGCGACAACCGGCTCAGCAGCAGCATCCCGGCGCCCTCGGCCCACCCCGTACCGTCGGCGGACGCGCCGAACGCCTTGCAGCGGCCGTCCGGTGCCAGCGCCCGCTGGCGGCTGAACTCCACGAACGACGAGGGCCCCGACATCACCGTGGCACCCCCGGCCAGCGCGAAGGCGCACTCACCCCGGCGCAGCGCCTGGGCCGCCAGATGCAGGGCCACCAGGGACGAGGAACACGCCGTGTCCACCGTGAGGGCCGGGCCTTGGAGGCCGAAGGTGTACGCGATACGACCCGAGGCGACGCTTCCGGCGTTGCCGAGGCCGAGATACCCCTCGACATGCTCGGGCGTCCTGGTCAGCCGGCGGGCGTAGTCGCTGTACATCAGCCCGACGTACACCCCGGTCGCCGAGCCGCGCAGGGCGGCGGGGACGACACCGGCGTACTCGAAGGCCTCCCACGCCACTTCGAGCAGCAGCCGGTGCTGCGGGTCCATGGCCAGCGCCTCGCGCGGGGAGATGCCGAAGAAACCCGGGTCGAAGCGGTCCACGCCGGAGAGGAAACCGCCCTCGCGCACGTACGTCCGGCCGGGCCGTCCGGGATCCGGGTCGTACAGCGCCCGGGTGTCCCAGCCCCGGTCGGTGGGGAAGGGACCGATGGCGTCCCGCCCGTCGGCGACCAGCCGCCACAGGTCCTCCGGAGAGGCCACCTCCCCGGGACAGCGGCACGCCATCCCCACGATCACCACGGGATCGTCGTCCGACCGGACCGCCTCCCGGCGCCCGAGCCCGGCACCGGCGGGCACGGCGGCGGCGGTGTGCTCCCCGAGGTGGGCGGCGAGCGCGAGGGCCGTCGGGAAGTCGAAGGCGACAGCCGCGGAGAGCGGCAGCCCGGTCACCGCCGACAGCCGCTCCCGCAGCACCGTCGCCGTCAGGGAGTCCATCCCCAGGTCCCGCAGCGCGGTGCTCGGCTCCACGGCCTCAGGCGTACACCCGAGCACGGCCGCCACCTCGCCGCGCACCAGGGCCAGCAGGTCCTGTGACGCCGACCGGCGCGGATCGGCGGGCTCGCGGGTCTGTTGCCGCACGGACTCCTCGGCGGCCGCTGTACCCAAGGCCCGCGCGGGCAGACCGGCGAGGTCCCGGCGCAGGATCTTCCCGGAGACGGTGCGGGGAATGTCCGCCACCTCGAACAGCTCGACCGGCACCTTGGCAGCGGACAGTCGCGCACGGCACGCGGCGAGGACGCGCCCCCTGTCCAGCGCCTCGCCACCGGGCCCGGCGACCAGATAGCCGACCGGCACCTCGCCGAAGACCGGGTGCGGACGCCCGGCCACGGCGGCGTCCGCCACCCCCGGAAGCCGTCGTAACACCGCCTCCACCTCCGAGGGATGGATGTTCACCCCGCCCCGGATGATCAGATCACTCGCCCGGCCGGTGATCACCAGTTCACCGGAGGCATCGAGCCTGGCCAGATCGCCGGTGCGGAACCAGCCGTCGCGCAGCACCGCCGCGGTCGCCTCCGGCCGCCCGTGGTAACCGGCCATGATCCCGGGCCCGTTGACCCACAGCTCGCCCTCGCCCGTGTCCCGCCCGTCGGCACCGCCGCCGACCCGGACCCGGGTCCCGGGCAGCACCCGGCCGCAGGCCCCGTCCGCCGAAGCCTCGCCCGGCCCCGCCATGGTGACCGGGCCCGCCTCCGTGCTGCCGTAGTGCTCCAGATAGGGGGCACGGCAGACCGCCTCGAAGGACTCACGGAACCCGGGCCCGGCCGCGGCACCACCACTGACGCAGCCCCGCAGCGCGGGGGCGCCGAGACCGCCGCCGTCCTTCTCACCCCGGACCGCGTCGAGCAGCGCGGAGTACGTGGTCGGGACCCCGCCGAGCAAGGTGAACGAGGCGCCCTCGCCGCGCAGTTCACCGAGCACACCCGCCACCGAGAACCGGGGCAGCAGCACCGCGCTCGCCCCCACCGCGGTCACCCCGAGGAAGCACACGATCTGGCTCATCGCGTGGTGGAGGGGCAACGGCCAGAGCACACGGTCCCGTTCGGACAGGCCCAGGACACCGACGAGGCCCGTCGCGACCGGTGAGAGGCGGTTGCGCTGCGTGGACAGAACACCCTTGGGCGCGCCGGAGGAGCCCGAGGTGTAGAGCAGCCAGGCCACTTCGTCCAGCGTGAGATCGTCTCGGGCGGACGTCCGGGGCTCCGTACCCGCCAAGTCCTCGTACGACAGCGCACGGTCGGCGGCGGCGCGGTCCCCGTCCGCGCGCGAGGCCGCGCTCCCGCGTCCGTCCTCGCCGCCGCCCTCGGCCACGACCACGGTCAGCCCGGGGCGGGACGACAGCGCGTGCCGCCGCGCCGGACAGGCGTCGTCGGTGATGAGCACCGACGCTCCGCTGTCGTCCAGCAAGCGGGCCAGCTCCTCCTGTGAGCTGCCCGGGTCCAGCGGCACACCCACGCCGCTCGCCCGGGTGACGGCGAGCAGGCTCTCGACCGCCTCGACGCGGTTGCCGAGCAGTACGGCCACCCGGTCACCGCGCGCCACGCCGAGCCCGGCCAGGTGACCGGCCAGCCGCGCGGTCCGCTCTTCCAGCTGCCGGTAGGTCAGACGCCTGAACCGGTCCTGGAAACAGACCTTGTCCCCGAGACGACGAGCGTGCTCCCCGAGCAGCTCCGGCAGCGGCTTGACGACGTCGGCGTGCGTGACCACCGCATGACCTCCTTGAGATGGCTCGTCGTTGAGGACGACCGCGCGATCGACCCGGTTGCCCGCGGAGATCAGGGATCAGGGTCCCCGTGTTCGTGGGCCACGGCGAAACGTCGTTCGCGCGGTGCCTCACGAACACGGGGCCCGCGGCCGGGAGTTGGCGGGGAGCCGGTGTCAGGAGAAGACGACGGACCGCACGAGGAGTCGGTCACCGGCGCCCGCGCCGGGGCGCAGGGTGTAGTAGACGTCGCCCTCGCAGTCGGGGCCGAGGAAGACGGTGGCGGTGGCGTCCGTGCGGTTCTTGGGCGCCCGGGCGGCCGATCCGGGCTCGGAACCGGGGCCATGCAGATCGATGCACTCGCCGCTGGCGGGGTTGTTCAGGAAGCCGACGGCTTCGTATCCCTCGGCGGTCGTGTACGAGTAGCGGAACTGGCCGGTCGCCGCCGCGGCCGAACCCGGCGCGGCCAGCAGCAGGACAAGGGAACCACAGGCAGCGCCGAGGGCCGCGGTGAGGGAGCGAGCAGACACGGGGATCTCTCTTTCGGGTGCTGAATCGGTCAGTGCCAGCGATGCCCCGAAAACAGATGGATAGGCGCTTTGTCCCTCGAAGGGGTGGCCCCGTCGGGGGCGCCGGGCGCTGCCGCAGAGAGCTGTCGTGCCCTGGTGCGGCGTGGCAGGGTGGGCGCTCGATCTGTTCCGCGGAGATTCGGGACCGCTGCGGGACCCGGTGAGTGGCTCGCGCGAGTGCGTCCAGGACACGGCTGGGCGGCGAAGTCGGCGGTCAGTCGAGGTAGTCCGCGTGTCCCTCGTCGTCGAGTTCGAAGGGGCCCTCGGGGATGACGCAGAATTCATTGCCCTCAGGATCCGCCATCACCAGGAACCCGCCCTCGGCGTACCGCTCCAGCCTGCGTCCGCCGAGCCTCTCGATTCGTTGCCGCTCGGCGGCGGGATCGGCCGAACTGACGTCGAAGTGCATGCGGTTCTTGCCGGCCTTGGGTCCGGAGGTCTGCTGGAAACCCAGCCCCAGGTCGTTCTCACGCCGCAGCCATACGTAGGGTCCCGTACGGCCCACGATCGGCCTGCCGAGCACTTCGGACCAGAACGCGGCAAGCCGCTCCGGGTCGAGGGCGTCGACGATGAGTGCGTTGATCCGCAAGGATGAGTCCGGCATACCGCGATCCTCTCAGGACCCGCACCGACGGGGAGCGGGCGCTATTCCAGCCACATCCCGTCGCGCATGACGACCCTCCCGCGCAGTTCCGGCTCGCCGCGCCAAGCGCGCACGGTCCTCGGGACCACGCGTAGGTACACGAACGAGCCTTCTTCGGTGCGGGGATCCCACCCGAACTTGTCGGCGAACGCCCTCGCCGCGCTTTCGGCCACTTCCTGGTCGGGGAAGCACTCCGCCTCGCCCTGGAGGAGCACCACGTCGAAGGTGTCCGGTAGCGACAGGCGCACCCGCGGCTCGTCCCGGACGTTCCGCGCGGTCACGGAGGTGGCGCCGGTGCACATCCACACCGCTTGCCCATCCCATGAGAACCACAGCGGCACTTGGTGCGGCCCGTGATCGGGGTGAGCCGTCGACACCCATACATCCCGCTCGGTGGCGAGCCGGTGCAGGGTGTCGCGTACACGCTCCGCCGCCCGGCGGCGAACGATTCCCGTGGTCTCCATGAGCACCGACCCTAGCCAGCGGGCGCGAAGCGCGCCTGAGGCGCAAGACCTACGCCCAACGGCCCCCGCACGTCTCAGCTCGCCGACGTCCAGTGTCTGGATCAAGGCAGCGCCGAGCGTTTCCGTTCGGTCGGTTCGATCACCTGTTAGCGTGCGCACATGGAAAGCCTGGGAGACATAGCGTGGCCACCTGAGCCGATCAAAACCGAGAGGCTCGTGCTCCGTGAGTCCGAGAGCCGGGACCGTACGGCGTTCATCGAACTGCTCGCCTCAGCAGAGGCGCACACCTACCTCGGTGGCCCCCGCCCGCGTGCCGAGCTGGAGCGCGAGATGCCCGAGACGCCCGAGCGATGGCCCGGAAGCCTCGTCGTCGAACTCGACGGATCGATGATCGGCCAGATCCTGCTCAGGCGGGCGACGGGGCACAGCCGCCCGGCCGCCGCCGGAAAGGCCGACCTCGGCTATCTGTTCCTGCCGCGGGCGTGGGGACTCGGGTACGCCTTCGAGGCGTGCACCGCGGCACTCGGCTGGTTCGAAGACGCGCTTCCCGGCGAGCCGGTGGTACTCACCACCCAGAGCGCCAACGTCGGCTCGATGCGTCTCGCGGCCAAACTGGGATTCACCGAGGTGGAGCGGTTCGAGGCATGGGACGCCGAGCAATGGCTCGGCATGCGCTCCCCGGCCACGCCGTCGAGTTGAGGCGGAGTACGCGACGTCGGGCGACGGCGCCACAACCGGCACCGGCCGCGCCCGGCCCTCAGGCGTCGGCCTCCCGCCCGGCCCCCGGCAAGCGGGCCACGTCGGCAGGCCGGCCGTCCTGGAACATCGAGGCCAGCTGCCGGTCCTGCACCCGTGCCCCACGCACCTCAAGCCGTTCCCGGCCTCCGGGCAGGGCCCCGAGGACCCGGTACCGGAGGGTGTTGCCCGCCAGCGCGAGCAGCAGGGCCCAGGGGAACCGGCGCCGCAGCCCCAGATCGCGCATGCCGTCCTTGCCCATGAACGCGCTGAGGATGCTCGCCTGCCGGGCCCGCTCGTAGCGCTGGTGGAGCCGCTCGACGACGGCACTACGGTGCCCGAAGGCGCGTTCGGCCTGCGCGTCCAGGGTCAGCCGGGCCAGATCCCGTCCGGCCTGGGTCTGCCCACCGGCGGCCAGCAGGATGTGGTAGTTCCAGCGGTGCCGGACGCGCTCGACATCGGTCAGCCACTCCGGCGAGACACCCATCAGCCAGCCGACGTACCGCCACAGATGCATGAGGTCGTCGCGCTGCGCGCGGGTCAGCCGCACTCCGAGGCCGAGGCAGCCGATGATCACGGTGCTGTCGAAGAGCCCGAGGGTGGCCGCCTGATCGGCCTGGTTGATCGGGTGGCCCCAGCGCTCGGTGTCCCAGCGGGGTTCGAACCGGGCGTTGAGCAGGGCGTGCATGGCGCGCACATGGACCGTGAGGCGCCAGCCCTCCGCACCGGGGCGCAGGCCCCCGGCCCGGGTGACGGCATGGGACCACTTGGTCGTCTCGCCCAGGCGCCGCAGCGTCATCCCGTTCGCCAACCCGCCGGTCAGTACGAGCAGATCGGCCGGCCCGCCGAAGCGGTAGCCGCCGATGAGGGAGAGAAGGGTGAGCACGTCGCCGCTGTTGCGGCCGAGGAAACGGTACGCCGCCGCTCCGCGCTCGACCCGGTCCCAGTCCACCCACGCGGGCACGGTCCTCGCCTGCCCGAGGAACTCCCGCAGCGCGGGCGGCAGCTCGCGGGGCGCCTCCGCCGCGCGCAGAGCCCGGCCGATCTGCGCGTGCGTGACCCGGTCCGGATCCCCGGCAGGCAGCAGCGTCGCCGCGGCGAGGGCGGCGCCCAGCTCGTCCCGCTCAAGGAGGGCGTCACCGATCCGCTCCATAAGGGCCTCGTCGACCTCGTCGCCGATGTCGGTGAGGAGGAAGAGCGCGCGGGCGATCCTGCGGCCGCGCTCCTCGGCCTCCCGGAAGCGGCGGGGAACGCGGGCACCGTCACGGACCTCGCTGCTCTGCGTCATACCATCCGTTGTAACGCGGATATTCATTCGCAGACAATTCGCATGACGCGGAAGGAATCGCGCCCGGAGCGGGCGCGGCGGACAGGGCGGCTTCGGCGCGTGACGGCTACGCGGAGTCTGTGACTGTTACACGCGGTTCATGACGGTTACGCGTGGTTCATGACGACCCGCATCGCGGCCGAGGAGGCCGCCCCGCGGCTGCGGAACAGGGCCGGTTCACGCCGGTCCACGCGGCGCACTGCGCATAGCCACGCGCGCCCCGCAGGAACCCCGCACGCTCTACCGGCGCCCACGGACGGCGGAAATGATGAGCGCACCGCACATGAACCAGGTGATCCGCACCCCCTGACCCTCGGCCGGGCGGGCCTGCGGCGGAAGGAGCTCATGGTGTTGCTTCTCATCTCCCCGGACAGCGTCGAGGAGGCCCTCGACTGTGCGAAGGCGGCGGAACACCTCGACATCGTCGACGTCAAGAAGCCCGACGAGGGCTCGCTCGGCGCCAACTTCCCCTGGGTCATCAGGGAGATCCGCGACGCCGTACCGGCCGACAAACCGGTGTCCGCCACCGTGGGGGACGTACCGTACAAGCCCGGCACGGTCGCCCAGGCGGCGCTCGGCGCGGTCGTCTCCGGCGCCACGTACATCAAGGTCGGCCTCTACGGATGCACGACTCCCCAGCAGGGCATCGAGGTCATGCGCGCGGTCGTACGGGCGGTGAAGGACCACCGCCCCGACGCGCTCGTCGTCGCGTCCGGCTACGCGGACGCGCACCGCGTCGGCTGCGTCAACCCGCTCGCCGTACCCGACATCGCCGCCCGCTCCGGCGCCGACGCGGCCATGCTCGACACCGCGATCAAGGACGGGACACGGCTGTTCGACCATGTTCCCCCGGACGTCTGCGCCGAGTTCGTCCGGCTGGCCCATGCATCCGGTCGGCTCGCCGCCCTCGCGGGCAGCGTCACACAGGCCGACCTCGGCCCGCTGACCCGTATCGGCACGGACATCGTGGGCGTGCGCGGAGCGGTCTGCGAGGGCGGCGACCGCAATGCCGGACGGATCCAGCCGCATCTGGTGGCCGCCTTCCGGGCCGAGATGGACCGCCAGGCCCAGGAGCACGCGCTCGGCGTCCCCGCCGTCAACTGACCGCCGGCATGCCGACAACCGAACCCGACCGCGTCCCCGGACACCGGGGCGCGCGCCTCGCCGTCGTGGACCCGGCGACCGGGGAGACCTTCGACGAGGCCCCCGACCAGCAGCCGGACGAGTTGGACGCCGTGGTCGACCGGTCCCATCGGGCCTGGCACGACTGGCGCGCCGACCCCGCCGCCCGCACCACCGCCCTGCGCGGGGCGGCCGACGCCGTGGAGGCGGCCGGTGACGCACTCGCCCGGCTGCTCACCCGGGAACAGGGCAAGCCCCTGACCGAGTCGTACGCGGAGATCGCCCGTACGGCGGCTCGCCTGCGCTACTTCGCCGACCTGGCCCCCAGAACCCGACGCGTCAGCGACGGCCGGCCCGTGCACAGCGAGGTCCGCTGGCGGCCCCTCGGTCCCGTCGCCGCGATCGTGCCGTGGAACTTTCCGCTCCAGCTCGCGGCGGCCAAGTTCGCGCCCGCGCTCGCGGCGGGCAACACCGTGGTCCTCAAACCGTCACCGTTCACGCCCCTCGCCACCCGGCTGCTCGGCTCCGTCCTCGCCACCGCGCTCCCCGAGGACGTACTGACCGTCGTCACCGGCGAAGAACCCCTCGGCGCCCGCCTCACCTCCCACCCGCGCATCCGCCATGTCACCTTCACCGGCTCGGTGCCCACCGGGCGGGCCGTCGCCCGGGCGGCCGGGGCCTCGCTCACCCGCGTCACCCTGGAACTGGGTGGCAACGACGCCGCGGTGCTGCTGGACGACATCGACGTGGACCGCATCGCGGACCGGCTGTTCTGGGCCGCGTTCCGCAACTGCGGGCAGGTCTGCATGGCGGTCAAACGCGTCTACGCCCCGGCCCGGCTGCACGCCGAGGTCGTCGAAGCCCTCGCCCAGCGCGCGAAGTCCGTCGCCGTCGGGCCCGGCCTCGACCCGGCCACCCGGCTGGGCCCGGTCAACAACGCCCCCCAGCTGGCCCGGGTCGAACAGGTCACCGAACAGGCCCTGGCGGACGGCGCCCGGGCCGCGGCCGGCGGTCACCGACTGGACGGACCGGGCTACTTCTTCGCACCCACCATCCTCACCGATGTCCCGCCCGAGGGCCCGGTGGTGACCGAGGAACAGTTCGGACCGGTCCTGCCGGTGCTGCCGTACCGGAGCCTCGACGAAGCCGTCGACGCGGCCAACGGCACCGGCTACGGACTGGGCGGCTCCGTATGGGGCACCGATCTCGACCGGGCCGAGGCGGTGGCCGACCGGCTCGAATGCGGCACCGCCTGGATCAACCACCATGCCGAACTGTCCCTCGCCCAGCCCTTCGCGGGCATCAAGAACAGCGGCGTCGGCGTCGCGGGCGGACCGTGGGGGCTCTACGGCAACCTCCGCCCGTTCGTCGTCCACCGCCCGCGGGAGGAATGACGATGCGGTTCCAGGCGGCCGTACTGCGCTCGTACGAGGGCCCGTTCACCCTTGAGGAGGTGAACCTGCGCACGGAACCCGCCGACGACGAGATCCTGGTCGAGATCGCGGGCTGCGGAATGTGCCGTACGGATCTCGCGGTACGGCGATCGGCCGGCCGCAGCCCGCTGCCCGCGGTGCTCGGCCATGAAGGGTCCGGGGTCGTGGTGCGGACGGGCGGCGGCCCGGACATCGCGATCGGCGTCGGTGATCATGTCGTACTGAGCTTCGACTCCTGCGGGCACTGCCGCAACTGCCGTGCCGCGGCCCCCGCTTACTGCGACTCCTTCGCCTCCCTCAACCTCTTCGGAGGGCGCAAGGAGGACCTGCCGCGGCTCACCGACGCGGCCGGGGGCGCGCTGGCCCCCCGGTGGTTCGGCCAGTCCTCGTTCGCCCGGTACGCGCTCGTCCCCGCCCGCAACGCCGTACGGGTGGACCCCGCACTGCCCCTCGAACTGCTCGGACCGCTCGGCTGCGGCTTCCTCACCGGCGCCGGAGCCGTGCTCAACACCTTCGGCGCAGGCCCCGGCGACACCCTCGCGGTCTTCGGCGCCGGAGCGGTGGGCCTGGCCGCGGTGATGGCGGCCACCGCCGGGGGCGCGCTGACCGTGGCCGTCGACCGCCATCCCCGACGGCTGGCCCTGGCCGAACGGTTCGGCGCGATCCCGCTGCCCGCCCAAGCGGCCGGACTGCCCGAGCGGATCCGGCGGCTGACCGACGGCGGCGCGCGGTACACGCTGGACACCACGGCCTCGCCCCCGCTCATCAACGACGCCCTGCGCGCACTGCGCCCCACCGGCACCCTCGGCCTGGTGGCACGCCTCCACACCGCGCTGCCACTCGAACCCGGCACGCTGGACCGGGGCCGCGCCGTCCGCCACATCTGCGAAGGGGACGCCGTACCGGGACTGCTGATACCCCGGCTGACCGGGCTGTGGCAGGCCGGACGCTTCCCCTTCGACCAACTGATCCGCACCTACCCCCTGTCCGACATCAACAGGGCCGAACGCGACTGCGAAGCGGGCCGCGTGGTCAAACCCGTCCTGCTCCCGGAGGGAAGAACCCGATGAGCGAGGCGTACGGCAGTGCGGCACCACCGCATCCGGCAAGCAGGCCCCCCGCAGTTCCCACTTCCGCCAACGGAGGAAACATGGTCGGTACGGCTCCGCAGCACCCGGACGTGGAAGGCGTGGACGGGGGAGTGGGCCTGACCGCCCTCCTGGTCGCCGCGGCACGGGCGATCGAGACCCACCGCCACGACAGCCTGGCCCATGACGGCTACGCGGAACCCTTCGTGCGCGCCGCCCCGGCGTGCGCGGACTGGCCGGTGCGGATCGAGCAGGTCCCGGACGGCGACGACAATCCGCTGTGGGGGCGGTTCGCCCGCTACTTCGGCCTGCGCACCAGGGTCCTCGACGACTTCCTCCTCCGCTCGGTCCGTACGAGCGCCCGCCAAGTGGTGCTGCTGGGCGCGGGGTTGGACACCCGCGCCTTCCGGCTGGACTGGCCGTCCGACTGCGTGGTCTTCGAGATCGACCGGGCGGGCGTGCTGGCGTTCAAGCACCAGGTGCTCACGGACCTGTCGGCCACGCCGAGGGTGAAGCGCGTTCCCGTGCCGGTCGATCTGCGCGACGACTGGGTCACCGCGCTGTCCACCGCCGGCTTCGACCCGGCCGTACCGAGCGTCTGGCTGGCCGAGGGACTGCTCTTCTACCTGCCGGGCCCCGCCGAGACCTCCCTCATCGACAAGGTGGACCGGCTGAGCACCGAGGGCAGCGCCCTGGCCTACGAGGCCAAGTTGGAGAAGGACCTGCTCCAGTACCGCGACAGCGCGATCTACACGGCGACGCGCGAACAGATCGGCATCGACCTGCTCCACCTCTTCGACAAGGGGCCCCGCCCCGACTCCGCGGGCCGTCTGACGGCGAAGGGCTGGTCCGCCTCGGTCCACACCCCCTTCGAATTCACCCACCGGCACGGCCGCGGGCCCCTCCCCGAGCCGAACGACGCGCTGGAGGGAAACAGATGGGTGTTCGCGGACAAGACCCGGCTCTGACCTCAGCCGGCCAGGCGTGGGCGGCGACGGCGACCTGACCGGAGCTGACCGCGCCGCCGCGCCGGGACGCGCGAGGACACCGGGGCCCACCAGGGCGCCGACCGGACCTCGCCGTCCTCGGCATCGCCGCGGTGCTCCGATCACTCCGCCGGGCCCCAGTCCCAGGCGTCGAAGTAGGCGGCCCGCCCGGTTCGCCGAGCCTCGGCCACGGCACTGAGGCACGCGAAGTCGCGGGGCGGCATCAGCGCCCGCCATCGGGGCAGGGGCAGGACGCGCAACTCGTCGTGCTCGTACGGGTCCAGGGCGACGGAGCTGATCTGCGCAGGGGAGAGCCGGCCGCCGTCGAAGACAGTGCCGACGGTGCTGTACGGCCACTCGGCGCCGGGCAGTCCGTGCACCGTCGCCAGCAGCCGCGGTGGCCCGGACACCGTCAGACCGGTCTCCTCCAGGCACTCCCGCACGGCCGTCTCCCACGGGCGCTCACCCGCGTCCATCGTGCCGCCCACCAACTGCCATGGATGTGCGGGGGAATAGACGGAGTGCAGTTGCAGTGGTCTGTCGTCCTTGTCGGTGTCCGTACTGGTCGTCGGCTCGCCGAATCGCGTCATCCGCATCAGCGCGGGACTGGCCGCGAACCCGAATGCACGGTAGAGCGGAGCCGCCTGCTCGCTGGCGTGCAGTTCGAACAAGGTGACGTGCTCGTCCCGGAGTTGATCGAGCAGGGCGCCGACGACGGCCCTGGCACAGCCGCGTCGGCGGAGATCCGGGCGGGTGGCGATCATGTGCACGCGGGCGGCCAGACCCCGGGGATACGCCGGTGCCGGGAGCACGGGCTGGATCAGTCCCAGGGCACAGGAGACCGGCGAGCCGTCGGCGTCGTCGATGACGAAGGCCCGGGCGTCTCCGCCCGGTGCCAGCCGGTGGGCCAGCTGGACGGCGCACCGCCGAATCCACTCCTCGCTCAAGGGCGTGGACAGGACGTATGCGGAGCGCATCCGGATGACACCTTCGGCATCGGCGGGCGTCGCCGCACGGACCACCGCCCGCCCGAGCCCATCGGGGGCACGGGATTCGGCGGCGGACTCCAGGTCGTGGTTCATCATGCGTCTCCTGTCCCGGAGCCGGAGTCCGTGGTCATGTCCAGCCCAGTTCGGAGTAGGCGTGACCGGCGAGGATGCCCTCGACAGCGGTGCGGGCGTAGGGGACCAGCTGTTGCGGGAGGGCTTCGGGCCGCCACCACCGCCATTCCGCGCACCGATCGGGCTCCAGGACCTCGGGGCTGCCGGACCAGGCTCGGGCGCGGAAGACAAGCTGGATTCGCGGGCGGGCCGTGGGCGGGTCGAGGAGGTGGACCACATGGACGAGTTCGACGCCCGCCGGGTCGATGAGGAGCCCGGCCTCCTCCTTGGCCTCTCGGACCAGGCAGTTGACCGCGGCCTCGCGCTCGCAGTGACCGGCCAGGAAGTGCCAGGTGTCGGCCGCGAAGGTCGCGTCGGGGTGACGCAGTCCGAGGAGGATGCGGCCGTGCTCGTCCTGGAGGTAGAGGTGGACGCCGACGATGTGGAGTTCGGTCCCCGCCGGTGCGCCGACACGCGGGTGAGGGTCGGGCTCCTGCGGACGGTCGAGCGCGGAATGGTCGGCCGCGTGTCGGCGGATCATGTCGTCCAGGCCGGGGCTCAGCCGCAGCCGGTCGAGCGTGTCGACGGTGAACCACTGCAGGAGGACGCCTTCTTGTAGGTCCACGGAGTCGGGGTGGCCGCTCCAGCGGCCTGCGAAGATCTGGGTCGGCACGAGGAGACCGTCGACACTGATCGAGGGCTCCACCGCGTACGCCGTCAGCTCGGTGAGTTCCAGCCCGGGTGTCTCTTCCGCGAGTTCGCGGCGCAGGGTCGCTTCCAGGTCGGCGTCGTCGGGCTCCCGGCCGCCACCCAGCAGGGCGAGGGTCCACGGCTCCCAGATGCCCTCCCGTCGGTCCCGCAGATGGAGCAGGTAGCGACCGCGGCCGTCGTGGACCAGGGCGGAGGCGTTGACCGGCTCGGGCCGCCCGTCCAGGCCCCGCGCTTCGGCGTCCAGGAGTTTGGCGCGCAGCGTCGGTGAACTGACCTCGGCGAGGGGCAGCCACTTCGCGCCGCTGACTTCCTCGTACTGCAACGCGAGCGGTGGTGCCGTGTCGGCCGTGAGATAGAAGACGAAGCGGAAGTCGAAGTGCAGGTGCGCGGGTTCACCCTTCGCCGGGACGGCGTCGACGCCATGGACGTCGATGTCGACCGGCGCACCGAGGAACCGCGGGGTGAGGCACAGATCCCCGGGCCGCAGGCCGGTCTCCTCGCACACCTCGCGCAGCGCGGCGGCCAACAGGGTCCTGTCGTCCTCGACATGACCCCCCGGCACGAGGAGCTTCCTCGACGCCTTGTGGCCGATGTGCAGCACGCGTCGAGCACGGTCGATGACGACCGCGCCGCATGTGATGTGGCCGGGCAGCGTCGCGCGGTTCGTCGGATCGGTGGGACCGTCGAGGAGGGCCGACAGAGGGGCCAGGGCGTTCCGTTCATGCGGGTGGCGGGCCAGGTACGCCTCGGTGGTCGTGCGGATGTGGGAGCGGGTGGGCGGCATGTCATCACCTCGGGGGAGCGCGGAGCGGGGCGTGGGCAGGGTCCTGGCGGCGGTACGGCGTGGAGTGCCGTCGGTGTGGCTCATGTGCGGGTCCCGGTCTGCTCGCCGGCCGCCTCGGAGGTGACCTGGTAGGAGAGCAACTGCTGGAAGATACCGGCCTGTTGGGACAGTTCCTGGTAGGTGCCCTGCTGCGCGATCCTGCCCTCGTCGAGGACGACGATCCGATCGGCCACGGCCACATTGGTGATCCGGTGCGTGACCAGCAGCACCACGCGGTCCCGGGCCAGATCGCGCAGACGCCGGAAAATGCGGTACTCGGCGCGGGGATCGAGGTTCGCGGTCGGTTCGTCGAGGACCAGCAGCCCGGCCTCGCGGAAGAACGCCCTGGCCAACGCGACGCGCTGCCACTGGCCGCCGCTGAGTTCCTCGCCGTTGAGCCACTCGCGCGCCAGCAGGGTGTCCAGACCGGAGGCGAGTCGGTCGACCACCTCGTCCGCGCCCGCGGCCTCGCACGCCTCCCGCACCGCGGCGTCACCGCGCGCCGTTGGCTGCCCCAGGTGCACGTTCTCGCGCACGGTCAGCGGCCAGTGCGCGTAGTCCTGGGGCACCAGGGCCACCTGCCGCCACAGATCTTGCGGATCGGCCTCGCTGACCGGCCTCCCGTCCCACAACACCTCCCCGGTCGTAGGCAGGTTCAGGCCGCTGATCAGTTTGGACAGCGTCGACTTCCCCGAGCCGTTGAAGCCGACCAGAGCGGTGACCTCCCCGCGGCGCAGGGTCAGCGAGACATCGGACAGGGCATCGCGGTCCTTGCCCGCATAGCGGTGGGTGACCGCCTTGATCTCGATCGTCCTCGGCGGCTCGGGGCGGTGCGAGCCCCGGCGCATTCGGAAGCCACCCGCCCGCTCCAGGAAGTCGCTCCAGTCGTCCATGTACAGGCCCGTGCGCACGGCCCGCGCGCCGATCGCCACCAGACCGCGGACCGACTGGCCGACCATCTGGAGGGCGAAGACGGCCGTCCCCGCGTGACCGACGCTGATCCGCCCGTCGGCCAGCAGCAGAACGACCGCCGCCCATACGACGACCGACCCCAGCCCGCCGCACAGCGCGCCGACGAGGGACATACGGGCGCCCTTGTCGGCCGCGGCCCGGTCCTCGCGGTTGATTCGGGCGACCGTCTCCCGGTACCGCCCGGACAGGAACGGGGCCATGGTGCCGGCGCGGATCTGGTCGGCGGCGTCCCGGTTGTAGATGTGCCAGCGCAGCACCGACAGCATGCGCAGGTCGCCGTTGCTGCGCAGATTCGCCAGATACCGCACCCGCGCGGCACTGATCTGGGCCAGGGCCTGCGGCAGGCTCGCCGCGATCAGGAGCGGCAGGAGCAGCGCGTTCACCCCGGCCAGTACGAGCGCTCCGGCGACGAAGGAGGCGGCCGAGGCGATCAGGTCCTGCCCCTCGTCGATGAGGTCCCCGGTGACCTGCGCTCCGCGGTCGGCCGCCTCACGGGCACGGTTGAACTCGGGGTCGTCGTAGGCGCACAACTCGACCGCGGCGCAGCCGAGGAGCAGTTGCTGCTCGGCCTCGCGCGACATCAGCGGGCCCAGCCGGGAGGACAGCCAGCTGACGGTGATGCCCAGCAGCGCGCGGGCACCGGCGGCACCGGCCAGCAGGGCGACGGACGGCCATGCCTGAAGCAGCCGGTCGTAGACGTCATCGCTGGTGAGCAGCGCGGTGAGGGTGCCGCTGATGGCGACGAGGCCGAGGGCCTGCATGACACCGGCGGTGGCCTGGCACAGCAGGAGTCCGATGGTCGCCGGTCGGTCGACCTGCCAGGCCAGAGCCAATGAGCGGCGCACCAGCTGCGGCAGCCGCCGGGCCATGTCACGCAGCCGGATCGAACGGCCGGCCGCTTCACGGCTGCCGGTCAGGTCGACGTACCGCATCGCCGACTCGCCGCCGGACTTCGGCGGGGGTGGCGGGTCCTGCTCCCCCTGGTGGCCGAGGGCTTCGGCGGACTCCGCCGTGGGGGCGGTGCGCGGCCCGGGCACGTGCTCGGCTGATTCATCGGTGGACCTGCTCATGCCGCCCACCTCGTATCCGGACATGCCACGCGGAAGGACTCGACGGCGCATCGGGCCCGCGTCGGCGTGAGGGCGAGCGGGCCAGGCGTGGCGGGAGTGGGCGGAAGGACGGTCTGAGGATGGGGCAAGCGGTCCATGGTGGCCTCTGGTGACGGGGACGGGGTCACCGGGATCAACGACAAGGGCCCTGGTGTCGAACACACGTTTTTCGGACGTGGTAGGGATCCCGGCGCCAGGCGAATAAGCGTTCGTGCCGGATACATCGACCCTTGCCGGGGCGGGCCGGTCCTCGAACTCGTGGTGGCCGAAACGCCGATGGTCGTCACCTGGGCCGTCGTACCGGCCGCGCGACCCCGTGAGCACGGGCGGAAGGCGGCCCCCGCGGACGGCGACTCGGGGGCGGGATACGGCGTGAGGTCGGTCACGGACCGGGTCGGTGGTGAGTTCCATGGCCGGCGGCATACCGGTCGGCGGATCGGGATCCGCGCAGCCCAGCGACGCGCCTGCGTCACCGCGTACGACGAGAATCTCCATGGCGTCCGAGCGGCCGCCGCCTCATTTCCATGACCTGCCGCCGCGTCATCTCGTCCGCACGCGCGTCGTCGACGGGCTCGGGCCCGGCCTTCCGGACGGCCGCGCGGGCCACGGTCATGGACTCGACGTAATCGGTCACCGTTCTGCCGTCAGGCACGCCCGACCGCGGACAGCCCTTAGACTCGGCGCCCGTACCCATCATGATCACTACGGGAAGGGACCCCATGTTTCAGGACGCTCCGATCTACCACCAACTTGTCGCGGAGCGTGGCGATGTACCTGCGCGCGTACGGGACGCGGCGACGAGCATATTGCGTGAACTCGACCACGTGATGGGCGGAATGGCGTTGCCCGCCCTCTCCACGAGCCCGCTGCCGATGCGACAGCCTGACGCCTCCGCGCGAGCCGCGCTTCAACTGCCCAGGGCGTAGACCGCTGCCGGGACGGGGGTGTCACCGGGCGGATTCCCGCGTGTCCCGCACACGGGAACCGTGATCACCGGGCCGGTCGCGGCGTCCGCCCGTGGAGCCGAAGCGCCGTGGGAACGCCCCCTCCCCGACCGGATGCCCCTACCGGACCGTGCCGGGAGGCCGGGCACGTCCCGTACATCCGGGGCCGCTGCCCGCATGCGGGGTGCTTCCCCTCGTGTTTCTCTGTGGAGCATGGAGACTGGGCCGCCATGACCGGGACGCGGCGCGAGCGGCACCGCCCGCAGCGGGAGCGCGTGCGCGGCTACGCCTGGTCGCTGCCCTCGCTGCTGCTCATCGGCATCGTGGTGCTGGACCTCAACACCAGCGCGGAGTTCCGGATCGTCTCCTGGATCGTCCTGGTGCCCGGCCTCGCCGCCGCGGTCTGCGGGGCGGGGACGACGGCCGCCTTCGGCCTGGTGTCCCTGGTGGCGTACGCCCTCGTGGACCACGCCTGGCCCGACCACTACAAGGCGGGCCTGCCCGACTTCGTCCTGGTCGCTCTCGGCGGTGCGCTGGCCACCCTGGTGGCGGCGCTCCGGGTGCGGCAGGAGCGGCGCATGCTGCGCATGCAGGACATCCTGGAGACCTCGGTACGCGCCGTACTGCGCCCGCTGCCCGCGCGCTGGGCCGGTCTCGAGCAGGCGGGCGCGTATCTCGCCGCGGATGTCGAGGCGCGGGTCGGGGGCGACTTCTACGACATCCAGCCCAGCCCCTACGGCACCCGCGTGCTCGTCGGCGATGTGCAGGGCAAGGGGCTGGGCGCGGTGGAGGCGGCGGCCGCGCTGCTCGGCACCTTCCGGGAAGCCGGGTATCACGAGGACGATCTCGGGACGGTCGCCGAGCGGCTGGAGATCCGGATGCTGCGGCACCGCGTGCACACCATCGCGATCGGACAGGAGGACGGCGACCGGTTCGCCACGGCCGTACTGGTGGCCTTCTCCAGGGGCGCGCCCGGCGTGGTCGACGTCATCAACTTTGGACACGAGGCACCGCTCGCGATCGGCCCGCACGGCGTCCGCGAGCTGCCCGGCGGGGACGGGGTGCCGCTCGGGCTCTGCGATCTGACCGGCGGGCTGCCACCGACCCGCCGGGTGCCGCTCGCACAGGAGGAGACGCTGCTGCTCGTCACCGACGGGGTGACCGAGGCCCGCAACCGCAAGGGCGAGTTCTACGACCTGCACGGCGACGTCGCCGCCGCGATCGCCGCCGACCCGGGCTGCGCCGCGCCCGGCCTCCTGGTCCGCCGCGTCCGCGACGGCGTGCTCCGGCACAGCGGACGGCGCCTCACCGACGACACCACGATCTACGCGGTGCGGCGGCTCCCGGAGACGGAGGAGAGCCCGGGGACGGGACCGTTGCCGGGGGCGCGGGAGAGGGGGCTCTCGGAGAAGGAGGGGTATTTCTGAGGGGCCGGGGCCAGGGAAGCCGCGACAATCACAGGTCCTGACGATCACAGGTTCTGACAATCACAGGTCCTGACGATCACAGGTCCTAGAGCCGGGCGACGACAAGGGCCACGTCGTCGCGCCCGCCGCCCGCCACGCCGAGGCGGGCCAGGACGGTGTCGGCCACCTGTTCGGGACCGAGGCGGCCGCACTCGGACAGGACCTCGATCAGGCGGTTCAGGCCGGTGTCGATGTCCTCGTCGCGGCGTTCGATGAGCCCGTCGGTGTACAGCACCAGCGTGCCGCCCGGCTTGTAGTGGAGGCTGGCCTGCGGGCGGGGCACATGTTGCGGGCGTGCGCCCAGCGGTGGGTCGGTCGCCTGGTCGAGCAGTTCGGTCCGGCCGTCGGTGTGCACCAGGACCGGGGGCGGGTGACCGGCGTTGCTGTAGGTGATCAGCCTGCTCCGCCGGTCGACGATGGCCTTGAACGCGGTCGTGCCCAGCGCGCCGTCGATCGACCGGGCGTACAGGCCCAGCACCTCCAGAGCCTGCGCGGGGCGCGGGAGGGCGCGAACGGCCGCCGACAGGGCGCTGCGCAGCATGCCCATGACCGCGGCGGCCTCGAGACCGTGGCCGATGACGTCGCCGACGGCGAGTGCCAGCTGGTCCGGGGGGATGTCGACGACGTCGTACCAGTCGCCGCACACATTCAGCGAACCGACCGCCGGCTGGTAGCGCACCACCACGTCCTGGGAGTGATGTGCCAGGTCAGGAGTGTGCAGCATGGCCTCCTGCAAGGTGACGGCGATCTCGCGCTCGCGGGTGTGGGCCCGGCGCAGTTCCTCGTTCAGCCGCTGCAGCTCCCGCGCCCGCGCGTACAGCTCCGCCTCCAACGACTCGGCCGCCTCCAGCTTCTTGCCCACCCGGACGCCCGCCGGGTGGGTCGCCTGGTGGGCCTTGACGAACGCGGTGACGTCCTCGCCCCGGTGGATGATCCACGCCACCTGACCGTCCGGGCCGAGGGCGGGGATGTTCACCGGGGACCACCAGCGTTCCTCGAACATGCCGGGCCGGTGCGGGACGGCGACGTCGTACTTCTGGAGCGGCATCGTGTCCGGTCGGCGGGTGGCCAGCACCCGGTGCAGGGACGTGTCCATGTTCCGCACCTCGTCGGCGTCCGGATTCCCGGCGTCGTCATGGAGCGCCTGGAAGACGTGTCGGCCCACCAGGTCGTCCCGCGTCCGGCCGGTGGTCTCCAGGTAGGCGCGGTTGGCGTCCACGATCACCAGATCCGGGCCCAGCACCAGGCACGGGGTCGGGACGGCTGCGAACAGGGCCGCGTGATCCACTTCTGCCGCCATCTCGCCGCTCCTCGTGCCCGCCGCCGGTGCCCTGCCCCCAACCTAGGCCGCGGCCGCCGTGGCCGCCCGGTCTGCCTCACCCGGTCGGCCGTCGGCTCCGTCCCGCCCGCTCCTGCGTGGCCGCGGGAGCGCCCGCACCGGGCGTCAGCACGACGCGTTGTAGTCCGGCTCGGGGCAGGTGGGAAGGGACCAGGGCGACCAGGTGCCACCGGCGGAGCGCGTGCGGTGCCAGGGGTTGCCGTCGGTGCCGGTGATGACGATCGAGAACACCCAGCCGCCGTCGCTCACGTCCCAGATGGAGATCCCGCTCTGAGCGACGCCGCCCATGGACTCCCATCCGTACCAACTGCCGTCGGGCAGGCTCCAGTTCGTCCACACCGCGCGGTCGGTGCCGATGACGAACACCTGCTCCGTGCCGTTCGGGAGCGGCTCGGACGTCACGGTGTAGCCGCAGTTGTAGGTCTTGCCCAGGAGCTTGCAGGTGTCCGCCTGGGCCGGTGCGGCGGCGGCACCGAGTCCGCCCAGGGCGACGGCGGCGGCGACGAGAGCGGCCTTGATCTTGTTCATGTCCGATTCCTTCACGTGGGTCGAGGTTCCGGTCGCCGCGGTGTCCGGGGCTGGTTCCCCCTCACCGGGCAGCGGAAGTCGATCACGGTCGAGCGGTGCCGGACCATGCGGAATCACAGGCGGAACTGTCCCGCGGCTACTTCTGCCTGTGCGCCGTCCAGCCCTTGTCGAGCAGGTCGAAGACCCGGCCGAGGGCGGTGCCCGGGTCCTGGGACCCGCGGACGAGGACGGGTGCCTCCAGGGCGAAGTGGGCCAGGGCTCGGCAGCTCGGGTCGTCGGCGGGCAGTCCGGCGTCGTCGGCGATCGCCGCGGCCAGGGCGTGTTCGTGCCGTAGCCACATCCGGCGGGCGTACTCGCGCAGGGCCGGGGTGGTGTCGACCAGGCGCAGGAAGTCGTCGAACCGGGGGTCGGTGTGGACCCGCCGGGAGTGCTCGCCCAGCAGCAGCCGGTGCAGGGCCTGCGGTACGGACCGGTCGGCGGGGCGCTCACGGACGGCCGCGACCAGGGCCGCCTCGCGGTCCACGTCCTGGTCGAAGACCAGCGCCTCCTTGCCGTCGGGGAAGTGCTTGAAGAGCGTCGTCACCGAGACGTCGGCCGCGTCGGCGATCTCGCGCACCCCGACCTCGTCGTACCCCCGCTCGGAGAACAGGCGTAGCGCCGCGTCGGCGAGGGCCTGGCGGGTGGCTGCCTTCTTGCGCTCTCGGCGCCCCATCTCGGTCACCCGGTCACCTTATCGCGATTGTGGAGCGAATTAGAAAGTTGAGCTGTTACGCTTTTTTAGCGGTTGCACTCAACAGGGTGCTGTCGCGACTCGTTCGCGATCCCGCGCCACCCGAGGGGAAGGTCCCGATGACGAACAGCACACCCCGAAGCACACCCCGGATCTGCGTGATCGGCGGCGGCCCCGCCGGTCTGACCTGCGCCCGCGTCCTGCAGGGGCACGGCATCGAGGTCACGGTGTACGACGCCGACGAGGCCGTGGACTCCCGCGACCCCGGCGGCACGCTCGACCTGCACGCCGACTCCGGGCAGATCGCCCTTGAGGACGCCGGGCTGCTCGACGCCTTCTTGGCGCGGGCCCGGCCGGAGGGGCAGGCCAAGACCCGCCGCGACCACCACGGCACGGTCCTGGCGGAGTTCACCCCGGCCCCCGGCGACGAGGCCGCGCCGGAGATCGACCGCGGCGGGCTGCGCCGCATGCTCTTCGACCACCTGAGGCCCGGCACCGTCCAGTGGGGCCACCGGCTCGTCGGCGTGCGCCCGCTCGGCGACGGCGGTCACCTCCTGGAGTTCGCGGACGGCACCACCGTGTCGGCCGACCTGGTGATCGGCGCCGACGGGGCGTGGTCGAAGGTCCGCCCCCTGGTCGGCGACGCCGCCCCGCGGCACCTCGGGGTGTGCTTCCTGGACGCCCGGTTCGACGACGTCGACTCACGCCACCCCGAGATCGCCGGGCTCGTCGGCCCCGGACATCTGTTCTCCAACGACAACGACGGCCGCGCGGTGATCCTTCAGCGCAACGGCGACGGCGTGGTCCGCGGCTATATCGCGTTCCGCGCCGCACCGGACTGGCACATCGCGGCCGGTGTCGACCTCGCCGACCGGGAGAGCGTCCGCGCCCATCTCGTACGGGAGTTCGGCCACTGGTCGCCGGTCATGCGCGCGTTGATCGTCCGCAACGACGGCGACTACGTGCCCCGGTCCTTCTGGGCGCTGCCCGCCCCGCTCACCTGGGAACACGTCCCCGGAGTCACGCTGATCGGGGACGCGGCCCATCTGATGGCACCCTTCGGCGGCCACGGCGCCAACCTCGCGATGCTGGACGGCGCGGAACTGGCGCACGCCGTCAGCCGTGCGGTCGGCCCCGACCCGGTGGTCACCCTCGACGAGGCGGTCGCCCACTACGAGTCGGCCATGTTCGCCCGCTCCGGAGAACTGGCCGCGAGCTCCAACGACGCCCTGGTGCAGTTCTTCGCCACCACCGACGAGCCGGATCTGCCGCCGGACCACGAGCAGGAGCACCGGGACTACCTCGCCCGGGCGGAGGCGTACCGGCGGGAGCGGGCCCGGGGGAGGGGCGAGCGGGCCGGGGCTTGAGGACCCGTCCGGCGGTTCACGGGCCGACCCGGTGCCGGACCGGGGCGACGGAACGGGTCGGTCGGTTCCCCGGATCGTGTTGACCGCGCCCGGCAGGCGGTGCTGGAGTCGGCGTGTGGACAGCATCCCCGCCAACCGGCGGCTCTGGAACCGGATCAGCGGCGCCTACCAGCACGAGCACGACCCGCGGATCGGCGCCGCACCCCGGCTGTGGGGCATGTACTCCGTTCCCGACGCGCACCTGCACGCCCTGGGTGACGTCACCGGCAAGCGCGTCCTCGAACTCGGCTGCGGCGCCGGTCAGTGGTCCAGGGCGCTCGCCGCCGAGGGCGCCACCGTGGTCGGGCTCGACCTGTCCGAAGCCCAACTCGCCGCGGCGGCCCGCGCGATGGGAGCGGCCCGCTACCCGCTGGTGCAAGGCGCCGCCGAGCAACTCCCGTTCGCAGCCGACAGCTTCGACCTGGTGTTCTGCGACTTCGGCGGGCTCAGCTGGGCGCCCCCGCGCCTGGCCGTCCCACAGGCCGCGCGCGTCCTGCGCCGAGGCGCGCGCTTGGTGTTCAACGTCGCCAGCCCATGGTTCGAGGCGTGCTACGACGAAGCCGCGGGCCGCGTGACCACGACGCTGCGACAGGACTACTTCGGGCTGAACGCCATCGGCGAAGGCGACGGCGCGACCAGCTATCAACTCACCTACGGCGACTGGGTCAAGGTCCTGCGCGGCGCGGGCCTGGTCATCGACGACCTCATCGAGCCGCGGCCCGGACCCGGAACGCCCAACGGCTACAACGAAACCGACCCGCCCGACTGGGCGCACCGCTGGCCGGCGGAACTGCTCTGGGTGACCCACCGACCGTAAGATCCGCCGCGCCTGGTCCTGCCGCTCATGGGGCCCGCCGGGAGCCCACCGGGTGGTGGTCAGTCGGTCTCCGCCCCCGCGAGCAGCGCGTCAAGTGCCGCACGCAGACCGGCCAGTTCGGCCGGGGTGGACTCGGCCGGTTCGGGTGTCACCAGAGCGGCGGGGTTCAGCACGGGAGTGGTGCCCGCGGGGGCGGTTGCCTCCGCGGCGTGGGCGAGGAGTGAGGTGATGTCGGGCGGCGGGGTGCCGAGGCTGGTGCCGAGTCGCCTCAGGGCGGTCGCGAGCGAGAGGTGAGGGAAGGGGAAGTCGGCGGGGAGCAGTTCGGCCTGCCGGGTGTGGTCGTCGCCGTGGAAGTCCAGGGTCCAGCTCTCCCAGCCGGGCAACGGCCAGTCGTGAACGCCGGTCACGGTCTGCACCGCCCAGAGCGAGACGGTGCGGGCCCGCGGGTCGAAGTGGACACCGCCGTACGGCATGTCGGTGGGCGCGGGGGTGGCCGCCGAGGCGGGGAGCAGGTCGATCAGGGCGGGGCCGCCGGCGAGATGATCGATGGGTTCCCACGCGCTGCCCCACGCGCGCACGCTTCCGTCGGGCAGGCGCAGGGAGACGACGGACCAGGGCTCGGTGCTCTCGTCGCCCGTGAACTCAGAGGGTTCGAAGGTCTCGAACCAGCCCGGCGCACGGGTCAGGTCCCTGCCGACGCCCAGCTGGTGGGTGAGGTCACCCATGCCGTCATGCGCGAAGCGGACGTCCCAGCCGGGCCAGGTCCGGGCCAGTACGGCGCGGGCGGCGCGATGGTCGGCCCAGCTGTCCGCGAAGCCGAACCAGCGCAGGATCCGACGGTCGTGGTCGACGAGCGCGGCGCCTTCGCACCACACGTCGTCGAGCCATTCGTCGATCTTCCGCTGGGCGCGGAAGCAGCGCGTCGCCGCGGCCGGACCGGGCAGCAGATCACCGACCACCCGGTTGGCGGCCCAGTGCGAGAAGTACCGCTGCCAGGCGCCGTTCTCCACCACCACGTACTGCGCTCGTGCTCCCATGACCGGCGAGGCTAGCCCCGCCGGGCGACGGGCGACGAACGCTTTTCAGCCGGCCGACCCGGGCTCCTTCTCACCTCCGTGACGGCTTCCCCTCGTTGAAGAGCCAGGTGTCGAAGAGCCCGGTCAGGTCCTTCCCGGACCTGCTCTCGCACAGGGCGACGAACTGCCGGGTGTCGGCGTTGCCGTGCCGGTGCTGGCGCGTCCAGGTGCGGAGGATGTCGAAGAAGACCTCGTCGCCGACGGCCTCGCGCACCTGGTGTACGGCCATGGCGCCGCGGCCGTAGACGGGCGGGTCGGACACGCGCCCAGCGCTCGGCGGATCGGCGGGCGGGAAGGCCCAGATGCCCTCGGCCTCGTCGTCCGTGCCGTCGTAGAAGTCCCTGAAGATCTCGTCGGTGCTCCTGCCGCCCCGCTTCTCCTCCCACAGCCACTCCGCGTAGGTGGCCATTCCCTCGCTGAGCCAGATGTCCTTCCAGAGCCGCGGGGTCACGGAGTTGCCGAACCACTGGTGCGCCAACTCGTGGACGAGCAGGGTCTCGTCCGGGGCTTCGGCGAAGTAGGGCTTGGTCTGGGTTTCCAGGGCGTAGCCGAGTTCGGGAAGGTGGTCGACGACGGCGCCGGTCGAGGAGAAAGGGTAGGGGCCGAAGAGTTCACCGGCCCAGTCGACGATCTCGGGCACCAAGCGCGGGACGGCTTCGGCGTCTTCGGCCTCGTCGGGGTCGACGGCGACATGGACCGGCAGGCCGTCGGGGGTCCGGCTCTTGTGGATCTCGAAGTAGCCGACGGAGACATGGGCGAGGTACCCGGCCATGGGCTCCGCGGTACGCCAGTGCCGTGTCACGGTCTCGCCCCGGTCCTTCTCCGCGATCAGTTCGCCGTTGCTCACCGCGTCGTAGAAGTCGCCGTCCTCGTCCCTGGGGACCGTGACCCAGATGTCGAACCTGGCTTTGTCCGACGGGTGATGGTTGCCCGGGAACCAGGTCATGGAGCCGGTCGGCTGGCCCAGGGCGGTCGAGCCGTCGTCGGTCTCGATCCAGCCTTCCAGACCTCCGTCGTCGCCTTTGACCGTTCGCGGGGTGCCGTCGTACGTGACGACCGCCTCGAAGATCTCGTCGTTCTCCAATGCCTTCGCCGGTGTGACGACCAACTCGTCGCCCGAACGGGAGAATTCGGCTTTCGCCCCTTGTACCGTCGCGGTGCGCACCCGCAGGCCCGACAGGTCCAGGTCGAAGCGGCTCAGATCCTGGGTGGCCCGCGCTGTGATGACCGCCGTGCCCTTCAGATGATTGGTCTCCGGTGTGTAATCCAGTGTCAGCCCGTAATGCGTCACGTCGTAGCCGCCATTGCCGAGCGTCGGGAAGAGCCGGTCACCCACTCCGGCGGCGCCGGGCCTCGCGGCCCCGGCGACACCGCCCCCCGGCGCGGAGCCGGTGCAGGACGTCGTCATGGCCAGAAGCAGTGCCGCCGGTGGAGCCCAGCCGGGCAGGGAACGCCGGGGTCGGCGGGGCGGCGCGGTGCGAGGTCTCATCTCGTGTCTCCCGTCGATTGCGGCACACGAGACGTCAGAAGCCTTGCATCGCCCAATGGTTGCCTCAAGGTCACCGGAATTCTTGTGGAGTCGCCCGGTCTTTCGCGTTCGGTATTTCGACGCGAGGGTCGGCGCAGCCTTACTCCCGTCACTCCCAACGCCCTGTGATCCAGGTCACTGTGACGCTCTCTGGTGATGCGCTTTAAACATCAAGTACCGTCGGCTTCGAATTTCTGCGGCATCGTAAAGCAATTTCAGTCAACAGGGCGAACATGCGCGCTCTGACGTGGGATCAGGCGGTCCCGCACGGCCCCCTCCTCCGGGACGGGGAACGACTGGGAGGAGCGTGACGATGGTCAGGCCCAAGGCCGCGGCGGCCCTGGCGGCCGGAACCCTGCTGCTGTCCACCCCGACCTGGCTGCCCCGGACGGTCGTCGCCCTGCGGATGAGGGTCTTCGCCCGGGTCAACGGCGACGAGGGCGGCACCTTCCCCGACGCCACCGTCGGCGCCGACCGCTTCCAGGAGGTCTACGGCCACCCGGCGGCCGGTGGCCGCAGCAAAGGCGCCGCCCTGTCCGACCTGTTCTGGTACTGGCTCGCCCCCGGCGCCGACGTCCATCAGGAGCACCTGGAGGCCGGGCCCCGTTACGACGAGGTCGCCCGGCGCACCCTCGCCTTCCTCTCGGGGCCCTCCGAGACGCTGTCCGCGCGCGCCGCCCGGCACACCGCGTCCGTCCTCGACGACGCGGCCACCGGACGCGTCACCCTCGTCCGGCTGCGGGACCTGATGATGCCGGTGTGGGCGGAGTTCTTCCACGGCCTGGTCTTCGACGAGCCCTGCCCGGCGCATGTGCGACGGCTGATCGTGGACAACGCCGAGGACGTGGTCAACGCCCTCAAATGCACCCGCCCACGCCACCTGCGCCGCCGCCACCGCCTGACCGCCTACCTGCTGCGCAGGCTCGCCGACGACGACGCGAGCACCCGGCGACCCCTGCCGACCGGGCTGACCCGCCGTCAGCAGGCGTACTACTTACAGGGAACCTTCTTCAACACGGCCGTCGTCCAGATGTCGGAGGCCATGGCCCATCTGCTTCTGGCGCTGGCGCAGCATCACGACGTACAGCGCCGGGTGGCCGAGCACCCGGACGACGACCGGTATCTCTCCCACGTACTCGACGAGACCTTCCGGCTCTACCCGCTCTTCGGCATCGCCCACCGCATCGCCACCGACGACATCGCCCTGGACGGTCTCCCGGTCCTCCCCGCCGGATCCGTCCTGTGCTTCAGCTACCCCGACTACCACGCGAGCGGATACCCGGATCCGGACGCCTTCGACCCGGAGCGCTGGGAGCGGACCTCGGCCAGGGACGCCCACCACATCCCCTTCGGCGTGGCCGCCAACCGCCCCTGCCCCGCCTGGCGTCTGGCACCCCTGATCATGCGCGCCGCGACCCGCGAGGTCCTGACCCGCTTCGCGCTCGACTCTCCCGTCCCCCACACCCGGTCCATCCCCGACCGCGCCCCCTGTCTGCTGATCCGCCGGAACGCCCCGCTCTCCCGCCCTCGGCTCCTCGCCCTGCGCGGCGCGCTGTGGACACGGGGCCGCTTCGAGGACGTCGGCCGCGGCATCGCCCAACTCGGCTTCGGCACCTGGATGGTGCTGGCCGCCCGCCGCACCCGGCCGGCCACCCGCTACTTCGCCTCCCACGACACCGAAGGGCGCCCCCTGCGCCGACCGGACCCAGCGGCGAACGGCGATTCCCGCCCGGCCGCCCGCAGTTGCCCGTACCCGGGCCCCACCCCCTGACGCGCGCACCCCGAACCCGCCGCCGCACGTCCCCCGGAGACCGAATTGACGCAACAGCCTCTCGATTACCTGGTGATCGGCGCCGGACCCGCCGGTGTGCAGCTCGCCTACTTCCTCAAGCGGGCCCGGCGCGACCACCTCGTCCTGGAGGCGGGTCCCGTACCGGGCGCCTTCTACCGGAAGTTCCCGCGGCACCGGCAGATGATCTCGATCAACAAGCCGTACTGCGGATTCGACGACCCGGACCAGAAGCTGCGGGTGGACTGGAACTCGCTGCTCGGCGACGACGACATGCCCCGGTTCACCCGGTACACCGACCGCTACTTCCCGCACGCCGACGACTACCTGCGCTATCTCGCCGACTTCGCCGCCCACCACGAACTGGCCATACGGTACGGCACCCGGGTCACCGAGGTCGCCCGGGACGGGGAGCGCGGGCCGTTCAGGGTCACCGACGAGCACGGGACCGTACGCACCGCCCGGCGCGTGGTGGTCGCCACCGGCTTCTCCCGCGCGTACGTCCCGCCGATCCCCGGCATCGAGACCGCGGAATCGTACGCGGACATGACGCTGGACCGGGACAGCTTCACCGACCAGCGGGTGCTGATCATCGGCAAGGGCAACTCGGGGTTCGAGACCGCCGATCACCTCATCGAGCGGGCCGCCGTCATCCATGTCCTCGGCCCCAGCTCGATCAAACTCGCCTGGAAGACGCACTTCATCGGCCACTTACGGGCGGTCAACAGCAACTTCCTCGACACATACCAGCTCAAGGCCCAGAACTCGGTGCTGGACGCCACCGTGGACCGCGTCGAGAAGCTGCCCGACGGCGGATACGAGGTCACACTGACCTATCTGCGCCGCGACGAGACCGTCCGTTTCCGCTACGACCGGGTGCTCGCCTGCACCGGCTTCGCGATGGACGCCTCGATCTTCGCCCCCGAGTGCCGTCCCGAACTGACCATCAAGGACCGGTTCCCGGCGCTGACGTCCTCCTGGGAATCGGTCAACGTCCCCGACCTGTACGTCGCGGGCACCCTCACCCAGGTCCGCGACTTCAAGAAGTACACCAGCGCCTTCATCCACGGCTTCCGCTACGGCGTCCGCGCCCTGACCCGGATGCTGGAGTGCCGCTACGAGCGCGCCGAGTGGCCGAACCGGGCGCTGCCGTCCGACCCGGCTCAGTTGGCGGATGCCGTACTGGCACGTCTGGCCACCACCTCGGCCCTCTGGCAGCAGTTCACGTTCCTGTGCGACCTGCTCGTGGTGGACGACGACGGCGTCCGCCACTACGAGGAGATGCCGGTGGACCATCTGCACGACTCGGACTTCGGGCAGCACGACAGCTACCTCACCCTCACCTTCGAGTACTTCCCCGGACACGACCGGCTGGACCCCTTCGACATCGCGGCCGGCCGTGCCTGGGAGCGGGAGCACCGGCACGACGACCGGTACCTGCATCCGGTGGTGCGCCACTTCCACCGCGGCGACGTCGTCTCCGAGCACCGCCTCAAGGAGAACCTCGACAACGAGTGGAACGACCCCGTGGTGCACGTCGAACCGCTGGTCGAGTACCTGGCCGAGGCGCTGGACCGCCCCCGCGCGACGGGCGGTGAACGGTGATGAGCACCGCTCCGAAGGCCCCCTCGACGCACAGGGCGCCCCTGAGCGTGCGCGAGTACGAGCCGCTCGCACGGGAACTGCTGGACCCGGTTCACCACGACTACTTCGCCGGTGGCGCCCACGACGAGATCACCCTGCGCGCCAACGAAGCCGCCTTCGCCCGGCTGGCGTTGGTGCCGCGCGTACTCCGGGGACGGGGCCGCCCCGACCTGACCACCGAACTGCTCGGCCACCGCACCTCGATGCCGATCGTGCTCGCCCCCACCGCCTTCCACCGGCTGGCCCACCCCGACGCCGAGCGGGCCACCGCCCGCGCCGCGGCCGCCACCGGGGCGATCATGATCGCGGCGATGCTGTCCACCGTCGCCGTCGAGGAGATAGCCGCGGCGGCCCGGAAGGCGGCGGGCGACGCGCGCCTGTGGTTCCAGCTCTACGTCCAGCGCGACATGGGCTTCACCGAGGCCCTGGTGCGGCGCGCCGAGGACGCCGGCTGTACCGCCCTGGTCGTCACCGCCGACTCCCCGGCCCTGGGCCGCCATGTGCGCAACGACCGCAACGACTTCCACGACCTGCCGCCCGGCATGGTGTGCGAGAACCTGCGTTCGCTGCGCGCCGACGAACCCGGGCACGTCAGACAGGTGGACCTCTCGCCGGAACTGTCCTGGGACCACGTCCGGCGGCTGCGCGCCATGACCGGACTGCCGATCGTCATCAAGGGCGTACTGCACCCCGAGGACGCCCGGATCGCGGCCGATCTGGGCATGGACGCGGTGATCGTCTCCAACCACGGCGGCCGGCAGCTCGACACCACTCCCGCCACCGTCACCCAACTGCCCCGCGTGCTCGACGCGGTGGGCGACCGGATTCCCGTGCTGCTCGACGGGGGAGTCCGGCGCGGCACCGACGTCGCCAAGGCGCTCGCGCTGGGTGCGGCCGCCGTCGCCGTGGGGCGTCCGGTGGTGTGGGGCCTGGCGGTCGGCGGACAGCAGGGGGTGGAACGCGTGCTGGGCCTGCTGCGCGACGAACTCGCCCACACCCTGACCCTGTGCGGCTGCGCGGGCCCCGCCGAACTGGACCGGGACATGGTCGTACCCGAGGACCCCCGATGGTGACCTCCGCTCCGGCAGGGGAGCGCGTATCGCGCCGCGTCGTCTTCGCCGCGGGCTCCGTCCTGGTCGTCATCGGGGTGGTGCTGCACGTCCCGTCGTACTGGATGACGCGCGACGACCACTTCGCGATGGCGGGCATGGGCATGAGCCCGGCCATGACCACCGGCATGGTGCTGATCGTGCTGGGCCTTGTCGCCGCCGCCTGGAGTCTGCTGCCCACCCGGGAGCGGACCGCCGCTCGCGGCTCCGGGCCGCGCGCCCCGCGGTACGCCGCCCTGGACGGCGCCGGGTTCACCCGCGCGCACCGGGCCCTGGTGACGGTGCTGTCCGCGGCGCTGGTGGTGGACACCATGAAGCCCGCGTCGCTCGGCTTCGCGGTCCCCGGCATGCGCGCGGAGTACGGGCTGGACGCCGGGCAGGCGGCCCTGCTGCCGCTGGTCGCCATCGGCGGCACCGTCGTGGGCTCGCTGCTGTGGGGCAGGCTCGCCGATGTCTACGGCCGCCGCTCGACGATCCTGCTGTCGGCCCTCATGTACGTGGCCACCTCGATCTGCGGTTTCATGCCGTCGTACGGCTGGAACCTGGCGATGTGCGCCCTGATGGGCATGGCCGCGGGCGGCATGCTGCCCACGGTGTACTCGCTGATGTCGGAGTCGGTGCCCGCCCGGCGGCGCGGCTGGATCATGGTCGCGCAGAGCGGGTTCGGCGCCGCCGCGGGCTACCTCGTCGCGAGCGGCTGCGCGACCCTGCTCGTCCCGCACTACAGCTGGCGAGCCCTGTGGCTGCTGGGGCTGCCGACCGGTCTGCTGCTGGTGGTGCTGCGCCGGTGGATCCCCGAGTCGCCCCGCTTCCTCATCGAGTCCGGACGGCGGGAGGAGGCGGCCCGGGTCATGGCGCGGTACGGCATCCGGGCGGTGCCGGGGGCCGAGGGCGGCACGCGTGACGCGTCAACGGACCCGCGTGGCGGGCCGGTTGACGGACCTGGCCTCGGAGCGGAGCCCGAACGGGGCCGCTCCTCCCGGCTGTTGTCGGCCCGCTACCGCCGCCAGACCTGGGTGATCGTGCTGTTCGGTGTGAGCTGGGGCATCGTCAACTGGGGCTTCATCACCTTCCTGCCCAGCTTCCTCACCTCGGCCGGCTCCGGCACCCGCGCGGGCGGCCTGCTGTTCGTCTCCTCCGCCCTCGCGGTGCCCGCCACCTTCATCGCCGCCGCCCTGTACGCGCGGTGGAGCAGCCGCAAAGCGATGTGCCTCTACGCCGCCCTCACGGCCCTGGTCCTGGTCGGATACGCGGTACTGCGCCCCGAGCGGCACGGGCACGGCGGCGCCATGGTGGCGCTCACCGCCCTGCTGCTCATCGCCTCCGGCGGCATGGCCGCCCTGCTGGCGCCGTACGCCACCGAGGTCTACCCGACGGCACTGCGCGCCACCGGCAGCGGTGTCGCCGCGGCCGGCACCAAGGCGGGCGGCCTGTTCGGGCCGCTGCTGCTCGGCTCGGCGCCACGTCTGGAGGGCCTGGCCCTGGTGAGCGCCGTACCCCTGGTCGCGGCCGGGCTGGTGCTGTGGCGGTACGGCACCGAGACGCGGGGCGAGCCGCTGGTCGAGGCGGCCCTCCCGGTCAGGCCGGTCGGGACCGTCCGGACGCAGGCCGACACCTGAAGCACCAGAAGCGGCGACGACCGCTCCCGCCCCCCTTCTGTTCGCACGACGGACGCACGGAAAGGCGACCCGCACCCATGGACGGCATCCCCGCGGACAAGGAACTGCTGGCTGAGGCCGGGCTCCGCCGCCCGAACAAGGCCCCCCACGACCGTTTCCTGGCCGCCTACCGGGCACGGATGGGCCACCGCGACACTCCTCTGCAACCGCCTGCCGTCCACGGGGTGGAGGGCGCGATCGACATTCACTGCCACGCCCATGAGGGCCAGCAGGACGCGCTGGCGGTGGCCCGGACGGCGGCCGCCAGCGGCATGGGCGGACTGCTGTTCAAGAGCAGCCTGGGCATGCGGCGTCCGGACGTCGCCGGACCGGCCGGGGTGATCCGGGAGGTGGACGCCGAGCTGCGGCGCTGGTGCGAGGAGACCGGCGTCGAGCCGATCGGCCTGTGGGCGGGCTGGATCACCAGCTTCACCAAGGGGCTGCCGATGCTCAAGGCCGCCCGCACACAGCTGGCGGACGGCGTCAAGGCGGTGTGGCTGCCGGTGTTCCGCAGCGCCAACACCCTCCACAAGGTCGGCGGCCCGCCGATCTGGTGGGGCGCCGGTACCGACCCGGCCGAGTGGAGCGACCCGCTGCCCTGGGCGCGCGCGGTCGAGGTCGGCGAGTACACGCTCGACGAGCACGGCCGGCTCAAGCCCGAGTACAAGGAGGTCTTCCGGATGGCCGCCGACCACGACGTGATGCTCTCCTTCGGACACGCCACCCACGAGGAGATCTTCGCCATGGCCGAGGCGGTGCGCGAACTCGGCATCACCAAGGCCGTGGTCGACCATCCCTTCAGCCCGTTCATCGACCTGTCGCTCGCCGAGATGCGGGAGCTGACCTCGGCGGGCGTCTACCTGAACTTCACCTACGACGAGATCTCCCCGCTCCTCGGCGTCAACCCCGCGGACATGGCCGCCGCCATCCTGGAGTTGGGCACCGACCGCATCACCCTGTCAAGCGACGCGGGCGAGCCGCTCTTCCCGCACACCGTCGAGGCCGTCCGGCTGATACGAGCCCATATGCGCGCGTTCGGGCTGAGCGAGGAGCAGGCGCATCAGGTGTGCGTGGTCAACCCCGGGGTTCTGATGGGCGTGCGGTGATCATGTCCGGGCCCGCCCGCAGCCGGGCGGGCCACGGCAGGCATACTGGCGGCTGATCGCCTGACCGATCGGTCGCCGTGCGGTCACCGACCCGGGACCGGCCGGGGAGCGGGAGATTCCAGAAACGCGAGGAGTAGGGGGTTGTCGTGGGGCTGATGGACCGTATCCGCGGTGAGTTCATCGACATCATCGAGTGGACCGACGACGGCCGGGACACCATCGTGTGGCGCTTTCCGCGCCACGGCAACGAGATCAAGATGGGCGCTCGGCTCGTGGTGCGCGAGTCACAGGTGGCCGTCTTCGTCAACGAGGGCCGGCTGGCCGATGTCTACCAGCCCGGCACATACACCCTCTCGACCCAGAACATGCCGGTCCTGTCCACGCTGAAGGGCTGGAAGTACGGCTTCGAGTCGCCGTTCAAGGCCGAGGTCTACTTCGTCACCACCCGGCAGTTCACCGACTTCAAGTGGGGCACCCAGAACCCGGTGATCCTGCGCGACGCCGAGTTCGGCATGGTCCGGGTCCGCGCCTTCGGCACCTTCGCCGCGAAGGTGGTGGACGCCGCCGCGCTGCTGCGCGAACTGGTCGGCACCGACCCGCAGTTCCGCACCGAGGAGGTCGGCGAGCACCTGCGGCAGCTGATCGTCTCCAAGCTGGGCTCCGCGCTGGGCTCGGCCGGTGTGCCGCTGCTCGATCTCGCCGCCCGGCAGGACGGCATCGGGCGGCAACTCGCCGACGTGCTGACCCAGGAACTGACCTCCACCGGCATCGCCGTCCCCCGGTTCTACATCGAGAACATCAGCGTCCCGCCGGAGATCGAGGCGGCGATCGACACCCGCTCCCGGATGGCCATCACCGGCAACCTGGACGACTACGCCAAGCTCCAGGCGGCCGACGCGATCCCGCTCGCCGCCGCCAACCCCGGCACCGGCGGTGACGCGCTCGGGCTGGGCGTGGGCATGGCGCTGGGCCAGCGCGTCGTCCAGAGCATGCCCGGTACGACCGCCCCCTCCGCCCCGGCGGCACCGGGACCGGCACAGCCCGCCCCCGCCGCCGACGTCCCGCCGCCGCTGCCCACCGCGCCGCGCTGGTTCCTCGCGGTCGCCGGACAGCAGCAGGGCCCGTACGACGAGAACGCGCTGGCCGGGCAGGTCGCGGCGGGCAACCTGACCCGCACCACGCTGGTCTGGCGCAGCGGGCAGGCCGCCTGGCAACCCGCCGACCAGATCCCGGAGTTGGCCTCGCTGCTCGCCGACGTCCCGCCGCCGCTGCCCCCGCAGGGCTGAGATCCGCCGTCCGGAACCTCCGGTAACAGGTCGCAAGGAGAAGTGAGTTGACGGACCAGGACGTCGCGCCGGCGCCCGACCGGGCGTTCCAGTGCGAGGCGTGCGGCGGGGTGAGCGAGTACGCGCCGGGGACCTACGCGCTGCGCTGCCCGTACTGCAAGCACGAGCAGGACATCACGCCGATACCGCGGCAGGTCACCGAGCACCCCATCGAGGAACTGGCCGAGCTGCGGCGGGCGTCCGCGCCGAGCCGGGTGAAGGTGTACACCTGCCCCGGCTGCCACGCGGTGACCGAGAGCGACACCCTCAGCGACAAGTGCCAGTTCTGCGCCACCCCGCTGGTCGCGGACGCCGCCGGCACCGAACGCGTCGTGCCCGAGGCGGTACTGCCCTTCGGGGTCAGCCGCGAGGAGGCCCGGGACGCGCTCGCGAAGTGGACGAAGTCCCGCTGGTTCGCGCCCGACGAGCTGAAGAAGGTCACCGAGGCGGAGACCTTCCGGGGCAGTTACCTGCCGCACTGGACATACGACGCGCAGACCTTCACCGAGTACTCCGGCCAGCGCGGCGAGCACTACTGGGTGGAGGAGGAGGACTCCGAGGGCAACACCCGGCAGGTGCGGCACACCCGTTGGCACCACGCCTCCGGAACCGTCGAGCGGTTCTTCGACGATGTGCTGGTGCCCGGCAGCGGCCAGGTGCCGGAGAAGGAACTGGACAAGCTCGCGCCCTGGCCGCTGGAGGAGACGGTCCCCTACCAGGAGGAGTACCTGGCGGGCTTCCGTACCGTCCGCTTCGACGTCGAGCCGGAGACCGGCCTGGAATCGGCGAAGGCCCGGATGGCGCCGGTGATCCGCGCCGACTGCAAGCGGGACATCGGCGGCGACGAGCAGCGGGTGCACTCGATGTCCACCGCCTACAGCGGCCTCACCTACAAGCTGGTGCTGCTGCCCGTCTGGTTCCTGACCTACCTGCACGCGGGCAAGGCATGGGCGGTCATGGTCAACGCCCGCACCGGCGAGGTCATCGGCGAACGCCCGTACAGCGCGGCGAAGATCACCCTGGCGTCGGTGGGCGGTGCGCTGCTGATCGCGCTGGTGGTGCTGCTCGTGGTGATGCTGCGCAGGTGAGGACGCGTGCGGGCCGGTGACGCCGACGTGGGGTACGTCACGATCAAGTCCCGGAACCCGCCGCTCCATCGGACCGACTACTGCGACGGTACGGCTTCCACCGCCAGCTCTCGCACGACGGTCCGATGCGACCAGGAAGGTCGGGCATGGCCGATATCCCGATGTCACCCGGCTCCACCGGTACGACCCGCGGCAGGCCGCTGCCGCCTCCCGCGCTCTGCGGATTCCTGCTGCTGCTGATGGCGCTGTTCGCGGTCTCCTACGCCGTCGGCTCGGCGGCGGGGCCGGTGGCGCCCGGCCTGCACCGCACCGGGAGCGGCGGGAGCGGCGGCGGCGATGACGACATGCCCGGGATGAGCCATGGGAGCGGGCGGTGACCGCCGTCGAACCGGCGGCGGAACTCGTCGTCACCGACCTCACCGTGGGCGGGATGACCTGCGCGGCCTGTGTCCGTCGGGTGGAGAAGAAACTCGGCAAGCTGGCGGGCGTCACGGCCGCGGTCAACCTGGCCACGGGGCTCGCCCGGGTCAGCCACCCGGCCGACGTCGCGCCCGAGAGCCTCGTCGCCGCGGTCGAACAGGCCGGGTACCGGGCCGCGTTGCCGGTGCGCGAGGACGAGGCGGACTCGGCGGCGGACGGAGAAGAGGCCGGTTCCCGGCGTGAGCGGGAACGGCTCACGGTCACCGCGCTGCTGGCCGTACCGGTGCTCGTCCTCTCGATGGTGCCCGCCCTGCAGTTCCGCGACTGGCAGTGGCTCTGCTTCGTGCTGGCCGCCCCGGTGGCCACCTGGAGCGCCTGGCCCTTCCACGTCAGGGCGCTGCGGGGCCTGCGCCATTCCACGGCCACGATGGACACCCTGGTCTCGCTCGGGACCGTCGCGTCGTTCACCTGGTCGGCGTACGCGCTGTTCCTCGGTGGGGCGGGCGGGCCCGGGATGCGGATGTCGTTCACTCTGCTGCCCTCCGCGTCGGACGGCAGGGCGCACCTGTATCTGGAAGCGGCCGTGAGCGTCCCGCTGTTCGTGCTGACCGGGCGGTTCCTGGAGGGGCGGGCCCGGCGGGGGACCGGGGCGGCGCTGCGGGCGCTCGCCGAACTGGCGGCCAAGAAGGTGACGGTACGGGACGAACTCGGCGAACGGTCGATCCCGATCGAGAGGCTGCGCGTGGGGCAGACCTTCGTGGTGCGCCCGGGGGAGCGGGTCGCGACCGACGGGCGGGTGGCGCGGGGCACCTCCGCCGTGGATCTGTCCCTGGTCACCGGCGAGAGCGAGCCCGTGGAGGTGGGACCGGGATCGGCTCTGACCGGCGGCGCCGTCAACGCCGGTGGACTGCTGCTCGTGACGGCCACGGCGGTCGGCGCGGACACCCGGCTGGCGCGGATCACCCGTCTCGTCACGGAGGCCCAGGCCGGCAAGGCGCGGGCGCAGCGGCTGGCCGACGCGGTCGCCGGAGTGTTCGTACCCGTCGTCCTCACCCTCGCGGTGACCGTCCTCGGCTTCTGGCTGGGAGCCGGAGCCGATCCGCAGGCGGCCCTCACCGCCTGTGTGGCCGTGCTCGTGGTGGCCTGCCCGTGCGCGCTGGGGCTGGCGACACCGACCGCCCTGATGGCCGCCACCGGGCGCGGGGCGCAACTGGGCGTGCTGGTGCGGGGCCCGCAGACGCTGGAGGCCCTTCAGCGGGTGGACACGGTCGTCCTGGACAAGACCGGCACGCTGACCAGCGGTCAGATGGCGGTGGCCCGGGTCACCGCGCTGCCGGGCGCCCTCGGGCAGCAGGCGCTCGTACGACTGGCCGGAGCCGTGGAGCAGGGCTCCGAGCACCCGATTGGAGGAGCCGTCACCGCCTACGCGCGCCGTACGGGCGACGCCGGACCGCTGCCGGACGTGACGGACTTCGCCGCCGTCCCCGGGCACGGGGTCAGCGGCCGGGTGGACGGCCTGTTGGTCCAAGTGGGCGCGCCGGACGGCCGATTGCCGCACGAACTGGCCACGGCGCTGACCGCGGCGGAGGCGGCCGCGCACACACCGGTCCTGGTGCGGGTGGACGGCCGGGCCGAGGCGCTGATCGCCGTCGGCGATGTGCTGCGCCCCGGCAGCTACCGGGCGGTGGACCGGCTGCGCCGGCTCGGCATCCGCCCGGTGCTGGCCACCGGCGACCGTGCGGCGCCCGCCGAGGCCGTCGCCGCCGCGCTCGGCATCAAGGAGGTGCACGCCCGCTGCACTCCCGAGGGCAAGGCCGCCCTCGTGCGGGAACTGCGGCGCGGGGGCGCCCGGGTCGCGGTGGTGGGCGACGGGGTGAACGACGCCGCCGCGCTCGCCGGTGCCGATCTGGGCATCGCGATGGGCCACGGCGCCGACGTGGCCATCGGCGCGGCCGATCTGACCCTGGCCCGCGGGGACATCGAGGCACTGGTCGACGCGGTCCGGCTGGCCCGGCGCACCCTGGCCACGATCCGGGCCAACCTGGCCTGGGCGTTCGGCTACAACGTCGTCACCGTGCCCCTGGCCATGGTCGGCATGCTCGATCCCATGGTCGCGGCGGCGGCGATGTCGGCGAGTTCCGTGCTCGTGGTGGCGAACAGCCTGCGGCTGCGCGGGACTCGGGGCGGGCCGCACGGGACACGCGGGACGCGCGGCGGAAGGGCGGTTGTGCGATGAGGCGGATCTCGGACCGTGCCTCCACCGCGCGGGCCCTCGACCGGCGGCGGCTGAGGGACGGCGCCCTGGCCGTCCTGGTGCCCGTGGTGGCGTGCTGTACGGCGCTGGCGGGGCTGACCGTCTGGGTCGGCGCGGGCCGGGCGGGCAGTCCGGCGCGTATCCGTGTCACACAGGGGCGGGTCCTGCTGCCGTCCGCGGGGGCCCCGGAGACGGCGGCGTTCTTCCGCGTCGCCAACGAAGGCGGCTCCGCCGACACCCTCCTGCGGATCGCCGCACGTGACGTACCCGGCGCGGTCACCCTCTCCCGGCACTGTATGCGGCCGGGCAACGCGGCCTACCGGTCTCCGATCGACTCCGTCGCCGTCGCGGCGGGCGAGGGCCTCGCCATGTCGCCGACCGGGATCGATCTCACGGTGCCCGTGCCCTCGAAGGCGTGGCATGCGGGGGATCGTGTGCCGTTCACCCTGGAGTTCCGGCGCGGCGGCCCGGTCCGGGTCCTGGCCGTGGTGGTGCGGCCGGGCACGGTGACGCTTCCGTAGTCGTGCCCTGTGCTTCCTGGATCCCCTGGTGTCTGCTGCTCCGTCTGTCGCGTTGTCTCTCCCTTTGTCGGCGAACCCTTTGTCGGTGAGGGTCCCCGTCTCCCCCCTGCCGACGATCGGGCCCCGGGTGCGAGGATGAGCGGGCTATGACTGTCCCGGGATGGTGCCGCGCAGCGCGGGCCGGCGTGTTCGCCGCGGCCTGCGTGCTGCTGGCGGCCCTCGGCCACGCGACCATGTCGGGAACTCCCGTCCCCTGGTGGGCCATGGCCGCGGGTGCGCTCGGGACCGGCGCGGCGGGCTGGCTGCTGGCCGGGCGGGAGCGCGGCCGCATCTCGATCGTCGCGGTCGTGACCGCCGCCCAACTGGTGCTCCACGAGACCTTCTCGCTGGCACAGGCGTCGGCGTCCGGCCCCATGGGCATGTCCCACGGCGGTCCGCCGACGGGCACCAGCGCCATGCACAGGGCATCGACGACCTCGATGGACATGGGCTCCATGGGCTCCATGGGTTCTATGGGCTCTATGAGTTCTGTGGGCTCCATGAGGATGGACATGGGGTCCGGGACCGGCCACGCGGTCCACGGCATGGCCGGTCCCGGACCCCTGCACGACATGGCCGGCATGAGCGGTGCGGCCTCGGTCGGCATGGTCGCCGCCCACCTCCTGGCCGCGGTCCTGTGCGGGCTGTGGCTCGCCTACGGCGAACGGGCCGTCTTCCGCGTCCTGCGGGCGACGGCGGCCCGGCTCGCGGCCCCGCTGCGGCTGCTCGGGGCCCTGCCCACGCCGTACCACCGCCCCGGCGTACACAGGCGCCGCGCCGTCGACGCACCGGCCCCGGTGCGTCTGCTGCTGTGCAGTTCCCTCACCTTCCGGGGGCCGCCCGTGGGTGCCGCTGTCCGCTGAGACAGCCGGATCCACCGGAGCCCCTCGTCACCCGTCGTCCCGTCCCGCGGTGTTCTCGCGCGCGGATGTGCCCGCTTCTCTGCCCGGCACACCCACGCGCCGCCGTGACCGGACCGGCCCCGACGGGCTCCGGGTATCGCCCTACCTCCGTGTAAGGGCGCACCCCATGCCCCGGTGAGCCACGCCCCTGTGCGGGCCGGGCCCCGGAAGACCCGAGAAGGACATCACACGATGATCTCTGTCATGCCCGCTCCACGGACGGATCGTGCCGCCGCGGACGCCTCGGCGACCGCCTGGGCGCTGGCCGCCCGCGGCGGGGACCCCGAAGCGGCCGACCACTTCGTCCGCGCCCTGCACGCCGACGTCCTGCGCTACGTCACCTACCTCAGCGGCGACCCGCAGACCGCCCACGATCTGACCCAGGACACCTTCGCGCGGGCGTTCGGCAGCCTGCACCGCTACGAGGGCCGGGCCTCGGCCCGTACCTGGCTGCTGTCGATCGCGCGCCGCGCGGTCGCCGACAGCCTGCGCCGCGCCGCGGTCCGCCCCCGGATCGCGGACACCGTCGACTGGCAGACGGCGGTGGAGGGCACCCAGCTCTGCGGCCTGCCCGGCTTCGACGACGGCATCGCCCTGCTCGACCTCCTGGAGACCCTGCCCGACGAACGCCGGGAGGCGTTCCTGCTGACCCAGGTGGTCGGGTTGTCGTACGAGGAGGCGGCAGGGTTCGCCGGTTGCCCGGTCGGCACGGTCCGCTCCCGGGTCTCCCGCGCCCGCGCGACTCTCGAACGGGTGCTACGGGAGGCCGAGTCGGCGAGCACCCTCGGCGGCTGACCCCGAGCCCTCTCGGGGCCGCACGTTCCTGACGGCGTGCGCGGCGGCACGGTCCTCCACCGGGGCCGTGCCGCCGGGAACTCGACGGCACGGGCGGGCGACTACTGCGGTGTGGGAAACGACGACACGAGCATGGAGCGGGCAACTCCCGTGCCCCGCGCGGTAGTGGCACGGCTCCCCCTTCTCGTCCTGGCGCTGGCCCAGTTGGTCATCGCGCTCGACTACAACATCGTCTACGTCGCCCTGCCCGACATCGGCGCCGGTCTCGGCTTCTCCGCGCACGATCTCCAATGGGTGGTGAGCGCCTATGTCGTGACGACGGGTGGCTTCCTCCTGCTGGGGGGCCGGACGGCCGATCTGCTGGGACGGCGCCGGACCTTCGCCGCCGCGGCCCTCGTGTACGCGGGGTCCTCGCTGGCGGGCGGCCTGTCCGACTCGGCGGGTGTCCTGGTCGCCGCCCGCGCGGCGCAGGGCATCGGCGGCTCGCTGCTGTTCCCGGCCACCCTCGCCCTGATCAACACCCTGTACGCGCAGGGCCCCGCGCGGAACCGGGCCCTCGCGGTATGGGGCGCCGCGGGGGCCGGCGGCCTCTGCTTCGGTTCGCTGCTGGGCGGCGTGCTCGTCGAGGCGTCCGGCTGGCGGTCGGTCTTCTTCGTCAACGTGCCCGTGGCGGCGGCGCTGGCCTGGGCGGGGTGGCGGCTCTTCCCCGGGGACGGCCCACGGACCGGACCTCGCCGGTACGACGTGACGGGCGCCCTGACCGGCACCGGGGGCATCACGCTCCTGGTGTTCTCGCTGGTACGTGCCCCCGAGGCGGGCTGGGCCACCCCGTCCGCGCTGCTCGGTGCCGCGCTCTCGGCCGCCCTGCTGGCCGCCTTCGCGGTGGTGGAGCGGCGTGCGCGCGAACCGCTGGTGCCGGTACGGCTGTTCGCCCACCGAGGGCTGCGCGCCGCGATGGCGGTCACCGCCCTGTACAGCGCGACCTTCAGCTCGCTGCCGTACTTCATGACCCTGTACTTCCAGAACGTGCGCGGCTACAGCGCGTTCACGACCGGCCTCGCGTTCCTCGTCCCCGCCGTGGTGACCGCCCTGGGCACCAAGGCGGGTGAACTGGCCGTCGCCCGCGCCGGGTCGGGGCGTGTGCTGGGCGGTGCCATGGTGCTGGGCGCGTGCGGGGCCGTCGTGCTCGGGCTCGCGCTCACCGCGGACGGGCCGTACTCCCTGCTGCTGCCCGGCATCGTGCTCGTGGGGCTCGGGCAGGGCGCCGCCTGGACCGGTATGTGGATCGCCGCCGCCTCCGGCGTGGCCGCCGAGGACCAGGGGGTGGCCTCCGGCATGGCGTCCACCACCCTCCAGGTGGGCGGCGCGATCGGTCTCGCCCTGCTGGTCGCGCTGTCCTCGGGCGCCGGTCCCGGGCCGCCGGACGAGAACCAGCTCACCGGTATACGTGTCGCCGTCTTCGTCGTCGCTGCCGCCCTCTGCTGCGGCGCCCCGCTCACCCTGGCGCTGCGCACGAGCCGCACGCCCGCCGCGTGACCGGCCCACCCCCACCGGCGAATCCCCGGAGCCGCCTCCATACCGCTCGCCCTGCCCGACGCCACGGCGGCGAACCCACACCCACACCGACACCCACACACACCCACGCCCGCAATCGGAACGGATCACACCATGACCACCTACGACGAACTCGAACCCGGCCGCGCCCTCGGCGAGAACGCCGAACCCGTCGACTCCCGGCGCACCACCACCGTCTGACCCCCCAGCACCCCGGCCGAAACCCGGAAGGACCGGCAGCCATGCAGATCAAGGACCAGCCCGGCGCGGCGCTCGGCGTCACCGTCGAAGGCTTCGACCACACCACGGCCTCCGCAGCCGACATCCAGGCCCTCAAGAGGGCCGTCCACACGAAGAAGATCGCCGTCCTGAAGGAACAGGACCTCACTCCCGCCCAGTTCCTCGCCCTCGGCAGGCGCCTGGGCCGCCCCGAGACGTACTACGAACCGATGTACCGGCACCCGGACGTCCCGGAGGTGTTCGTCTCCTCCAACGTCCCCGAGGGCGGCAGGCGGATAGGCGTGCCGAAGACGGGCACGTTCTGGCACGCCGACTACCAGTTCATGCCCGACCCCTTCGGCATCACCCTGATCCACCCGCAGGTGATTCCGGAGAAGAACCGCGGCACCTACTTCATCGACATGGGCAGGGCGTACGAGCGGCTGTCCGAGGAGCTGAGAGCGGCGGTCCACCGCACGCGCTGCCGGCACTCCGTGCGCAAGTACTTCAAGATCCGGCCGCAGGACGTCTACCGCCCGCTCTCCGAGATCATCGAGGAGGTCGAGACCAGGACCCCGCCGGTGGTGCGGCCCACCACCTTCACCCACCCGATGACCGGAGAAACGATCCTCTACGTCAGCGAGGGCTTCACCGTCGGCATCGAGGGCCAGGACGGCGAACCGCTCGAAGGCAAGCTGCTGGAACGCCTCTTCGAAGCCACCGGCCAGCTCGACGACACCTTCGCACACGAGGGCATCCACCTGCAGAGCTTCGAGAAGGGCGACCTGCTGGTCTGGGACAACCGCAGCCTCGTCCACCGGGCCCGCCACACCACCACCCCGGAGCCCACCGTCTCGTACCGGGTCACCGTCCACGACGAGCGGGCACTGTACGACGGGATGCGCGCCGCGTGAGCGCGCCCGCCGACCGTCCCGCCGCCCCGCCGCAACGGTCGTACGCCACCGACGAGGAACTCCTGGCCCGGGTCCTGGCGCCCTACAAGGAGCACTGCGCATACCTGAGGTCCGCCGAGGTGACGGCGTCCGGCGGGCTCTCCGCCGCCCGCTGCGCGTTCGCGATCCCGGAGTCCTGCTACATCGACGACACCGGCCATCTGAACGCGGTCGAGGTCAACATCGCCTACAACCAGATGATGTACTACCTGGTCGCCAAGTCCGTGAAAGAGGGGCTGCTGACCGGGTTCGAGGACTGGACCCTGGACGACTTCTGGCGCCACCAGCTCCCGGACATCCTCATCGCCCGCTTCGCGGCGAACTTCCGGCGGCCCGTCGACCCCCGCCGTTTCACGGGGGAGATGGAGTTCCGCGCCGTGACCCGGCGCACCTCCGGCGCGATCGGCCCCTTCCTCCACGCCCCGACCGTGTTCCGCTACCAGGACGCCCACGGCGGCAGGTGCGACGGCGAGGTGACCCTCGCCTTCGTCAACATCCCCTGAACCATCCGTCGACGTCCCCCGAACCACCCACCGAAGGGAGACCGCTCATGGAGACGACCACGGCGCTGCGGCCCCGGGGCGCCAGGCTCCACCACCCCGAACTGAGCACCCTCGTCCACACCACCCGCTTCCACGCCGCCCGGCGGCCCGAGGCCCCGGCGGTGATCTGCGAGGGCCGCACCCTGACGTACGGGGAACTGCACCGCGGCAGCAACCGCATGGCACACGCCCTGCGCGCCGCGGGCCTCGGCGAGGGCGACCGGGTCGCCTACCTGGGAAAGGAGTCCGAGCACTACTACGAGGCACTCTTCGCCTGCGCCAAGACCGGCACCGTGCTGGTCCCGGTCAACTGGCGGCTCACCGCGCCCGAGGTGAGCCACATCCTCCAGGACTCCGGCACCCGACTGCTGTTCCTCGAAGACGAGTTCGCCCCGATCGTGGCGGCCATGCCCACCCGGCCTCCGCGAACCGTCGTCCCGGTGGCCTCGATCACCGACTGGCGCGCCGAACACCCGGACAGTGAAACGGAGTTCGTGGCCACCCCCGACACCCCGGTCGCGCAGCTCTACACCAGCGGCACCACCGGCCTGCCCAAGGGGGTCGTACTCGCCCACCGCAGCTTCTTCGCGATCCGCGACGCGCTCGCGAGCGAGGGGCTGGACTGGATCGACTGGCGGGAGGGTGACATCGCCCTGGTCGGCATTCCCGGATTCCATGTCGGCGGCCTGTGGTGGGCCACCCAGAACCTCAACGCCGGTACGACGATCGTCGCCCTGCGCGCCTTCGCCGCCCGGGGGGCCGTGGACCTCATCCGCGGCCTCGGCGTCACCACCGCCTGTGTCGTCCCGGCCATGCTGCGCATGATGCTCACCGAACCCGGCGTCCGCGCCGAGGACTTCACCACCCTGCGCAAGACCGTGTACGGCGGGTCCCCGATCTCCGAGGCGCTCCTGGAGGCGAGCCTCGCCGTCATGGACTGCGAGTTCGCCCAGATCTACGGCCTCACGGAGACCGGGAACACCGCGGTCTGCCTGCCGCCGTCCGCCCATGTCCCCGGCGGCCCCCTCATGCGGGCCGCCGGACGCCCCTACCCGGGGGTGCGGGCCAGGGCGATCGACGGCCGGGGCCGTGAACTGCCGCCGGGCGCCGTGGGCGAGATCTGTCTGCGCACCCCCGCCCGGATGGTCGAGTACTGGGGCCTGCCCGAGCAGACCGCGGAGACGCTCGTGGACGGCTGGATCCACACCGGTGACGCCGGCTACCTCGACGCGGACGGACACGTCTTCATCCACGACCGCATCAAGGACGCCATCCTGGTCGGCGGCGAGAACGTCTACCCCGCCGAGATCGAGAACGTGCTGGAACGCCACCCCGCGGTGGGGGAGGCGGTGGTGATCGGGATCCCCGACGAGCGGTGGGGCGAGCGGGTCCACGCCTTCGTCGTCCCCGCGGCCGGTGCGCGGCCCGGCAGACGAGACTTGCACACGTTCCTCGTCCCGAGGCTGGCCGCGTTCAAACTGCCCGCGAGCTACGAGTTCACGGACCACGTCCCACGCAATCCGAGCGGCAAGATCCTCCGCCGCGAACTGCGCGACCGCTACTGGCGCGACTCCGCCCGCAAGGTCAACTGACCGCCCCGCCCGTGCCGTTCACATCCGGTGCGGCGCCTGTCCGGCGAGCCGCTGCCGCAGCGGTGGACGGGCCACCGAGAGAGAGCCCCCTGAACCCATGCCTGAACAACTCACCCTGGACGGCTTCCGCGCGGACCTCGCGGAGTGTCTGTTCCTGGAGCCCGGCGAAGTCGACCTGGAGGTGGGACCGTTGGACGCGGGACTGGACTCGCTGCGCATCGTCACCCTGCTGGAGCGCTGGCAGGCGGCGGGCGCCGAAGTGACCTTCGTCGATCTCGCCGAGCGCACCTCCTTCGCCCAGTGGTGGGAGCTGCTCACCGAACGCACACCGGGAGCCGGTCGTGCCGACGCCTGAGCGACGTCCGCTGCTGGCCGCCCAGGAGGGCATCTGGGCCGGTCAGCAACTCGATCGGGACAGCCCTGCGTACAACACCGGCGAGTACCTGCGCATCGCCGGGCCGCTGGACGCCGCCCGCTTCGAGCGGGCCCTGCGCCATGTCGTCGCCGAGACCGAGGCGCTGAACGTCACCTTCGCCACCGACGACAGCGGCCGACCCTGGCAGCTCGACACCCCGGCCGGCGACTGGCACCTCCACCTCGCCGACCTCACCGCCGAACCCGACCCGCGGGCCCGCGCTTCGGCCTGGATGGACCGGGACATGGCCCGCCCCGTCGACCTCACCCGCGGCCCCGTCTTCGGCCACGCCCTGCTGCGGACCGCGCCGGAGGAGTTCCTCTGGTACCACCGCGTCCACCACATCGCCCTCGACGGCTTCGGCCTCTCCCTCGTCGCCCGGCGCGTCGCCCAGGTCTACACCGCCCTCATGGCAGGCGAACCCGTACCGGAGAGCGGATTCGGCACCCTGGAATCCGTCCGCGCCGAGGAACGCGCTTACCGGGGATCCACCCGCCACACCGAGGACCGCGCCTACTGGACCGGCCGCTACGCCGACCACCCGCCGGTGCCCGGACCGGCGGGCCGCTCCGCCCTGCCCGCCCGCACCTTCCACCGGCACATCGCCGACCTCGACCCGGCCGCGACCAGCCGCCTGCGCACCGCGGCCCGCGACCTGTCGGTCACCTGGTCAGAGATACTCCTCGCCGTGACCGTCGCCCAGCTGCACCGGCTCACCGGGGCACCGGAGATCGTCCTGAGCCTGCCCACGACGGGCCGCCTCGGATCGGTGGCGCTGCGGGTGCCCGCCACGGTGCGCAACATCCTGCCCCTACGGGTCCCCGTCACCCCCGACGACAGCCTCCGCGTCCTCGCCCCCCGGGTCTCGCGCGAACTGCGCGCCGCGCTGCCCCACCAGCGTTACCGCTACGAGCAGTTGCGCCGCGACCTGAAGCTGGTGGGCGGGCAACGCAGGCTGTCCGGGCCGGGCGTGAACATCATGCCCTTCGCGTACGACCTGACGTTCGCGGGACATCCCAGCACCGTCCACAACGTGTCCGCGGGCCCCGTCGACGATCTGGCCGTCAACGTCTACGACCGCGCGGACGGCACCGGGCTGCGCATCGCCGTCGACGCCAACCCTGACCTGTACACCGAGTCCGAGGCGGCCGCGCTCCAGAAAGGACTGCTCGCCCTGCTGGCGGAGGCGCTCGCCGACCCGAACCGGCCGCTCGGCGGAACCCGGGCGCACCGCACCGTGCCCGTCCTCGACGGCGGCCCCCTACCGGTCCCCGCCCGCCCGGTACCGAGCCTGATCGCCGAGCACGCCGCCCGACAGGGTGGAGCCGTCGCCGTCGAGCACGCCGGAGCGACCCTGACCTACGCCCGACTCTTCGGCGCCGCACGCGACATCGCCCGGGAGATCGCCGGTCGCGGCGTCGGCAGGGGCGACCTGGTGGCCGTAGCCCTGCCCCGGGGGGCGGACGCGGTGACCGCGCTGCTCGGCGTGCTGCTGTCGGGCGCCGCCTACTGTCCCCTCGACCCGGCAGCACCCGCCGACCGTACGGCCCGGCTGCTGGCCGACGCCGACCCGTCGCTCGTTCTCACCACGGCCGACCGCGCGCCCGGGTTCTCTGACCGCCCCGTACTCCCGCTGAAGGGCCCGGCCCGTGAACCCGGCACCACCGGCACCCCCTCGGCGCCCGCGCTCACGGACCTCGCCTACGTCCTGCACACCTCGGGCTCCACCGGCCGTCCCAAGGGCGTGGCGGTCGGCCATGCCGCGCTCGCGCACTTCGTCGCCGCGGCCACACCCCGCTACGGGCTGCGCCGCAAGGACCGCGTCCTCCAGTTCGCGCCCCTGCACTTCGACGCCAGCGTGGAGGAGATCTTCCTGACCCTGTGCGCCGGTGCCACCCTGGTGGTGCGGACCGACGACATGACGGATTCGGTGCCGGGCTTCCTCGACGCCTGCGCCCGGCTGCGGGTGAGCGTGCTGGACCTGCCGACCGCCTACTGGCACGAACTCGCCCACGCGGTCTCCACCGGCGCCGCCGTCCTGCCCGAGAGCGTGCGGACCGTCGTCATCGGCGGCGAGCCGGCCCTGCCCGAACGGGTCGAGCGCTGGCGCGAGTCGGTGGGCCCCTCGGTCACGCTGCTGAACACCTACGGCCCCACCGAGGCCACCGTGGTCGCCACCGTCGCCGATCTCGGCGCCCCCGGGCTCGCCGCCGGTGACGTGCCCATCGGCCTGCCCCTGCCCGGCACCAGGGCGGCCGTCGTCGACGGCGAGCTGTATCTGCTGGGCCCGACCCTCGCCGACGGCTACCGGCAAGACCTGCCGGACGGCGCGCGCTTCGCCCCGCTCACGGCCCTCGCGGGCGCCCCGCGCGCCTACCGCACCGGGGACCTGGTGCGCGTCGGCGAGGACGGGCAGCTGCGCCATCTCGGCCGCGCCGACGCCGAGTTCAAGATCAGCGGGCATCGGGTGCAGCCCGCTGAGGTGGAGAACGCCCTGCTCACCCATGGCGATATCCGGGAGGCGGCCGTCGCCGGGCAGGTACTGCCGGACGGCACCCGGCGGCTGGTCGCCCATGTGGTGGCCGAGCCCCCGGCGCCGTCCGCCGCCGAGATCAGGGACCACCTTCGGGCGAGGCTGCCCGCGGCGCTGGTCCCCTCCGCCGTCGAGGTCGTCGACCGGCTGCCCCGCACCGGCTCGGGCAAGATCGACCGGGCCGCCCTCGCCGGACCGCCCGCCCACCGGGCACCCGCCGAAGGCAGCCCCCTGGAACGGGCCGTCACCGGCGTCTGGCGGCGGATCCTCGGCACCGACGCCGTCGCCGCGCACGACGACGTGTTCGACCGGGGCGCCCAGTCCCTCCAGGCCATCCAGGCCGCCAACCGGCTCGGCATCGAACTCGGCCGGGAGGTGAAGGTCGCCTGGCTCTTCCAGCACCCCACCGCCGCGGGCCTGGCCCGGTTCCTCACCGAAGCGGAAGCGGAGGCGGGGGCGGGGGCGGGGAGAGGGGCGAAGACGAAAGCGGAAGAGGGCGTGGACTCCGCCCCCGAACGGCCGCGCCCCGCCCCGGCCTCGGCTCCGGCCGTACCCCCGCCGCCCAGGGCCCTCCTGCCCGGCGCCGAACTCGACCCGGACATCCGGCCGGGCACGAGGCGCACCCCACGAGAAGCCCCCCGGCGCATCCTGCTCACCGGCGCCACCGGCTTCGTCGGCTCCCACCTGCTGGCGCGACTGCTGGCCGACACGGACGCCGAGATCGTCTGCACGGTACGGGCGGCCGACGTACCCGAGGCCACCGCCCGCGTCCACGCGGCCCTGACCCGGCACGGCCTCACCCCCGGTGAACGGGCATCGGCCCGCCTGACGGCCCTGCCCGCCGATCTGGCCCGTACCGACCTCGGCCTGCCCCCGGAGACCCTGGCCGACCTCGCGGCGAGCTGCGACGCGATCTTCCACAACGCGGCGGCCGTCAGCATCCTGCGTGACTACGCCACCCTGCGCGCCGCCAACACCGAATCCACCCGCCGCCTGCTGCGCCTCGCGGCCGTCGGCACGACACCCCTGCACTACGTCTCCACCCTCTCCGTCGCCCCTCCGGCGCGGCACACCCCCGAGGTGCCGGAGGAGTTCCTGCCGTTCCACGAGGGCCTGCGGCAGGGCTACCAGCGGTCCAAGTGGGCCTCCGAACACCTCCTGGAACAGGCGGCGGAGCGTGGACTGCCGGTCACCGTCCACCGGTTGGGCCGGGTGCTCGGGCCCGCCCGCACGGGATACGTCAACGAGCGCGACTTCCTGTGGAGCGTGCTGCGGGCCGGCATCCCCGCGGGCATCGTGCCCGAGCTCTTCGAGGACGAGGTCTGGACCCCGGTGGACTTCGTCGCGCGTTCCCTCGTCCATCTGTGCCTGCGCCGGGAGGACGAGGGGGCCGCGGTCTTCCACCACGCCACCCTGCCCCGGGTCCGGCTCGCCGAGGTGTACGACTGGGTGCGCGAGTACGGCTATCCGGTACGGGTCCTGCCGCTCGCGAACTGGCGGGAGCGGCTTCCCCGTTCGACCGAAGCGGCGCTCGCGACCCTCGCCTTCTTCGACTCCGTCGAAGGGGGCTCAGCCGGACAGGACGGTGCCACCGATCTGCGCCTCGGGGCCGTCCGCGCCGACCGGGTCCGCGCGGGCCTGTCCGGCAGCGGCATCACCTGCCCGCCCGTCGACCGCGACCTGTTCTTCCGCTACCTGGACCACTGCGTGACGACCGGCACCCTGCCCGCCCCCGCCCCCGCCCGCGGGTCCGCGCCCAACACCCCGGCGTCCGCCGGCTAGTTGTGCCTTGTCGTGCCGTACTGCTCGGGCTCGGTCGCGTCCGCCGCGGTCGGGCCCGAAGCCGTCGCCGGTGCCCGGAGCGTCCGGCGGACGGCGTCGCGCAGCCAGCGATGGGCTCCGTCGGCCGTGTGCCGGGGGTGCCAGGCCATGCCGATGGTCAGCGGCGGCAGCGTCAGGGGGATGTCGAGGAGGCGCAGTCCGAGGGCGTGGGCGTCGTGGGTGAGGGGCGAGGGGGCGGCGCCGGGGAGCGCGGCGGGCACGAGGCAGACGAGGTCGCTGCGGGCGGTGAGGGCCATCGCGGCCAGGTGACCCGGAAGGACGACGCTGACCCGCCGGTCGAGGCCCTGCTCGGCCAGCGCGGCATCCAGCGGCCCGGTGAACCGGCCCCGGCGGCTGACCGCGACATGCGGGGCGGCCGCGAACCGGTCCGGGGTCAGCGGCCCCTCGGTGAGCGGATGGCCCGACCGGACGGCGGCCACCATACGGAGGCTGACCAGCTCCTCGACCCGGGTCTCGGGGTCCACATGGTCGATGGCTCCGATCTCCAGGTCGATCCGGCCGTCGCGCAGGGCGGGCCCCGCCTCCAGCTCCTCGGCCCGGACCCGGAACGAGACGCCCGGCGCCTCCCGCTGGGACAGCCGCAGCAGCCCCGGGGCCAGCGCCGCGCCGACCAGGTCGGCGGCCTGCAGGGTGAAGGTGCGGTGGAGACCGGCGAGGTCGACGCTCGCGCCGGGACTGAGCAGCGCTCCGAGACCGCGCACCACCGCGGCCGCCTCCTCGCGCAGGGCCTGGGCGCGCGGGGTCGGAACCATGGTCTGCCCGGCCCGGACCAGGAGGGGGTCCTGGAGGACGCGGCGCAGCCGGGCCAGGGTGCGGCTCATGGCGGCGGGCGAGGTGTGCAGACGCGCGGCGGCGCGCGTCACGCTGTGCTCGGCCAGCAGGGCGTCCAGCGCGATGGCGAGATTGGCGTCGATGACCGGATCCGGGCTGCTCACCAGCATTATTCCATTTCAGTCAATGATTCCGTGCCGAAGTTCCCATTGTGGCAGCACCGAGCCGCTCAGCAGGATGAGGGACCTACCCGATCAGCACGACCCACGAGGTTTTTCATGATCGTCATTACGGCTCCCACCGGGAACATCGGCCGTCATCTGCTCTCCCTGCTCCTTGAGTCCGCCCCCGCCGCGGGCGAGGAACTGCGCGTGATCGCGCGTGATCCCGCCCGGCTTCCGGACGCGGCGCGCGGACGCGTCGAGGTGGTCACCGGCTCGCACGCCGAGGCCGATGTCTTCGACCGGGCCTTCGCGGGCGCGGACGCCGTCTTCTGGCTCGTCCCCCCGGACGCCTCGCTGACCCCGGACGACGCCTACACCGGTTTCACCCGCCCCGCCGCCGAGGCGCTCACCGCCCATGGCGTCGGCCATGTCGTCGGTGTCTCCGCGCTCGGCCGCGGCACCCCGCTCGCCGACCGGGCAGGACTTGTCACCGCCTCGCTCGCCATGGACGACCTGATCGCCGGCACCGGCGTCGCCTACCGGGCCCTGGCCAACCCGTCCTTCTTCGAGAACCTCCTGGAGGAATGCGACTCGATCCGCGAGCAGGGCGTCTTCACCGACTCCGTCGACGCCGACCGCAAGGCCCCCCTCGTCGCCGTCGCCGACATCGCGGCGGCCGCCGAGGGCCTGCTCCTCGACCGCTCCTGGACCGGCACCGGCAGCGTCCCGGTCCTCGGCCCCCAGGACCTGTCGCCCAACGACCTGGCCCGCATCATGACCGAACAGCTCGGCCGCCCCGTCCGCTACGAACACCAGCCGCTGGAGGAGCTGTACACCACCCTCGTCGGCTACGGCCTCCACGAGGCGTTCGCACAGGGCGTCGTCGACATGAAGCGGGCCAAGGATCAGGGCCTCGACGCCGGTGTCACCCGCACCCCGGACACCGCTTCCCCCACCGGCTTCGAGCAGTGGTGCGCCCGGACCCTCAAGCCCGCCGTCCTCTCCTGAGACCCGGCACCGACCCCCTGTGGAGGTATTTCCATGCCCGTCGACACGACCGACGATCCCGTTGACACGACCGGCGGCACCGAACCGCCCGTCACGGCGTTCATGCTCGTCAAGACCACGCCCGAATGGCTCGCCCTGACCGTCCAGGAACGCGTGGACGCCTTCACCACCCAGGTCCTCCCGACCATCGAGGCCAGGACCACCGGCGTCCGGTCACGCTTCTACGACACCGAGCTCTACTCCGCGCGCGTCACCGACGTCTGGGTGTGGGAGGCCGAGGACCACCACGCCTACCAGCTCCTCATCGACGCCCTGCGCGAAACCCCTTTCTGGGACCGCTACTTCGAGGTCGTCGACCTCCTCGTCGGCACCGAGAACGGCTACGCGCGGACGTACGGCCTCGAACCCGTCGCCACCATCGCCACCTGACCTTCGCGCAGTGCGGGGCGGCCCGCTCCTCCTTCCCCGAAGGAGGAGCGGCAACTCGCGGGAACCCGAGCCCGCTTCGCCCCGACTACTGCATCGGAGCCCGCACCCCACGGGCCCACGCCGCACGCGAGGAGCCCGCATGTCGATGAACCGGCCGGCCGCTGCCGCCGCCCTGGCCGCAGCACTCTGTCTGCTGACGGCGGGGTGCGGATCGGCGTCCGCTGACAAGGCGACCGACACGACGGCCGCGGCCTCGGCGACCGGATACCCGGTGACCGTCGACAACTGCGGTGTGCGGGAGACCTTCGAGAAGGCCCCCAGCCGGGTCGTCGTGATGAACGGCGCCTCCGTCGCCGAGGTATCCACCCTGCTCGCCCTCGGCCTCGGCGACAGGATCGTCGCCAACGAGCAGGGCTACGGCATGTCCGAGGTGCCGGGCCGGGCCGCGGCCATCAAGAAGCTGCCCACGGGCAATGTGAAACTCAACGACGCCTACGACATCCCCCGGGAGGCCATGCTCGGACTGCGCCCGGATCTGGTGCTGTCCACGACGTCGTACGGCTTCGACCAGAAGAACGGCTTCGCCACCCGGGGCCAGTTGAAAGACGTCGGCGCCAACACCTATGTCTCCCCGCGAGGTTGTGACCAGGACACCTCCGGGATGACCATCGCCGACAGCTACCGGCTGCTGCGCGACATGGGCGACATCTTCGGAGTGCGCGACAGGGCCGAGAAGCTGATCGCCGCCTCCGAGAAGAACATCGCGGCCGTCACCGCCAAGGTGAAGGGGGAGAAGAAGCCGAAGGTCATGGTGCTCTTCTCCAACATGTCCATGGGCGGCAACGACTTCAGCTCGGTCGTCGCCAAGGGCATCTACAACGACATCCTGGCCAGGGCGGGCGGCTCCAACGCCTTCGAGAACGCCTCCAGGACCTCCTTCGCCGACCTGAGCAAGGAGAAGGTGGCCGCCACCGACGTCGACGCGCTCGTCGTCATCGGCTACAACGACCCGAACCCGGCGGCCTACGCCAGGAAACTGCTCAAGGAGTTCCCCCAGTGGCCGGCCGCGAAGAACGACACGTACGTGACGCTGTCCGACTCGATGTACCTCGGCCCCAGCAACGACGTGGCCGTCCGGAAGATCGCCGGGATGCTGCACCCGAACGCCTTCTGACCCGGCTCAGGGCCCCGCTCGCCTTCATACTGCTGCCCGTCGCGCTCGTCGCCACCATGATCGTGGCGATCAGCGTCGGCGCGGTCGACGTGCCCGTCGGCGCTGTGTGGGGGATCGTCCTCCACCATGTCACCGGCGCGGGGACGGGGCCCGCCGACCCCGCCCTCGACCAGATCGTCTGGAACTTCCGCACCCCGCGGGTGGTCCTGGCCGCCCTGGTCGGCGCGGGTCTGGCCGTGTCCGGCGCGGTGCTCCAGACCGTGGTGGCCAATCCGCTGGCCGACCCGATCGTGCTGGGCTTCTCCTACGGCGCCACGCTCGGCGCGGTCCTCGTCATCACCCTCGGCGGCGGTGCCGCGCTCGCCGGGCTCGGGGTGTCGGCGGCGGCCTTCCTCGGCGCGGTGGCCGCCGGAGCCCTGGTCTTCGCGCTGGGCCGACGCCACGGCCGGATGGCACCGACGCGGCTTGTCCTGGCCGGAGTCGCCATCGGCTATGTCTTCCTCTCGGCGACCAGCTTCGTACAACTCCAGGCGACCCCGACCGAATTGCGGACGGTGATGTTCTGGATGCTGGGCAGCGTCGCGGGCGCGCAGTGGGACCAACTCCCCACGGTGGCGGCCGTCGTGTTCGCCACGACCACGCTGGTGTCCCTGTTCGGCCGACGTCTCAATGTGCTGCTGGCAGGCGACGAGTCGGCGACCGCGCTCGGCGTCGACGTCAACCGGCTGCGCGCCGTCCTGCTGGTCCTCAGCGCGCTGCTGACCGGCACGGTCATCGCGGTATCCGGCAGCATCGGCTTCGTCGGACTGATGATCCCGCACCTGGTACGGCTGACCACCGGCGCCGACCACCGCCGGCTGCTCCCCCTGACGGCGCTGCTGGGAGCCCTCTACCTGGTCCTCGTCGACCTGCTCTCCCGCACCCTGGACCGCCCCGAGGAACTGCCCCTGGGCATCCTCACCGCACTCCTCGGCGCCCCCTTCTTCCTGTGGCTGCTGCGTCGGCACAAGGGCCTGGACTGAAGCATGGAACTCATCGTTGACCGGCTCCACGTCACCCTCGACCGCAACCCGATCCTGCGCGATGTCAGCCTCCGGGTCGGCCAGGGCGACATCGTCGGCCTCGTCGGACCCAACGGCAGCGGCAAGTCCACCCTGCTGCGCGCCGTCTACCGCTCACTGCGCCCGGCGGCCGGCGTCGTCCGGGTCGGCGGCGACGACGTATGGGAGCTGCCTCCCCGCACGGCGGCCCGCCGTACCGCGGCCGTCCTCCAGGACACCGGCGGCGACACCACCGGCCTGACGGTCACCGAGATCGTGGCCCTCGGCCGCGCCCCCCATCACGGGCTGCTCGGCCGCGACGGCGCCGACGACCGTGCGGCCGTCTCCGACGCCATCGACCGCTGCGGCGTACGGCCCTTCGCGGACCGGGACCACGCCTCCCTCTCCGGCGGCGAGCGGCAACGCGTCCTGCTGGCCCGGGCGTTGGCCCAGAATCCCAAGCTCCTCGTCCTGGACGAACTCACCAACCACCTGGACATCCGCGCCCGGTTCGAATTGCTGGACCTGATCCGTGCCACCGGTGTCACCACGCTCGCCGTCCTGCACGACCTCGATCTCGCCGCCCGCCTCTGCGATCACCTCGTCGTCCTGCGCGACGGAACCGTGGCCGCGGCGGGACCGGTCCTCGAGGTGCTCGCCCCGGACCTCCTCGCCGATGTCTTCGGCGTCCACGCGCACACCGAACGGCACGCCGACGGCGTCATCCGGATCACGTACGCGGCCCGGCCGCTCGCGCGGAACGGGGATGCCCAGAATTACCTATGTTGACATAGGTATATGGTCATATGTATGGTCGGCGGGTGCTCGACTCCAGCGACTCCAGCGACTCCGGCGCCACCGGCAGCCAGAACGACCACGTGGCCTCGGTCCTCGTGGCGATGCTGCCCACCCTGAACAGGGCGCTGGAGCGGCGGATGGCCCTGGATTTCCCGCATCCGCCGCTGCCGGAGGGGCAACTGGCCCTGCTGCGGCTCGTGGAGGAGCACGCGGGCATCACGGTCCGTGACGCGGCGGACGCCCTGCTGATGAAGCCGAACAACGTCAGCGCCCTCGTCGCCCAGCTCACCGAGCTGGGCCTGCTGGAGCGCAGGCGGGACGCCGTCGACAAACGGGTCGCTCATCTGCACCCCACGTCCGTGGCCATGGAGCGGCTGGCCGAGGCACGGGCGCTGAAGGAAGCCCACATGACGCGTCTGCTGGAGACCCTCACCGACGGGGAACAGGACGCCCTCGGCTCGGCCTGTGGCGCGCTGGTGGCCTTGACCCGGCGTTTCCACTCCGCCGACTGACCTTCCGGCACCGGCACCGGCACCGACGTTCGGTGCGCGGGCCCGGTCCCGGTCCGTGCGCGTCCCGCACATCGACCGCGCCGGGTCAGCCCACCGCCGTCCCACCACCGCCGTCCCACCACCACAGACAAAGGCACCCCCATGCCCTCCGCCCCCATGCCCTCCACCCCCGTGGACCACTCGACCCTGCCCGCACCCACGCGCCCGCGCACCGAACGGGGCCCGCGCTCCAACCCATGGCTGACGCTGATCGCCGTGGCGATCGGTCTCTTCATGGTCAACCTCGACGGATCCGTGGTCTCGATCGCGAACCCCGAGATAGGCCGTTCCCTGCACGCGACCACCGCCGACCTCCAGTGGGTCACCAACGCCTACCTCATCGCGATGGCCGCCGCCCTGATCCTGGGCGGCAAACTGGGCGACCGGTTCGGGCGGCGCACGTACTACATGAGCGGTGTCGGAGGGTTCGTCGTGGCCTCGGTCCTGATCGGGCTGATCGGCTCCGTCGAGGGCGTGATCACCTTCCGCGCGCTCCAGGGACTCTGCGCCGCGCTGCTGATCCCCAACACCCTCGGCCTGCTGCGCGCCGTCTTCCCGCCGCGGCAGTTCGGCATGGCGGTGGGCCTGTGGGCCATGGTGGCCTCCTGCTCCACCGCGCTCGGACCGATCGTCGGCGGCCTGCTGGTCGAGCACGTCAGCTGGGAGTCCGTCTTCTACATCAACGCGCCCATCGGCCTCGCGACCCTCGTCTTCAGCGCGCTCGTGCTGCCGCAGAGCAAGGACTCCACCGGACGCCACCGCTTCGACATCCCGGGCGTGTTCCTGCTGGCGCTCGGCCTGGTCGCCCTGGTCTTCGGCGTGGTCAAGGGCGAGACCTGGGGCTGGACCTCGGCGGGAACCCTGGGCTCCCTGGCCGCCGGACTGGCCCTGCTGGTGCTCTTCGGCTGGTACGAGACCCGAGTGCGGCACCCGCTGCTGCCCATGCGGCTGTTCCGCAGCCCGGCGCTGACCATCGGTGCCCTCGTCACCGCGATCAACTTCTTCGTCCTGCTCGGTGTCATCTTCTTCCTGATGCTGTATCTCCAGAACGTCCGGGGCCTGAGCCCGGTGGAGGTCGGCGTGCGCACCCTGCCGCTGAGCCTGGCCTCCGTGGTCGCGGCGCCGCTCGGTGCGGCGCTGACCGAGCGGTTCGGCGCGCGCCTCTCCATGCCGGCGGGCATGCTGCTGGAGGCGGTGGCGTCCCTGTGGATGCTGACCTGGGACACGCACGCCTCGTACCCGGCCATGTGGCCGCCGTTCATCCTGATCGGCCTCGGCGTCGGCATGGTCATGTCGGCCTCCTCCGACGCGATCGTCGGCAATGTGCCCGTCCGCGACGGCGGGGTGGCGAGCGGCCTCCAGTCCACCGCGTTGCAGATCGGCGGGGCCCTCGGCACGTCCGTACTGGTCTCGCTGATCAGCGGCCGCGTGGGCGCCACGCTCTTCGGTGAGCTGAGCGATGCCGGGGTGCCGACGGCCGCGGCGCACGGTTTCGAGGGCGCGAGGGACGCCGTGGCGATGGGCATCGCGCCGGTCACCGGCGACATGCCCGCCCGGCTGCGGGCCGCCGTCGTGGAGGGCAGCGGCAACGCCTTCATGAACGGTGTGCACACCGCCGTACTGGTCACGGCCGTGCTGTGCGTCGTGGGCGCCGTCCTCGCCTCGGTGGGGCTGCGCGGCGGCACGGCCGCCGGCACCGTCGAGGACTGACGGAGGACCCTCGCGGAAGGCCGGATGGCCGGATGGCCGGACGGCCGGACGGCCCCGCCGGGCCAGGCGCGGCCCGTGCCGCGCCGCCCTCCGGCTGCGACGGCCGGACAACCGGAGGAGGATGGATCCGCGCGGACCGGCAGGGCCCGGACCAGCGGGAACCTGCTTCAGCGCGGCCGGGCGAAGTGTGCCGACGGAAGGCCACGGCGATGAGCGGCGAAGGGCGATGAGCGGCGAAGCGTGGGCCGGTGCGGCGGTGGCGGGCATCACGGCCGCGTACGCGCTCTGCTCACGGCGGCTGGCGTCGTCCCCCGTGTCATCGGCGATGGTGTTCGTCGGCTGCGGGATCCTGCTCGGTCCCGTGGCGCTCGACCTCGTCGACCTGAGGCACCACTCCGAGCCGGTCATCGCACTGCTCGAAGCGGCGCTCACCCTGGTGCTGTTCACCGACGCCATGACGGTCCGCAGACGGGATCTGCGGACCGACGGCTTTCTGCCGGCCCGGCTCCTGTGTGTCGGTCTGCCGCTGAGCATCGGGGCGGGGTGGCTGCTCGCGTGGCCCCTGCTGCCCGGGCTGACCCTGTGGGAACTCGCCCTGGTCGGCGCGGTCCTCGCCCCCACGGACGCGGCCCTTGGCAAGACCGCCATGTCCAGTCCACGGGTCCCGGCGCTCGTCCGGCACGGCCTCAATGTGGAGAGCGGCCTGAACGACGGCATGGTGCTGCCGTTCTTCGTGCTCTTCCTCGCCGTCATCCCCGGCACGTCCGCCGCGCGGGAGGGAGCCTCGGGTGTCTTCTGGCGTGCGCTGGTGCTCAGTTCGGTGCTGGGATTCCTGGTCGGCGCCGTCGGCGGTCGGCTGTTGCGAGCGGCGCGGACACGGGGGTGGGTCTCGGGGGAGTGGGCGCAGCTGTTCGTCCCGGCCGTCGCCACCGCCGCGTACGCGCTGGCGCTCGTGGTGAACGGCAGTGGCTTCATCGGCGCCTGGATCGGCGGCTTCGCCTTCGGTTCGGCACTGCGCCGGTTCCCGACCGCCGAACGCAGGCTCCCGGGCACCGAACCCCAGGAGAGCCCCGGCTCCCAGGAGAGCCACGGCCCTTCGCCGGACGCCCCCGACCCCGTCGCCGGTTTCACCGAGCACCTCGGCGAACTCCTCGCCTCACTCAGCCTGCTGGTCTTCGGCGCCGTACTGCTCGGCCCGACGCTGGAGCACCTGAGCTGGCGCATCGTCGGCTACGCCGTGCTCAGCCTCACCGTGGTCCGTATGTTGCCCGTGGCGCTCGCGCTCGCCGGGAGTGGGCTGCGCCGTCCCACGGTCGCCTACATCGGATGGTTCGGACCCCGTGGTCTGGCATCCGTCGTGCTCGGGCTGCTGCTCCTGGAGGAAGAGCACGTCCAGGGAGTCGAGTTGATGGCGAGAGTCGTGGCGGTCACCGTCGGCCTGAGCGTGCTGCTGCACGGTGTCACCGCCGTCGCCCTCGCCGACCGATACGGCGACTGGCACGAGAAGGCCCTGGCCGCGGGCGGGAAACTGCGCGAGGGAACCCCCGTTCCCGAGTCAGCCCGGGTCGCCCCGCGCAGAAACCGCCGGCCGTGAGTCAGGACGCCGGGGGCTGGAGAACCGCGTCGATGACGTAGATGGTGGCGTTCGCGGCCTTGATGTTGCCGCAGACGACGCTCGCCTTCCCGTTGACCTTGAAGTCGCTGCCCGAGCCCGACGTGGTCAGCTTGCCGCCCTCCACGGTCGTGAAGGAGCCGTGGGAGAGTTCGTCCGGCGTGATCTGCTTGTCCACGACGTGGTAGGTCAGCACCTTCTTCAGCTGCCCCTGGTTCTTGAGCAGCGAGGTGAGCTGCGACGCGGACACCTTCTGGAACGCCTGGTCACTGGGGGCGAAGACGGTGATGTGGGACTTGCTGTCGAGTGTGCCGTTCAGCCGCGCCCTGACCGCGGCCGAGACCAGCTGGCTGAGCTGCGGATACGCGGCGGCGGCCTCGGTGACCTTGTCCTTGACCGTGTCGATCTTCTGGGAGACCGCCGGACATCCGGGACCGAATGTCCCCGACGGGCCGGGCGACGCGGCCCGTGCCTGCGCCTGCTGCGCCATACCTCCGAGCGCGAGCGGTACGGCGACCAGAGTCGCCGCGGCGGCCTTCGCTGTACGCATGCCGGTGAACCTCATGGCAACCTTCCTCCCGTGGAGGCGTGAACACTGCCGAGGACGGGATCGCGGAAATCCTTGTCTCCGCGCGAATCCTCGATTCCGCGCACGGGGTGGGTGGCTGCTGCCGCGCCACGGCCCTGGGCCATTCCCCGGCTGCCCAGCGAGCGTATCCAGCAGGCGCGGCTGACCGCATCTCGAAGCCCGGGGCGACGAACACCCGCCCTGGTGAACCCGGGCCGCCGCCCTGCCCCGTTCCCGCCCGGCTGCGGCGCCCGGCGACGCGGCGCACAATGGTCGGCGAGGAGCGACAAGGCGCTCGTGACCGGGTACTTCATGCGGTTGAGCGAAGTGGTGTCGACATGTCCGAACCATCACAGAGCCAGAGCCGGAGCCCCGCCTGGCGGCGCATCCCCGAGGACGTGGCCGGCGCGGCCGTCACGGTGGCACGGGCCGCCGGGCACGCGGCCCTCCACCCGAAGGCCACGATCGACCGCGCCCGCCACCTGCCGGAGATCGTGCCCGCGCTCGGCCACGCGATGAAACCGATCCTGACCGGCCGCATGGGCGACTGGCGCGGTGAGTACGCCTACACCCTCGGCCAACAGGCGTTCGTCTACGGGTTCCCGTACATCTACAACGCCCAGCTGAGGCACGACTGGGTGACACGGCCACGGAACCCGGCCACGATCCCGTACGCGCCCGTCAACCACTTCTGGCATGCCGAGCGCCTGCTGGACGCGACCTACCGCGACGGCGGATGCCCCAACAACGACACCCTGTACTCGACGGCCTGGGTGCACCTGGGCGACGAGCCGGTGATCCTGTCCCACCCGGACATGGGCGACCGGTACTTCACCTTCGAACTGGTGGGGATCACCTCCGACAACTTCGACTACGTCGGGCAGCGCACCACCGGATCCGACGCGGGGAGCTTCGCCCTCGTCGGTCCCGGCTGGAAGGGCAAACTCCCCGCCGGCGTACGCCGCTTGAAGAAGGCCCCCAGCCCGTGGGTGCTCGTCCTCGGCCGCACCCTGGTCGACGGCCCGGACGACGTGCCCCGCGTCCGGGAACTCCAGGAGCAGTACCGGCTCACCCCGCTCAGCCTGTTCGGCGCGAAGGACCCGAAGGTCCCCGAGAGCCGTGACGTCCTGGTGCCCGTCCCGGCGGCGGAGGATCCGCTGGGGCCCTGGAAGACCCTCAATCTGATGCTGGCCGAGAACCCTCCGCCGTCCCGTCACCGGGTCCTCCTGAAGCAGTTCGCCCAGATCGGCATCGGCCCCGGCCTCGACGTGGAGGCCCAGCCCGAGGCCGTCAGACGAAGCCTGGTCCGGGCCGCCGCGCTCGGCGTGCCCCTGCTCAAGCAGCAGCTCCTCAGCGGCGATTGGGCCGAACTCGTCCACGGCTGGCGCTATCCGCCGCCGGAGATGGGGCGCTTCGGCGACGACTTCCTCAAACGTGCCGCCGATCAGTCGCTGATCGGCGTCGCCGCCAACGACCCCGCCGAAGCGGTCTACTTGCTCAACTTCGAGGACGCGAACGGCGATCAGCTCGATTCCGGCGGCCGGTACGAACTGCGGTTCCCCGCCGACGCGTTGCCCCCGGTGGACGCCTTCTGGTCACTGACCGCCTACGGGGAGGACATGAACCTCATCGCGAACCCGGCCGACCGCTACTCGGTGGGCGACCGCAGCGCCGGCCTGCGCCGGGACGCGGACGGCGGACTGACCCTGCACCTCCAGAGCGAGCGGCCCGATGAGGACAAGGAGGCCAACTGGCTGCCCACCGCGGCGGACGGCACCTGGTTCGTGGCCCTGCGTATGTACCGGCCGAGTCCGGCGGTGATCGACGCGACCTGGGAATGCCCGCCGCTGACCCGCCTCGCCTGACCGCTCGTACGACGGCCACGTCACGGCGTCTCGCCCGCCCGCCGCCGCTCCTGCCGCAGCAACTCGTCGAGGTCGCCGAGCCGGTCCAGGCCCCGCACCGCGCGCCCCATCCGGGCGTTGCCGGAGAGCAACCGCCGGTGCCGGTGCAGGAAGGCCCAGTACCCGGCGGTGTAGGGGCAGGCGCGCGGACCGGTGCGCTCGGTGGGCCGGTAGGCGCAGCCGTCGCACAGGTCGCTCATGCGGTGGATGTAGGCGCCGCCCGAGGTGTACGGCTTGGTGGTCATCCTGCCGCCGTCCGCGTACTGGGACATGCCCACCACGTTCGGCACCATCACCCAGTCGTAGCCGTCGACGAAACAGCGGTGGAACCAGTCCGTCACCGCGCCCGGGCCCCAGCCGCGCTGGAGCGCGTGACCGCCCAGCACCATCAGCCGGGGAATGTGATGCGTCCACCCGGTGTCGCGCACCTGGGCGAGTACGGTGGCCAGACAGCGCGCGGTGACCGCGTCCGCGTCCAACTCGGCGAAGTAGTCCGGCAGTTCCGCCGTATGACCGAGCGCGTTCCCGTGCCGGTAGTCCTCCCCGCAGTGCCAGTACAGCTGCCAGACGTACTCCCGCCAGCCCGCGACCTGCCGTACGAAGCCCTCCGCGCTGTTCACCGGTACGGCCCCCGCCCGCCAGGCCCGCTCGGCCTCCGCCACGCACTCCGCCGGGTGCAGCAGCCCCAGGTTCAGCGAGGACGACAGCAGGCTGTGGCTCATCACCGGGTCGCCGGTGAGCATCGCGTCCTCGTACGGCCCGAAGGACGCCAACCGGTGTGCCACGAAACGCCGCAGGGCCGACAGCGCCTCCCGTCGCGTGGCGGGGAAGCGGCGGGGCCCGTCCCGGCCGACGAAGCGCACACCGTCCTCGCGCTCCCACCGGTCGAGTTCGTCGCGTACCTCCGCGTCGATGTCGTCCTCGCGCGGACGGTACGGACCCGGTACGTCGAGTTCCCGGGCGCCGCCCGGCGGGGGCTCGCGGTTGGCGTGATCGTGGTTGAACCGGCCGCCCGCCGGGTGATCGCCCTCCATCAGCAGGTCGTGCTCCTGACGCACCCAGCGGTAGAAGTCCTCCTGGAGCAGCCGCCGTTCACCGCGCTCCTCGGCCCAGGCGGCGAACTCCTCGCGCGCCACCAGGAAGCCGCGGGCGGGCAGCAATCGGACCCCGTCGAGGGAGCGCACCAGCCGGAGCGCCGCGTACGAGGTGGGGTGGCACACCGTGACCGGCGCGTCCCCCACCGCCCGGCGCAGGCCCTCGCGATAGGTCTCGGCCCGTACGTAGGTCACCCGCTCGCCCAGTTCCGCCGCGCGGTGCCGCATCGCGGAGAGCACCAGGTGTGCCTTGGCCCGGTGGAAGCGGCGCCGCCGGAACACCGACCTGGCCTCGATCATCACCACGGGAGCCCGGTGGCCGGGCCCGTCCGCCCCGTCCGGCGTGAGGAAGTGCGGGCCGAGCTGGTCGCCGAAGATCCAGTGCGGGGTGGTCATGGGCGGGATGCCTTTCCTGCGGCGAGGGGGCGTGCGGGTGCGGGTGCGGGCCGGGCTGGGGGCGGGCGCTCTCTTCCGCTCGGGGCCCGCGTCCGCAACTCTCGGACGTTTTCGCCCGGGCGGCCGGTCGGCGGACGCGCCGGGCCGCCGCTAGTCACCCGTTCGGGTGCGGGCGCATCCCCGGCGGCGGCCGAACGGGGAAGTACCCGAGAAGGACGTACGGCGCCCGGGCAGACATCGGATGCCTGGCCGTCGGCGTTCAGGCGCGCGCTCGCGGGGCCGTCCGGGTCCGGTGGCGGCGGGGGAGCGGGCCCGGTGCCGTGCGACCGCGCCACTTTGCGAGGGGCCCTTGAGGAGCGAGGAGAGGTGATGGCCGTGGTGGACGGATCCATGGGCGCCGACGTCGTGGTGGTGGGCGCCGGGGTCGCCGGGCTGGCGTGCGCCCGCGACCTGGCCGCCGCCGGGCTCGGTGTCACCGTGCTGGAAGCGGACGACGCGGTGGGCGGCCGGATGCGGACGGACCGCGTCGACGGCTTCACGGTGGACCGGGGCTTCCAGGTCGTCAACCCCGCCTACCCGCAGCTGCGCCGCCGCCTGCCCGCGCGGTTCGTCGACCCGCGCCCCTTCCTGCCGGGCGTCCTGGTGCACACCGGTGACCGGCGCGTGCTGCTGGCCGACCCGCGCCGCCGCCCCGACGCGGTGGCCCCGCTGCTCGCCAGATCGGAAGAGCACACGTCCCGCTGCTCGCCGGGCGGTTCGCCCGGCCGCGCGACCTGGTGGCGCTGGCCGCGCTCGGCGCCCGCGACGCGCTCGCCCCGGCCCGGACCATCAAGCGCGCACCCGAGTACACCACCCGCACCGCACTGGCCGACGCGGGCTTCTCCGAACCGTTCGTGGAGGACTTCTTCCGGCCGTTCCTCTCCGGGGTCTTCCTGGAGGAGGCGCTGGAGACGTCCAGCCGGGTCTTCCACCTCGTGTGGCGCAGCATGCTGCGCGGCGCCCTGTGCCTGCCGGCCTTCGGCGTACAGTCCGTCCCCCGCGCCCTGGCCGCGGCCCTGCCCGAGGGCACCGTACGGCTCGGCACCCCCGTCTCGGGGCTCGCCGACCGGGGCGTGCTCACGGCGGACGGTACGGAACTGCCGGCGCGCGCCGTGGTGCTGGCGACCGGCGCCGGTGCCGCCGCACGGATGCTGCCCGGCCTGGACGTGCCCGCCCAGCGCACGGTCACCACGTACTACCACGTGGCCCCGCGCTCCCCCCTCCGGCAGCCCGTCCTGCTGGTCGACACCCGTCGCCGTGTGCTGAACACCTGTGTCCTCAGCGATGTCGCGCCCGAGTACGCGCCGCGCGGCAGCGCCCTCGTCGCCACCTCGGTGCCGGGCCACGACTCCGAGCCCGTACGGTCGGCCGTGGCCGCGGCCCTGTCCGAGATGTACGGCACCGACACCACCGGCTGGGACCTGCTGGTCGCGCGCACCATCGAGGACGCGCTGCCCGCCATGCCGCCGCCCTGGCCGCTGACCCGGACGTGCCGTGCCGGGCAGGGGCGTTACGTCTGCGGGGACCACCGGGGGACGGGTTCCGTCCAGGGCGCCCTCGCCTCCGGCGCACGGGCGGCCCGGGAGGTGCTGGAGGACCTCGGCGGAAAGTGAGCGCGCCCCGGCTCCGCCAGACGTCACCGTGTCGACCGCCTTGTGCGGAGCGGGAATTGGCGATACCTCTGACGCTGCGCCGCGCTTCTCCCGCCCTTTCGCGCAGGGAAGCGGTCCTCGTGCCCGAGACAGACAGGAGCCGACCGTGCCTTGTGAGTCCGCAGCCGAGCCGACCGTCTCCGCCGTACGCCCCGCCTCCGCGCTGCCCCCGGGGCGCCCCGCCGAGCAACTGCTGGCCGAGCTGCGGGACTTGCGCACGGCGGACGCGCCGACCCGGGGCGGCCGGACGTTCGCGTACGTCTACGACGCGGGGCTGCCCGGCGTGGACGAGCTGACCGAAGCGGCGTACGGCGTGTTCGCCACGGTCAACGGCCTGGACCCGACGGTCTTCCCGAGCGTGGCCCGGCTGGAGAACGACGTGGTGGGCGCGGTCTCCGCGATCCTGGGAGTGCCCGGCGCGCAGGGCAGCTTCACCAGTGGCGGCACCGAGTCGATCCTGCTCGCCGTCAAGGCCGCCCGGGACCACGCCCGTGCCGTGCGCGGGGTGACCCGGCCGCAGCTGGTGCTGCCGTCGACGGCCCACGCGGCCTTCCACAAGGCGGCCCACTACCTCGGGCTGGAGCCGGTGGTGGTCCCGGTCGACCCGCTCACGTTCCGCGCCGACGCGCCGGCCGTCGCGAACGCGGTCACCGAACGGACCGCCCTGGTGGTCGCGTCGGCCCCGTCGTACGCGCACGGGGTGCTCGACCCCGTGGCCGAGATCGCGGCGGCCGCCGCGGCACGGGGCGTGCTGTGCCACGTCGACGCGTGCATCGGCGGCTGGTTCCTGCCGTTCCTCGCCCGCGCGGGCCTCCCCATCGAGCCGTTCGGTCTCTCGGTCCCGGGCGTCACCTCGATCTCGGTGGACCTGCACAAGTACGGCTACGCCCACAAGGGTGCCTCGGTCGTCCTGTACCGGGACGCCGGACTGCGCCGCCACCAGTACTTCGCGTACGCGGACTGGCCCGGCTATCCGGTGGTCAACCCCACCGTGCAGGGCACCAGGTCCGGCGGGCTGCTGGCGCAGGCATGGGCGGTGCTCAACCACCTCGGCCACGACGGATACACCGCCCTGGCCCGCCGCGTGGCGCTGGCCGCCGACCAACTGCTGCCCGGCCTGCGGGCGTTGGACGGCGTCCGGGTGCTCGGCGATCCGGCGGGCAGCCTGATCGCGTTCACCGTGCACGGCCCCGCGGGCGCGCCCGATCTGGGGCTGGTGCTGCACCTGGCGGACGAGATGCGGGAGCGCGGCTGGTACCTCCAACCGCAGCTGTCCTGCGCGGGCCTCCCACCGAACCTGCACCTGACACTGACACCGGCGACCAGTGACCGGGTCGAACCACTGCTGGCGGACCTGGCCGAGTCACTGACGGCGGCGCGCGCGTGCGAGCCGTTGACCGTGGACCCCGCGCTCGCCGAACTGGCCGCCGCACTCGATGCCGACACCCTCACTCCGGAGGACGTGGCGGGATTCCTGGCCTTCGCCGGGCTGGACGGCGCACAGGGCCTGCCCTCCCGGACAGCGCCGGTACTGGCCCTGCTGGACGCGCTGCCGCCCCGGCTGAAGGAGCGGATGCTGACGGAGTTCGTGGGTTCGCTCTTCCACATCTGATCCGCGGTACGGCAGCCAGCCGCACGTGTCATCAGCGCCGGGACCTCTCGCCCCGCCGCCCCCGGCCCTCGTCCCGCGCCTGGTGGAAGGCGTCCGACATCGCCTCCGCGGCCCCGGACAGGACCCCCTTGGCCATGCCGCGCCCACCGGATCCCTTGAGCTGTCCGGGGAGTTCGGTGAGCCCGGCCGGCTTCCGCGGCCCCGATTCCAGATCCAGACGGTTGCACGCCTCGGCGAAGCGCAGATACGTGTCGACGCTGGCGACCACGACACGGATGTCGACCTTGAGGATCTCGATACCGACGAGGGAGACCCGCACGAACGCGTCGATCACCAGCCCGCGGTCGAGAATGAGTTCCAGCACGTCGTAGAGGCCACTGGAGCCGCCTCCGCCACCACCCTGCGTCGCCACGGTCATCACGACCAACCCCTTGTCCCTCGGTCCCGAACGATCCCGCCGACACCGCGCCCGGCAGCGGGCGAAGGCCGCCCGATCCGTGTGACCCGAACCCGTGCGGTCAAACGCGTGTACGAGCCGATCGGCGGGGTGATGACGCTTGAAGCGGCGGAATCCAGCCGATCGGTAGATGGTTCCAACGCCTACCTTGCAATCACTTCCACCACGGCCGTCCGACCTGCGCGAACGAGCCTTCGCAAAGAGTCGAGTCTCAGACATGAAACCCCTCGCACGGCAGGACTGACGGCAGGACCAAGCAAAGACCCCCGACCGTATGGACGGTCGGGGGCCTTCTATGCCCTCAGCGGCACCGACGCCGGAGTGCCACAAGGATGACCGGGCTCGGTGAGCACGTCGTCCAAGGCGAATTCCGGAGGGTGCCACAGCAGGGTCACGCCGTGCTCCGCGGAGTAGGCCACGGTCTTGTCCTCGTACGGGAATTCGTGGTCGCCGGTGAGCCTTCTCGTACTCCTCGGTCATGAGGTCGGCTCGCAGACCAGCTCGGCCCACACCTGCTTGCCCCGGCGGTGCAGATCCGTTCCCCAGCGCTCCGCCAGGGCGTCGATCAGGACGAGGCCCCGGCCGTTGGTGAGGAGGTCGTCACCGGGTCTGGCCATCTCCGGCAGCACACGGGCCCTGTCGGCCACGCCGATCCGTCGCCGTCGAACGATCAGGAAGGATCCCGCCGAGGCCGTTGACGCCCGGATGAAGCGCTCCCGTGTTCTGTTCAGGGCGGGGAACCGCTTCTCGCTGCTGCTGGAGGAGTCCGTACCGCGGTACCGCATCGGGGACTCCGAGACGATGGCCGGCCAAGCTGTAGTCCGACACCAGGTCGTCGCCGTCGCCGCTGTACCAGGAGCTCCACTCCGTGAGCTTCTTGGCCACCGGGGCCAGCTCGGAAGGCAGCCAGGCCATCTCCCCACCAGCGGGCAGAGGCATCGGATCACCCCTGTTGTGCTGTCGGGTGTCAGGCGGCTCGCGCGGCTGCTTCAGGGGCGCGTCGTGTCCGTCGAGGGCGGCCTTTGGGCCCCAGGTGTTGGAGTTCATCTCCTTGAGCAGCTCGTGGCAGGAGCGGTGGATCATCAGCTGTCGGTTCGCCAGGAGATGGGACTCCAGGCGCATGCCGTCCTGGTGGAGCTGCGGCTTGAAGCTGGCCGCTGGGATCCACGATGACGAACTGAGATCGCACACGGCCGTACGGGGGCACGTCGTCCAGCCACTGCACGATCCGGCGGGACGTATCCGCCCGGGTCAGCGTGAGGTTGGCGGTGGCCCTGGCGTAGCGGTAGGGTCACCAGGAGCTCGCGGGCGTTCTCCCGGACCTTGTCCCCGGCATCGAACTGGGAGAGCTTCAGAGCCCTGTTCAGGGCCTGCATGGCCGCCGCGGTAGGTCCTTGGCCTCCTTGGCCCGCTGACGCTGATCCCGCAGCGTGGTTCGTGGTGGTGCCGACGGAACAACCCGTCTGACGGGCGATCTCGTTGCGGCTGACACCGTCGGCATGGAACTGACGGCGCCGCTGCTCGTCCTCTGCGGATAAGGTTCGGGCCACGGTCGGCTCCCCCCCTCACGTGCACGTGGTGACGGGTGACCGGACCGCGCTGGGTTCTTCACCCTCGCAGCGCAGCAGTTCTGAGGCGAAGGGCCCGAGCGGAGCCCTGCCGGTGACGGCCTCGCGGTTCAAGGAGTGGCCGTTCACGGTCAGTGCAGGCATCTTGAAGTGCGAGGGCGGGGCAGTCACGTTCGAGCCGCCTGGAGGTCCGCGCTATGCGGTGAACGGCACGGCCAAGGACGCCGGCTATCCGGCGATCACGCCGATCTGGGCGGACGACAAAAGCTTGGGCAGCGGTGTGAAGATCGACATCTCCGAGGTGTTGAACAAGGGCCTGAGCCTCTGCTGACCCGCGATACACGCGTGTGGTGACGGGGGGCACCGCGAAGAAGTGCCGGACCCCGGCGGCCCTGAACTGTCTCATGACAAGGAGGAGGGACTTCACTCGGTCACGGAGTTCCCGGTCCGGGATGCGGGCCACGACCCTCTGAACCCTCTCCATGCGGCCGAACACGGTGTCCAGGTACGCGGCGCTCTCGTCCGTGCGCATCGTGGCGACTTCACCCCTGACCGATCCCAGGAACTCTGCGAGCGCGATCAGCTCGTTCAGCGCCTCGTCCGCTGCGGCCTGGCCGATCTCCCGGAGATGAGACTCCCGGGCTTGCTTCCGCTGGTGGGACGGCGTGAGCCACACGTCGCCGAAGGACGCGGCACCACCCACAAGGGCGCCGCCGAAGCCGATCAGGCCGGAGAGGACTTCTGGTTGCGTGCCGACGGGACCAACCCCGTGGGGCTGATTGCCTCAAGTCCTTGAGGCTTCTGCCCGTCAGGCGTTCGGCAGCTTCATCAGTTCTGGCTCCTGCGCCGCCACACGGAGACGCGACTAGAGGGGGGTGCCCCTATGCAGTTCGTCAAGGAGGCGGGTTAGCTTGCTCGTGGTGTCGGTTGGAGAGGGGGATGCGGTGGTGGTGCCAGGCGGAGGGATGAAGGTGCGCGCTGTTGATGAGTGGCGGGACGTCTATGACCTGCTGGATGCCGTTCGGCAGCGGCCGAACGCATGGGTGCGAAACGGCTCGTTGCAGGAACTGGCGGTGATGATGTTCGGCTACCACCTCGCTCTTCAGGTCCACGATGTCGATGAGGTGTTCGAGTTCCACCGTGGAAGTGGAGGGTTTGCCTCTTGGCTCAGCAGGACTCGTGGATGGTCGATGGCGACCGGGTGGGACGCTGCGATCATGGAAAACCTGCCTGGCGAACCTCCGCTTGACGCCTTCTTCCGGCTCGTGGACGAATACCAAAACATCGCAGATCAGCCCGTCTTGTGAGCTCTCGCAGCATGGTGTTCGGGTCAGGCTGTTCGGGCGGGTCGGGGTTCGTGGAAGGTGCCGTCGCGGAGCATCGCGAAGAGGACGTCGGCTCGTCGTCCGGCGAGGCAGAGGAGGGCTTGGGCGCCAGGGCGAGCCCGGCGTAGGCGGCGAGGTGGGCGGCGGAGGGGAAGCTGCCGTCGCCGACGTCGATGAGGATCCTGGCTCCGGTCCTGATGCCGACTCCCGGCATCGAGATCAGGACCTGGGAAAGAGGGGGGCTCCAGCAGTTCCTCGATCCGCCCGGCCAGGAGTTTGCGCTGGTCGAGGACGGTCTGGAGCGAGGCGGCCAGGCTCGGGACGATCAGCGCGGCGGTCTCGGTTCGGGGGGCCATCACGGTCTGTTCGCCCAGCGGGGTGAAGATGTCCTCGAGCAGGCGCTCGGCCATGCGTGGCGCCTTCGGTCGCAGCGGCGTGACCAGGCGGCGCCGGCCGGCCTTGCGTATCCGGGCGGGGGATCCGAACCGTTCCAGCAGGGTCGGGACGGCCGGGTGCTGCAACCGCGGGCCCGGGATTCTCTCCAGGGGTGGGTGGATCTGGGCCGGCAGGCCGTGGAGCCGGCTCGTGGTCCGGGTGGCCTCGCCGGTCAGGTCGTCGCCGAACCCGACGATCATCTCCAGTTCGGCGATCGTCTCGTCTTCGAGGTCGACCGAGCGCAGGGTGTGAGGCATCGCGCGGGCCGCGTCGGCAGTGATGAACGCGTCTCTCGTGTCGGTCTTGGCCTCGCCGGGGTAGAGGTCGGTGATCCGCCGTGTCGTCAGCCCTGGCAGGTGGGCGGCCGGGCAGCCCATGTCCCGGGCGACCGCGAGCGGCAGGGCTCCGATCGAGGACGGCTGGTCGACGACGAGCACCGTGCCGTGCTTGGCCTGGAGCCTCGCGGACAACTCCCTGAGTCTGGGCTCGGTGTTGGGCAGGCGTTTGTCGAACGCCTTCTTTCCGGCCGGGGTGACGGCGGTGGGGTGGTGTTCGCCCTTGCCGACGTCCAGACCGAGGAAGACGTCGATGTCGCTGGTTTTGATCACTTGCGTCCTTCGGCCGTGCTCCACCCGGCCGTCCTCCGGCACTGGTCGCCACATCCACATGACGAAGAGCCTCCCGACCTGCGAGGGGTCGGTGGCCGTGCCCCTGATCAGCGGTCTGTCAGTGCCTCCAGGGCCGGTGACCCCCCCCGGATCGTGGTTAACAAGGGGGGAAGCCATGCCGGGCCCGAAGGCCGGGAGCCCCATTGCGGGACCACCGAGAAGGTAATGGGGGGCGCTCATGGCTTCGTTTTCGCCGCCGTTGAAGCGCTCGACGTCCCCTCAGAAGGCGGTCAGCGCGTTGTCCTTGTCCTCGCCGTGCAGCTCCCTCATGGACCCGCGTCGGGCTTGTCGTGACCTCTATGTGTTCGATCTGCTCCGGGCCGTAGCCCACGAGCACGGCGCCGAAGATGCTCATCGGCCTCTCCCCGCCGAGGCAACGGCAATCCATACGCCGTCCTACCCGCAGACCGGGCTGTGCTCGGTGAGGACCTTGATCGTGCGCTAGATGGCGCCCTTGCGCTGACCGGAGGGACGGTCGTGTAGATGGATCCAGACGAGCCGGGCTATGTGCGTCAGCTCGGAGTCCCAGAGGACTCTGTCGAGCGCGGGGATGACCGGACGCGGGGTGTTGTACTCGATTTCAAGCACCCCCCGGAACTCGATCACGTGGTCGTCGATGACCTCGGCCGAGGCCAGGGTGGGCCGGCTCTGGCTCGGGAACCATGAGACGCAGGGGTTCGCTCGCAAACCCTCGGCGATGAGCTGCTCGACCAGCAGATCGCCGAAGTGGAAGACCTGATCGAGGTCACTGATGCCACAGCGGCCCGCAGGGTGCTGCGTCGCGGCTTCTCCAGGGCCGAGGCCGAGGAGGCCACCGAGCGATCGGCCAAGCCGCACATGGCATGGACGAACCTGAGGGGCTGGAGAAGCTGAGGCGCGAGACTGAAGCGCTTCAGCGCGAAGCTGCTGATGCCACACGGCGCCTGCAAGGGCTGGAGCGCCTTGCCGAGGCGGCCAGGGAGAACTTGGCGGAGCTGGTGGATGCCGAGATGGCCGAACCCCTCGACCTGATGGGGCTCGAAGCGAAGGTGGTCCGCTCTGCTCCACACCGATTGGGCGTGGCATGCGGTATCCGTGAGGGGTTCGTCAAGGCAGGCACGGGCGTTCCGGTCCTGACGGACGAGGGCTGGGGGCTGCTGGCTATTGAGTCCAAGCCGGGTGATGAGGCACGAAGCCGTTGTCCCGGGCGGCGTCCCGCGTGAGCGCCGACGGCTGATGGCGGCCGTGCGGGTCAGCCCCGGTGCGCCTCGGTGTCGCCGTTGACGGTGCGCAGCGTCAGCCGATGCCGGTGGTCGGCGGGGTCGGCGGCCGGAATGTCCACGGTGGAGCGGCCGTTGACGGTGCTCGCGTCGGTCGCGTACGGCGGCGCGCTCGCCGGGAGGGTCACGCGCACGGAGCCGTTCCGGGTCACGCCGTCGAGCGCGTCGGGCGAGGTCGTGCACAGCAGGTCGACGTCACCGTTGACCGTCTCGGCCCCCACGTCGCGCGCCGCCAGGCCGGTCGCCCGGACGGAACCGTTGCGGGTGACAAGGTGCGGGCGGGCCCCCTTCGTGCCCGAATCCTGCACGGTGACATCGCCGTTGACCGTGCTCAGGTTCAACTCGCCCCGCACATCGCTCACATCGATCCCGGCGTCGCGGGCCCGCACGGTGAGGGTGACATCGCTGGGCACGCGAACGAGCGGCATCCCGCCGCAGTTGTCCCTGGCCCGGTCATCGCCCTCGGCGCAGGGCAGGTCGAGGGTGTGGGTGCCGCCGTCCCCGTCCCAGCGGGCGAGGGTCGCGCCGCCCACCGACACACTGCCCTCGTCCGTCCCGACGACCCGCACGCCGCCCTGCGTGGTGATGACGAGTCGGCTGCCGTCCGCGAGGGCGGCCCTCTGAAACGTCCCTCCGCGTTCGCCGGGCATGGCCCCCGGCGCCGTCCGGTCACCGCCGTGGCCGCAGGCCGTCAACGCGAGGAGCGACACCAGCGCACACCCGGCCCGGGCCACGCGGCCACGATGACGGGACGCGCGCCCGGAGTGCGAACGGCTCGGCCTGCTCCACGATGACGTCATGGGATGCGGGTGCCCGGCAGGGACGGGTTTCGTGCACCTCGATCACACGGTCCTGGAGACGCGCGCCGCCCGCGCCACTTCCTCACGACTGGTTTGTATAGTCGCCGTCATGGCCGCTCACCCCCTCATCTCCACCCCCTTCACCGCCGCCACCACCGCGGACGAGGTGCTGCGCGGCGTCGACCTGGCCGGTGTCCGCGCGATCGTGACGGGAGCTTCCTCCGGGCTGGGGGCCGAGACGGCTCGGGCGTTGACCGCCGCCGGGGCGGAAGTGACGCTGGCCGTCCGGAACACGGCGTCGGGGGAAGCCGTCGCGGGGGCGATCGCCAGGTCGACCGGCGGGATCCCGCCCCGGGTCGTCCGCCTCGACCTGGCCGACCAGGCCTCCGTCACGCGCTTCGTGGACGCGTGGCGCGGCCCGCTGCACCTCCTGATCAACAACGCCGGCGTGGTCACCGGCGGTCTCGAACGCACGGACGAGGGCTGGGAGTTGCAGTTCGCGACCAACCATCTCGGCCACTTCGCCCTGGCCACCGGCCTCCATGACGCCCTGGCCCTGGGGGCGGCCGACCGCGACGGAGCGCGGATCGTCTCGGTCAGTTCGACGGCGCACATGCGCTCCGGCATCGACTTCGAGGACCTCCACTTCGAGCGCCGCGCCTACGATCCGCAGACCGCCTACGCCCAGTCGAAGACGGCGAACTCGCTCCTCGCCGTCGAGGCGACCCGCCGCTGGGCGTCCGACGGCATCGTCGCCAACGCGGTGAACCCCGGCGGCGTCGCCACAGGACTCCAGCGGAACTTCACACCGGAGCAGCAAAAGTCGCTCGACGCGGCCGAGGCCGCCGGGGTCTTCACCTACAAGACGATCGAGCAGGGGGCCGCCACCACCGTCGTCGCGGCCGTCGCCCCCGAGTTCGCCCACACCGGTGGCCACTACCTCGACGACGCGCAAGAGGCCTACACCGTGCCGGACGACGCCGACCTCGCCCGGCATCCGCACGGGGTCAAGGCATGGGCGCTCGATCCCGCCGCCGCCGAACGCCTCTGGTCCGTCTCGACCGACCTGCTCCGGAGGTTCAACGTTCCCTGATCCCCATGTGGTGGAGCAGGATCGCGTCCCGGACCTTCGTCGGCAGATGCTGGTTGAGGAAGAAGAACAGCGAGCTCATCGGGTCGATCTGATGGAAGAGCTTCGGCTTGTCGGCGAGGACGACGGCGGCGATCTTCTTCGCCGCCTGCTCGGGGGTGGGGGCTCGGCGGACCAGTTCGTTGTCGCGTTTGATGAAGCGCATCGCCCGCTCGTAGTAAGGGGAGGTCTGCTCCGGCAGCTTGAGGGCCTTTTGGGCGAAGCCGGTCGCGACCTGGGCCGGTTCGATGAGGGCGACCTGGATGCCGTACGGCTCGACCTCGAACCTGAGCGACTGCACCATCCCTTCGACGGCGAACTTGGTCGAGGAGTAGACCGACTCGAACGGGAACGGGATCCGCCCGACCAGTGAGGCGACCGCGACCAGCTTGCCCCGGCGGCGTTCGCGCATGCCCGGCAGGAAGGACTGGAACAGGGCCGCGGCACCGATCACATTGATCTCGAAGGCGCGCAGCGCCGCGTCGAGATCCACCTCCTCGAACGGCCCGAAGAACGGCACGCCGACATTGGACATCACCGTGTCGACGTACCCCCACTTCGCCAGGACGTCGTCACGGAACGCCCGCACCCCCGCGCGGTCACGGATGTCGAGGCACACCAGATGGTGCTCGACGCCCTTCGTGTCGAGTTCCGCCCGCAGCGACGTGAGCCCGGCTCCGTCGACGTCGAACCCGGCGATCGACACCCGCCGGTCGGCGAGCAGCAGGGCGGTCCGGCGGCCCATGCCGTCGGCGAGCCCGCTGATCACAACACGCTGGGTCATCTGGTCCTCCTGAGGGTGATGTCCTGAAGACGGTGGCCAAAGGGTGGGGCGCGTCCGGGAGGCTCAGCGTCCGCGGAACACGGGATCGCGACGCTCCAGGGACGCCGTGATGCCCGCCTCGGCGTCCTCGGTGCGCCACAGCCGCTCCTGCTCGTCCAACTCGTGCGCGAGCGCCGCCGTCAGCCGGTCGAGCAGATCGGCGCGCATCGTGGCGCGCATCGAGCGCACCGCCAGCGGGGCGGCGCCCGCGAGTTCACGGGCGAGTCCGACGGCGGCGGCCCGTTCCTCGCCGAGTCCGGTGAACCGGTCGGCCAGCCCCGCGGCGTACGCCTCCGCACCGCGCAGCGCACGACCGGTGTACAGCATCAGCTCGGCGCGGGTCCGTCCGACGATCCTCGGCAGGGTCAGGCTGAGCGCGAAGCCGCAAGAGAAGCCGAGCCGGGAGAAGTTGGCCTCGAACCGGGACTTCGGCCCGGCGACACGGAAGTCGGCGGCGCAGGCGAGCCCGAGCCCACCGCCCACGGCCGCACCCTGCACCGCCGCGACCACCGGAATCTCCAACCGGAAGATACGGGCGGCCTGTTCGTAGACGGCCGCGGCGGACGCGCGCGGGTCGAGCCCACCGGTGGCATCGGCCAGCCGCGCGCCCGCACAGAAGTGCCGGCCCTCCGAGCACAGTACGATCGCCCGCGCATCCTCGGCGGTGGCCCGCTCACCGGCGTCGGCGATGGCCGCGAGGAGGTCGCGGTCGAAGAAGTTCGCCGGCGGGTCGTGCAGCTCCACGACGGCGACATGGCCGTCGCGTTGCAGGGTCACCTTGCCCGGCTGCCGGACCTTCCGTGGTGCCTCGCCCCCGTCTCTCTCACTCATACGGACAGCGTCCCCTCGTCCATGGCGACCGTCGCGACGCGCCGCGCGCCCGCCACCGCGGCACCGATCCGGTCGGACAGCGCCCGCTCGGTACCCCAGTCACCGCGCCAGGCGTTGAGCCGCCGGGTGTGGTCCTGCAAGGGGTACTCGCGGGTCATGCCGATCGCGCCGTGCGCCTGGTGCCCCGACCGGATGCTGACGGCGGCGTTCTGGTCGGCCAGCAGCTTGGCGGCGTACGCGGCGAAGGAGGCGTCACGCCCGGCGGCGAGGGCGGCCGCCGCACGGTCGACGCTCACCTGCGTCATCACCGCCATCTGGGCGAGGAACACCAGATGCGTCCGCACCGACTGGAACGTGCCGATCGGCCGGCCGAACTGCTCACGCTCGGCGGTGTATCGCTGTGTCAGCTCGTACACGGCGGCCATCGCACCGGCCATCTGCGCGGCCCGCAACACCGCTCCCTGTTGGGCGAGTTGCTCCGCCGTGACGGTGCCCGGCAGCACCTCGGCCCTGGCGCCGTCGAAGGCCAGTACATCGCGGGGCTGGCCCGCGATGTCCCGCCCGGCCGTGATCTCGGCGTCGGCCGGATCGAGGACCAGCACCTTCGCTCCCGCGCCGGTCCCGGCCAGTGCCACGACGCGCTCCGCCGCACCGCCCCAGGCGACATCGCGCAGGGTGCCGGTGACCGTCCTGCCGTCGACGCCCAGCGACACGGGCGGCGGCGCGACCGTCCACGGGGCGCCGCCCTCGACCCGCCCGCCCGAGGCCGTGACCAGCCAGAGCGCCAGGTGGTGCTCCAGCAACGGCAGCGGTACGGCGTGCCGCCCGGCGGCGGTGAGCAGCGTGATCACGTCGGCGAGCGTCCCGCCCGACCCGCCCGCGGCCTCCTCGATCCCGATCCCGGGCAGGCCGGGGCCCGCGACGGTGTCCCACAGATCGCGGAGCAACGGCGAACTCTCCGCACGCAGCACCGAGTCATGGCCGGCCTTGTCCGCGAAGAGCCGGTTGACCAGCTCCTCCACATCGCGGTCCGCGCGGTGGGCGGCGTCGCTCATCGGCTGAGCTCCTTCGCGATCAGGTTGTGCAGGATCTCGGTCGTGCCGCCCCGGATGGTCCAGGACGGCTTGTGCAGCACGGCGGTGGCGAGCAGCGCCTCGAACGGGTCCCGGGACGACGGATCGGGCATCCGCCCGAGATGCCGTACGACGATCTCCACGCACTCCTGCTCGAACCGGGTGGCCATGTCCTTGACCAACGCGGCCTCGGTCTTGGGGAGTTCACCGGCGTCCACCATCCGGGCGACCGCGAGCGACATGCCGTGGAAGGCCCAGCAGCGGGTGGTGATGCCCGCGAGGTCGCTCTTGAGCCCGCTGGAGTCCGTGTCCAGCTCGCGGCGCACCCACCGTTCGAGCACCGGCAGCGCCGACATCCACCGGTCGACGCCACCGCGTTCCAGGACCAGTTCCCCCTGGTTCTGCATCCAGCCCCAGCCGACCTCGCCGAGCCGCCGGGTATCGGGCACGAACACGTCCTCGAAGGCCAGCAGGCAGAAGTGCGCCTCGCCGTCGATGAACGGGATCGGCGAGATCGTCAGGCCCTCGGTCGGCCGCTCGATGATGAACTGCGTCAGACCGGCGTGCTTGTCCTCGCCGGTCCGGAACAACCCCAGGACGTAGTCGGCGAGATGGGCGCCCGAGGTCCAGATCTTGCTGCCGTTGATGACCCAACCGCCGTCCACCGGCACCGCCTTGGACGTGATCGAGGCCAGGTCGGAACCGGAGTCCGGCTCGGACATGCCGATCGCGAAGGACAGCTCCCCGGCGGCGATGCGCGGCAGGAACTCGTGCTTCTGCTCCTCGGTGCCGTGCAGCGCGATGCTCGGCCCGGACTGCCGGTCGGCCACCCAGTGGAAGCCGACCGGCGCCCCGCGGGCCAGCAGTTCCTCCACCACCACGAGCCGCTCGACCGCCGTACGGCCGCCCCCGCCGTACTCCTTCGGCAGGGCCATGCCGAGCCAGCCCCGGGCACCCAGATCGCGCGAGAACCCCGGGTCGAACGCCCCGGCCATGCCCAGACCCACCGGGTAACTGCCCTCGGGCAGCCGCTCGTCCAGCCAGTCGCGGACCTCCTGCCGCAATTCCCGCTCCGACGCGGTGAGTTCGGTCGCGGTCAGTCGAACACGGCTCATGCGGAGGCCCTTTCGTCGTCCCGTGCCGGACGGTCGCTCCACACCGAGCCGCCGCCCAGCGCCTGCCCGGTGTGCTCGCCGACGGCGGGCGCGGGGCGGCGTACCCGCGCGGGCGTACGCGAGAAGTTGGCGGTCGGGGGCAGCGTCCGGTACGCACCCGCGACCGGGTGCTCGGCCGACGGCAGAGCGTCGACAAGGTCCTGAAGGGTCGCCATCCGCACGGCCGGGATGCCGGCGCCCCGGCAGAACTCCAGCCACTCCCGCGTCGTGCGCCGCCCGACGACCTCCCGCATGATCGGGTACAGCTCGGGCGCGTGTCTGATCGCCGAGGCGAGGTCGGCGAAGCGCGGATCGTCGAGCAGCTGGGTCTCCCCGGCGTCCTGGAAGATCGCGAGGAAGTGACTCGGGTGGTACGGCAGGATCTGGATCCAGCCGTCGGCGGTCCGCTGCGGCCGGCGCTCGGGCGTCAGCACCCTCGGATAGCCGGTGGCCGGCCGGTCGCCCTGTGCTGTCGGCGGCTCGGGTATCGCGCCCGCGCCGTGCTCGGCCAGCATGAACGCGGTCATCGCCTGCACCATCGGCACTTCCACCAACTGTCCTTGCCCGGTGCGGGACTTGTGGAAGAGGGCGGCGGTCACCGCCTGCGCGAGCGCCAGGCCGCAGACCTTGTCGGCGAAGATCGTCGGCAACAGCGCCGGTTCGCCCGTCACACGGTTCATCATGTCGCCGACCCCGACGGCCGCCTGGATGATGTCGTCGTACGCCGGGCAGTCCTCGGCCCCGGACCCGAGCGGCCATCCCTGCGCCTGGCAGTAGACGATCTCGGCGTTGAGGGCGCGCACCGACTCATGGTCGAGGCCGAGCCTGCGCAGCGTGCCGGGCAGCATCGTGGCCACCACGACATCGGCCTCGGCGATGAGATCGCGGACCACCGCAGCCTGCTCGGTGTCCTTGAGGTCGAGGCAGACCGAGCGCTTGTTGCGCAGCAGATTGAGCGCGATACCGGAGAACTGCGGTACGGGTCCCGGGCCCATCACCCGGTTGGTGTCGCCGCCCGCGGCCTCGATCATCACGACGTCGGCGCCCTGGTCGGCGAGTATCTGCGTCGCGAACGGCCCCATCACCACCCGCGACAGATCGATGACGCGTACGCCGCTCAGTGGGCCGGTCGGCCGGTCATGCGTGGGCTGTTCAGACATGGACGTCCTCCAGGTAACGCGTGATCTCCAGGGCGGCGGCACACCCCGCGCCGGCCGCGGTGACGGCCTGCCGGAAGCGGTCGTCGGCGACATCACCGGCGACGAAGACCCCGGGCAGCCGGGTGGCCCCGCCGGGGCCGGTGGAGTGCAGATGGCCGGTGGCGGTCAACGGCAGGAACCCGGTGGCGAGTTGAGTGCGCGGTTCGTGTCCGATCGCGACGAACAGGCCCTGGACCGCGAGGACGTCGGCCGTGCCGGTCGCGGTGTGTTCGACGCTCAGACCGACCAGTCGGCCGTCGGCGTCCCGCCGCAACGCGCGTACGACCCGTCCGGTGCCGATCTCCACATGGGGCAGCGCGCGAACCCGGTCGAGCAGTACGGGAGTTGCCCGGAACGTGTCGCCTCGGTGGAGCAGATGCACCCGCCGGGCATGCCGGGAGAGGGCGAGCACCTCCTCCATCGCGCTGTCGCCGCCGCCGACGACCGCGACATCACGGCCCTTGAAAAGCGGCGCCTCGCACACGGCGCAGTAGGCGACACCGAGCCCGCCACCCGGCGCCGCCCCGCCACCGGTTCGGTCTCCGCCACCCGCTCCGGCCTCCCCGCCCGGCCGGATCTCGCCCGGCAGACCGAGGCGGCGCGGTGCCGATCCGGTGGCCAGGACGATCGCACGGGTGCGCACGGTGCCCTCGGCGGTGACGACCTCGTGCACGACCCCGCCCGGCGCCCCGCCCGGGGCCTTGCCGGGCGCCGTGCACTGCGCCGCCGGGGACGGTCCTTCGGCTGCGTACCGGATCGTCTCGGCGTCCAGGGCCAGGACCCTCGCCCCGGCCCGCTCGGCCTGCTCACGCATCCGCGCCATCAGCTCCGGGCCGTCGATCCCCTCGGGGAAGCCCGGGAAGTTCTCCACGATCCCGGTGTCCATGAGCTGCCCGCCGGGCGCCGTACCCGCGAGCACGACGGTGTCGGCGCACGCCCGCGCCAGATAGATGGCGGCCGTCCAGCCGGCCGGTCCGCCCCCGACGACCACCGCGTCGACGGTGTCCGTGGGCAGGGCCGGCCCGGCGGTGACGTTGGCCCAGACGCTCATGCGGCGCTCACTCCGACTCCAGGTCGTTCGCCCAACTCGCCGTCTCGTTCAGCGGCGCCACGGTGAACCCGGCGCCCTGCGTACGCGGCAGCCGCACGGTCTGGCTCCATGTCGCGCCGAAGGTCGGCATCCAGGTGGAGTGCTTGCCGGTGCCGCCCGCGACGATGATCTGGATGTCCTCCGGCGCCCGCGCGATCGGCACCCGATGCCCCCACTCGTCGAGCCTGAGCCGGTATCCGCCCCACAGGCTCGCCTCCTCCAGCTTCTCCCCGCCGACGCGGGTCGCGTCGACGCGGGCGTGCTCGAAGAGGTATTGCTGCACATCGCGCCGCGACAGGCCCGAGTCGGCGAGGACCCGCGCGTGCTCGGGCCCCAGCGCGAGGAACTGGTCGCCGCCCCGGTACACCGTGTTCGCGCCCGGCACGGACATCGTCGCCGCGATCGTCATCAGCAGGTTCTCGCCGGTCGAGGACTGATGGTCGTTGATGTTGTGCGGCCCCTCGACGGCCGCCACCGTCACCAGGTCGTCCGTGGGCTCCCAGCCGTCGGGCCAGGGCAGTCGCGCGGCGTACGACGGCCAGGGGCTGTCGCCCTGGTTCTCGGCGAAGCAGAACGACCACTTGGCCGGCGTCCCCTGCGTGGCCCGGTCGATGTCCCCGGCGACCTCGCCCTCACCGGGCCGGGCGCCGCCGATGTTCATCGCGACGAGACGTACGGCACGGCCGATGGTGCCGTTGGCGCGGAACCCGGCACCCATGCACCCGGCACCGCTCGCGATGCCCAACTCGCCCGCCAGCGGGCCCTGTACGACGACCATCAGCGCGCACGGATGCGTCGTCATCTGCATGCCGTAGAGGTTGAAGTCGGGCTGCCGCAGCGCGAGGACCGCGGCCTCGAGGACGGGCATGTACGCGGGAAGGCAGCCGGCCATCACGGCGTTGGCGGCCAGCCCGCGCAGCGTCAGCTCCGCGCCGCGCGGCGCGATCGGTCCGAGGGACGCGCCGGGGTCGCGGGTCGCGGCCGCGAGGAAGGCGTCCACCCGCCGCGGGGTCGGTACGACGACGGGCAGCCCGTCGGTCCAGCCCCACCGGTGCAGTTGCTCGGCGGCGGAGTCCTCGTCGTGGCTGTCGGCGAGGTCGATGAGGTCGGTCGGTCCGGTGGCGGTCACGCCGCGCTCTCCTCGGTGATCTCGGTGGTCAGTGCGGAGACGACGGAGTCGACCGCGGCGGGGGTGACCCGCTCGAAGGCTTCCCGCGGAGCGATCCCGCCGACCGGGTGGGCGACGACGGAGAGCCCGAGCGCGTCGGCGCCCTGGAGGGCGAGGACCTGGCGGGAGAAACCCTCGAACTGGGTGGACGCCATGCCGCACACCGGCAGCGCGCGCCCGGCGAGCGCGGCCATGTCCGCCACCGCCCACGACGCGCACGAGCCGCAGTCGAGCATCGCCACGACGACGGCGTCGCACTCGGCCGCGACCCGGTCGAGCAGTTCATCGGTCGCGGCGATCGAGGGCACCCGCTTCGCGTACAGCCGTGGCGTGATGCCGAACCGCCCGACCAGCGCCGTGGCCACGCCTTCGAGCACCTTGTCGGCGTTCATCTTGCTGTTGCTGAGGAAGCCCACGGTCAGCCCGTCGAGGCTCGGGACCGTGACGCGTGGGACCGATCGGGGTGCCGCCTCGTAGCTGGTCGGATTGACGATCGTGACGCCCATCAGAACCTCCCTGTCGGCGTCTTGACGCCGTGTGCTGTGACGCGGATCGTATTCATATCGGAAGTTACGTACAAGGGACCTTACGAGATAAGGAATATCTGAATGGGTTTCCGTCGTGCCGCAGGTGCCGAGATCTCCGCAGACGGCACGTGGACGAACTTCTCGAAACGCCACAGCGTCCGCCCCCGGCGGGTCGTCGCGCCGGCCGACCTCGACGGGCTGCGCCGGGTGCTCAAGGAGACCGCGGCCGACGGTGCCCGGCTGCGGGTCGTCGGCAGCGGCCACTCGTACAACGATGTGGCCGTGGCGCCGGAGACCCAGGTCTCCCTGCGCCACCTCGGCAAGGTGCTCGACATCGACACGGCGTCCGCCCGGGTGAAGGTCGAGGGCGGGGCCACCCTGCGCGAGATCCGCGCGGTGCTGAACCGGCACGGGCTCGCCTTCGCCAACATGGGCGACATCGACCACCAGTCGATAGCGGGCGCCCTCTCCACCGGGACCCACGGGACCGGGCTGGCCGCACCGGCGTTCGCCTCTCAGGTGGTCGAGATGGAGCTGATGCTCGCCGGTGGCGGCGTGGTGCGGTGCGGCGCGGCGGACGGCGACCTCTTCGACGCGGCCCGGGTCTCCCTCGGCGCCCTCGGGATCATCGTCTCGGTCACGCTCCAGACGGTGCCGGCGTACAACCTGCGCAGGTCGGACGCCATCGTCAGCCGCGAGGAGGCGTTCACCCTGCTCGCGGACCCACCGGCGGTCGACCACATCGGGCTCTACTTCATGCCGTACATCGACCAGGTGCTGATGTGGACCGCCGAGCGCACCGGCGACCCGGTCGACAAGCCGTCGGCGCTGGGGGAGTGGTTCCGTGACGTGGTGAAGGTCAACTACGGCCTCGACGCCATGGGGACGGTGGCGCGCAGGGCGCCACGCCTCGTGCCCGCGCTGAGCCGTGCCTTCGCCCGCGGCATCCGGCCCGAGACCACCGTCGACGCCTACGACAAGGTCTTCCTGCGGCCGCTGTTCGTACGGCACGACGCGTTCGAGTTCGCCGTGGAGCAGGCCCAAGGCCCGGACTGTGTACGGCACTTGATGTCCGCCATGGAGAACGCCAAGGTCCCCGTGGCCTTCCCGTGCGAGACCCGGATCGCCCCGGCGGAGTCGGCCTGGCTGCACCCCTCGTACGGCAGGACCTCGACCTGGGTCGGCGCCGCCGTCCAGTCGCCCGGCATCGACGTGGACGCCGCGTGGCGGGAGGCGCAGCGGGCGTGCGTCGCGGTGGGCGGCCGGCCGCACTGGGGCAAGTGGCACACCCTGGAGGCGGCGGAACTGCGCGGGCTCTACCCCCGCTGGGACGACTTCATCGCGCTGCGGACGGAACTCGACCCGGGCGGGCTGTTCGGCAGCCCCGCGATCGACCGGATCCTCGGCCGTGTCTAAGTAGGATCACCTCATGGCCGAGCACGATTCAGGGACGACCGACCGCGAGATCGAGGCGTTGATGCGCCTCGTCCATGTGATCGAGGCGGAGCACCGCGCCCGCCCTACGTCGTCCCTGGACCTGCGCGCCCGGATGGTCATCCAGCTGCTCGGCCTCAACGGCGAGAGCCCGATCCTCGCGATACGCCGCAGCCTGCGACTCACCCCGTCGACCCTGACCAGCCTCGCGGACCGCCTCGAACGCGACGGCTACCTGGAACGCCGCCGCCACCCCACCGACCGGCGCACCGTCGTCCTCGCCCTGACCCCGACGGGCAAGCGCGCCTACGCCGCGGAGAAGTCCTTCTACCGCCACCTCATCGACGACTCCCTCGACTCCCTCGACGCGACGGCCCGCGAACATGTGCTCGCGGCACTCGCGGGCCTGGCGCAGAGCCAGTCGGCGGACCGGGCGTAGGACCGCTGGGCGCCTGCCTGGCGTCCGCTCGCACCCATCCATGGAGCCCTGAGGCGTGGCGTCACACTCTCATTATGAGAGTTCACTTGCATGAACAATGCGACCAACCTATATTCGTGAGAGTCAGTTCTCACGAAGGGCGCACCGATGACCTCCCCTGTCTCCACCGGCAACACCCGTACCGTCGACCTCCCCGGCGGCCTCTCTGTGACCATCGAAGAGCGCGGAAGCAGTTCCGAGGGCAGGGGGTTCCTGCTGCTGCACGGCGGTGCGGGCCCTCGGACGATGACCGGGCTGGCCGAGGCGTTGACCGAGCACGCGTACACCGTCGTTCCGACCCACCCGGGTTTCCAGGGAACGCCCCGCCCGGACCGGGTCGACTCCCCGGCCGATCTCGCCGTCGCCTATCTGGACCTGCTCGACATCCTCGGTCTGAACGAGGTCATGGTGATCGGCAGTTCGATCGGCGGCTGGATCGCCTCCGAGATGGCCCTGCGGGACACCAGGGGCCGCATAGGCAGTCTCACCCTGCTCAACGCGGTGGGCATCCACGCGGTGCAGAAGCAGAACGCGGTCATCGACGCCCGCACCCTGGCCCCGGCCGAGCTCGCTCAACTGTCGTTCGCCAACCCGGCCTTCCGCCCCGACTTCTCCTCCTTCAGCGACGAACAGCGGGCGCAGGGGGCCGCCAACCAGCGGACCCTGGCGGTCTACGGGGGCGAGGAGTTCTCGTACGACCCGAAGCTGCGCGGTCGCCTGCACCGGGTCGGCGTGCCGGTGCTCGTCGTCTGGGGCGAGCAGGACGGCATCGCCTCCACGACCTACGGTCGCGGCTACGCCAAGTCCTTCCCCGACGGCCACTTCACGCCCATCCCCGAGGCCGGGCACTTCCCGCACATCGAACAACTGGGGCGCACGCTCGGGGCCATCGGCGACTTCGCCGAGAACGTGGTGAACGCGCCGTCCGCGGCCTGAGGCCGACCTCGCTCGTGCGGGGATGCCCGGTCGGCGTCCCCGCACGAATGTGGCTCAGTCGTACTCCGTGGCCGGTGTGGTCGCGTAGCGCGCCATGACCCGTACCGTGGCCGGACCTGTCAGCTGCCCGTCCCGCGCCGTCGCGTCGCGCAGGTCCCGGAAGTACTGCACATACAGGTCGGGCGTGAAGGTGTTGATCATCACCAGCGGTTCGTCGCCCGGGTTGGCGAAGGTGTGCGGTACGCCCGGCGGGACCATCACCAGCGTTCCGGGGGGCGCCTCGTGCTCGTCGTGGCCCACGGTGAAGCGGGCCGTACCGGAGACCACGTAGAAGCCCTCGTCGTGTTCGGCGTGGCGGTGCTGGGGCGGGCCGGGGCTGTGCGGGGCGAGGGTGATCTCCCCGATTCCGAGGCGGTGCGCGGTCGTACCGCCGTCCTCCAGGATGCGTACTCTCGCCGGTCCCAACTCGATCACCTCGCCGCCGTCAGGGGGGATGATCGCGACGTTGTTCATGGCCAGACTCCTTCATGAGAGTTACCTCGCATGAAAATAGGCTGGTCTCATCGTATGATGCAAGTCTTGATCGGGTGCCGATCGCGTGCCGATCGCGTCTTGATCGCAGGAATGACGCCTCCCCGCCGCGGACCGAAAGGTGGATCCATGTCCTCCCCGCAGACCTCACCGGCTTCCGGCATGACCGGCCGCACGAACCAGAAGCTGCGTACCCGGCGGGCGATCGTGCAGGCCGCGGCCGAACTGAGCCGCACCGGGCGCGAAGTGACGATGACCGAGATCGCCGCGGCGGCCCTCGTCTCCGAGGCCACGGCCTACCGTTACTTCCCCGATCTGGTCAGCCTCCTCCAGGAGGCCATCGGCGGCCAGCTCCCCGGTCCGGGCGAGGCGCTCGCCGGGGTCGAGCACTCCACCGATCCGGTGGAACGCGTCGCCGCCGCGACCGAGTTCCTGCTGCGCCACGTACTGGCCCGGCAGGGCGTGGTCCGCGCCATGATCGCCGGAACCATCGCCCACCCCGAACGGTCCGCCCGTCCCGGCCTGCGCTTCGGGCTGATCGACCACGCGCTGGCCCCGTGGGCCGAGGCGCTCGACCCCGCCGTGCTGGAGCAGCTGAAGCGCGGCCTCGCCGTGGTGGTCAGCGCCGAGGCGCTCTTCAACCTCACCGACCTGTGCGGCCTGGACCCGGAGGACGCCATCACCAGCGTCGTGGCGACCGCGACGTCCCTCACTCGCGCCGCCCTGAACCCGGCGGCGTAGCCGTCCCGCTGACCTCCGGTGCGGATGGCTCCCCGCGTCGCGTCCGTCTCTCGACCAGGTCCCGGAAGCTGCGCGGAGGCCGGCCGGTCAGGCGTCGGACGGTGTCGGTGACGCGGTCCTCCGCTCCTTCGGCGATGGCACGGTCCATGCCGGCCAGGATCGCGGCGAACTCCACCGGCAGGTGCGCCGCGAGCCGGTCGCGCAGCTGCTCGTAGGACAGGCGGCGGTGGACCACCGGCCGACCGGTGACCTCGGTGAGGGTCATGGCGATGTCGTCGTAGCCGAGTGCTTCGGGGCCGGTGAGGACGAGATCGGCGTCGGGGGCCTGTTCGTCGGTCAGGGCGCGGACGGCCACGGCCGCGATGTCCTCGGCGTCGATGAAGCCGACGCGGCCGGACCCCGTGGCGGTCCAGATGGTGCCTTCGTCGCGGATGCTGAGCGCGTGCGCGTGCGCGCCGGTGAAGTTCTGCATGAACCAAGAGGGCCGTAGAACCGCCCATTGGTCGAACAGGCCGGGCAGCGCCTGATGCACCAGACCCACCGCCGGGCCGCCCTCGGGGATCGCCGAGGAACTCAGCAGCACCGCTCGGCGCACACCCGCGGCACGGGCCCGCTGGAGGAACGGCAGCATGACCGCCGCGGGGTCGGGCTCTCCCAGGGGCGGTATGAGGTAGACGCGGTCGACTCCGGCGAGGGCGGCCGCGTGGGTGGCGGGGTCGTACCAGTCGAAGGCGACCGGCTCGGCGCCCGCGACCGGGGTGGCCCGGCGACCGGCGGCTTTGACGCGATGGCCGGCGGCCGTCAGCTGCGCGGTGGTTCGGCTGCCGGTGGTGCCGGTGGCACCGATGACCAGGATGGTGCCCGCGGTGGTCATCGGCCGCTCCCGCTGAAGTCGGTGCCGGGCTGCCGGACGGCGAGGGGGTTCCAGTAGTCGCGATATGCGGTGAACCGCCCGTCCCGAACGGTCACGACGGCGATGTACGTCATGTCGAAGGGGGCGTCGGTCTCCACCATGCGGCCGACGCCGCGCATCTCGACCACGATCGTCCCCGGCTCGGTCGTCTGATGGATCCGCAGGTCGGGGAAGTCGTGCAGATCGATGTGGTCGGGATAGGGGCGCATGTAGGCGGCGATGGCCTCCTTGCCCTCCAGGCGCCGGGGCCGGCCGTCGGGGGCGAAGGGGAACTCCATGAGGCCGTCCTCGGCCCAGAGCGCCACCCAGGCGGGGATGTTCTTGTCGAGCAGTAGTCGCAGGCTGTGGCGGTACAGATCCGCCGGGGAGGTCGGTGCGGACATGGATGTCCTCCAGCTCATAGAATCCGGACTGTGGGTCCGTTTTGAAGATACGGACCACGGGTCCGCTTTGCAAGCGGAGGGGCGGACCGGGCATGGCGGAGCGGACCGGACCTGGAGGAACGGCATGGATGAAGGAGTGGCATGACGGAGCGCAAGTCCCGCAAGGACGCCGCCCGTAACCGGGAGGCCGTGCTGGCGGCCGCTGATGACCTCTTCACTCGCAGCGGCAGTCCCGAGGACGTCACGATGGCCGATGTCGCGGCGGCGGCCGGTGTCGGCAAGGGCACGATCTTCCGGGCGTTCGGCGATCGCGCCGGGCTGCTCCGCGCGCTGTACGAGGTACGGCTCGAACCGGTCAGGGAGGCCGTCGAGTCCGGCCCACCACCGCTGGGTCCGACGGCCTCACCGCGAGATCGCGTACCCGCGCTGCTCGATGCCGTCCTGTGCTTCAAACTCGACAACCGGCGCCTCGCGCTGGCCCTGGAGGACGGCGGGAGCGGCAGCCCGTACCGGGCGGAGCACTACCAGCGGTGGCACGGCCTGCTCCGAGCCGTCCTGGAGCAGATCCCCGGCCTGGCCGACGGCGACTTCACCGCCCACGCCCTGCTCGCCGCGACGCGGGCCGATCTGGTCGAGCACCTGGCCGCGGAGGAGCGCGTACCGAGGGAGCGGATGCGGGCTCAACTGGCCGACTTCACCGCCAGGTTGCTGGCCGCCGATCCGCCGGAAGGGGGGAAGGGGGCCGCGAACCGGTGAGTGGGGCGCGACTCGCCTCAAGGTGAGGACTTGGTTGCCCGCGGTGCGCGCCTGCGGGCATCTGAACCCCGGCTACGCCGACCACCGGGTGCGGGCCGCCCAGGCGGCTCCGGCGAGGGCGAATCCGTAGACGGAGACCAGGCCGTGGCCGTTGTCCTGGGCGAGCCACATCGCCAGGCCCAGCGCCGGGACGCCGATCGCCAGGGCGAGTTCCTTGGGGAGGCGGGTGCGGGTGAGGAAGGCCAGGGCGAGGGTGGCGCCGAGGAAGTAGGTGGCGCCGGAGCTGCCGGCGAAGTTGCGCGGGTCGGTGCTGGGGCCGTCGCCGAAGCCGAGCAGGGTGTCGAGCCGGCCGGGCAGCACGATGCCCGCGAGGAAGAAGCCGAGGGTCAGCGTGCCGCCCCAGTACCACTGGGCGAGCGCGGCGACGACGGCGAGGGTCACGAGGTTCCACAGGGCGCCGAGGAGGCCGCCGTTCTGCAGGAACACCGAGGTGAACTCGCGCCACCAGCCGGACCTGGCGGGGTCCGCGTCCAGCGCGTCCATGGCGCCGGACCAGGCCAGTTGGAGCAGGACGCCGCCCACGGCGACCGCGGTCAGGGCGGCTGCCGCCCAGGGGACCGGCCGCCCGCGCAGGGTGTCCCGGCCGACCACCCCGAGACCGCAGTTGACCATCATGACCATCAGCGCGGCCGTGGTCACGTTGAAGACGATCGCCCCCATGTCTGCCACTTCCCCCCGGACTTCGACGTTTCAAACGCCGTTCGAAAATCTGACGGCGCAAAGCTAACACAACTTTCGAACGGTGTTGGAAAACGCTGTACGGTGGACTCATGAAGCTCACCAAGGAGCGCATCGTCGACGCGGGTATGGCCGTCTTCGCCGAGGTCGGGTATCAGAACCTGTCCATGCGCCAGGTCGCCGACCGCCTCGACGCCCACGCCGGCAGCCTCTACTACCACGTGCGCGGCAAAGAGGAACTGCTCGCCCTGATGGCCGACCGGGTCTGCCGCCGCGCCTATGACGCGGGTACCGACGCCCTGGCCGCCCTTCCGCCCGCCGCCGGCTGGCAGGACCGCGTCGAGGCCCAGGCCACCGCCCTGCGCGCGGAGATCAAGGAGCACCCCGGGGGCGCCCAGCTCCTCGCCGAGAGCCCCGGCATGCTCAGCACCGGCGCGTTCTCCCTGATGGAACGCCTGCTGCGGACCCTGCTCGACGGCGGACTGCCCACCGGCCACTGCGGGATCGCCGCCGACACCCTGCTCAGCCATGTCACCGGCTTCGTGCTCCAGGAGCAGAACCAGCCGACCGCCCAACCGGCCGTCACCGCCGAGCGGTACGCCGACCTGTGCGAGCGATTCCCCCTGGTCATGGGCGACTTGATCCCTCGGGTGGGCGACGACGAGAAGTTCACCCGAAGCATCCGCCTGCTCTGCACGGGCTTCGCCGCGCTCGACTAGGAGGTCTGTCCGGTGTCCGGAGCGGCAGGCGGGGCGCCGGCCTCGGGCGGGGGCAGTGTCTGTTCGGTCCAGATGGTCTTGCCGCGGCGGGTGCGGCGGGTGCCCCAGCGGTCGGTGAGCTGGGCGACCAGGAGCAGTCCGCGGCCGCCTTCGTCGGTGGTCCGGGGGTGCCGCACATGCGGGGCCGCGCTGTTGCAGTCGGTGACCTCGCAGATCAGCGAGCGGTCCCGGATCAGCCGTACCTGGATGGTGCCAGGCGCGTACCGGATGGCGTTGGTGACCAGCTCGCTGACGATCATCTCCGTCGTGAACACGAGATCGGACAGCCCCCAACTGGCGAGCTGCCGTTCGGCCAGGGTGCGGGCGGTGGCCACGATCGCCGGATCGCTGGGGAAGGTCCAGGAGGCCACCTGGTCGTCGTGCAGGGCGCGGGTCCGGGCGAGGAGGAGTACGACGTTCTCCTCGGTCCGTCCGGACAGCTGCGCGTAGATCACCGCGTCGCACGCCTCCCGTACGGACGTGTGCTGCTGGGCGAGGACGCGGCGCAGCCGTGCGGCGTCCGCGCTGTCCGGCGGCGACCCGCCGACGAGCCCCTCGGTGTAGAGGGCGATCAGGCTGCCCTCCGGCAGTTCCGTCTCCCAGGTCTCGAAGGACTGTCCGTCTTCGCCCAGCGGCGGTCCGGACGGCGCGTCGGCGGGCGCCACATGCCCGTCGGGGAGGGCGAGCAGCGGCGCGGGATGTCCGGCACGGGCCACGACCAGCCGCCGGTTCACCGGGTCGTACACCGCGTAGGCGCAGGTGGCGGTGGTGGGATGGGCCTCCAGCGGGTCGTTGGCGGTGGCCGGGTGGCCCTCCGCGGCGAGTTCGAGCATCAGGTCGCCCAGGTGGGCCAGAACCTCGTCGGGGGCCAGGTCCAGGGCGGCCAGGCTGTGGATCGCGGCGCGCAGCCGGCCCATGCCGGCCACGGCGCGCATGCCGTGCCCCGCCATGTCGCCGACCACCAGCGCGGTCCGCGCGCCGGACAGCGGGATGACGTCGTACCACGGGCCGCCCGCGTGCCCCGGCAGATAACTGAACGCCGCCTCGACGGCGTTCTGGGCGGGCAGCCGGCCCGGCAGCAGGCTGTTCTGGAGGACGAGGGCGGCGGTGTGCTCGCGCGTGTAGCGGCGGGCGTTGTCCAGGCCCAGGGCGGTGTACGCGGCGAGCTCTCCGGCGATGGTCAGATCGCCGTCGTCGAACGGCGCGGAGGTCACCGAACGGTAGAAGCAGGCCACGCCGAGCACGACCCCGCGCGCGGCCAGCGGCACGACCATCATCGAGTGCACCCGCCCGGCGCGCACCCGGTCGGCGCGGAGCTGATCGTGCGCCAGCCATTCGCCGTCGTCGACCTTGCGGATCAGCCGGGGCCGCAGATCGGCCAGGCACTGGGTGAGCGGGGTGGGAAAGCGGTACGAGGCCTTCTCGTCGACGGCGTAGGCGGGCTGGAGCCCCGCGGCGCCGGTCGTGCGGAACGCGGTGCGCCGGAAGGTCATTTCGGGGGGTACCGGGCCGGGCTCGGGTGCCTCGCCCCGGTGCACGGAGTCCAGCACGTCCACGCTGATGGCGTCGGCCACCCGGCCCACCGCGGTCTCGGCCAGCTCCGCCGCGGTACGTGCCAGGTCGAGGGTCGTACCGATGCGCGTGCTGGCGTCGTTGAGGAGTTCGAGACGGGCCCGGTACCGGTGGCGCTCGGTGATGTCGATGGCCAGGGTCGCCACGCCGAGGGGTTCTCCCGCGGGGTTGCACAACCGGAAGGCCGACAGGGAGAACATGTGTTCGCCGTGGGGGTCGGCGGGCGGACAGCCGGGCTGGACGAAGTCGATGACGGGCTCGCCCGTGCTCAGGACCTCCCGCATCAGCCGCTCGGCCGTGTCGGTCACCACGGTCGGCGCGACCTCGCGGGCCGGTCTGCCGACCACGCCCTCGGCGGGAACGCCCCGCATCCCCGGCGAGGCGACGTTGAAACGCATCAGGCGCAGGTCGGTGTCGAGGACGTGCAGCCCGACCGGCGACTCGGTCAGCAGCGCGTCGAGGATCGCCCGGTCGAACTCGCACGGGTACTCGCCGCGCGTGGCGGTGAGGAAGACGGCCCATGTCGCCGGGCCCTCGGCGGCCGGGTGGGGGCACATCCACCATTCGACCTCCACGGGCAGCCCGGTCCGGTCGCGCAGGCGTACCCGGCAGCCGCCGCAGCCCGGCGGGGCGTGCGGGGGGCCCGCGCCCTCAGCGGGTTCCGGTCGGACGAGGAGCGACGACAGCGGCCGGCCCACCATCTCCTGGGACCGGTGCCCCAGCAGCCGCTCCGCCTCCGGGCTCCACTCCGTGATCGTCTCGTCGGCGTCCAGGAGGATCCTGGCCTGCGGCGCCGCCGGTACGTCGCCGCTCCGCCCCGCGCCCGCAGTGGTCATGGCAACCCTCCCGTTCCGGAGGAGGCCGGCGTCGCCCGTCGTCAGCTACGTTCAGGGTGGCAGACGAACGGGCCGCTCGCTCGGCTGGGAACCGCGCCCAGGAGCGGCTCGACGATCGGTATCTCGCACAGGTCCGGGCGCCGGGGCGGGCGTCCCGGTGACCACATCAGGCCGACTATGCGTGACGGCTCCCGCGCGCACCGCAACCACCCATAGAGTCGGTGCAGTTGACGGGAAGGAAACGAGATGTCCCTTGACCTGACCGAACTGACGCGTTTCGGCCGTGCGCTGGAGGAGGCGCACGCGCTGCTGGAGGCCGACCGGAAACGCCTGGAGCAGCGGTGCGACCGCACATCGCGCGCGGACGGCACGGCCGGCGGTCCCACGCAGACGCTGTACGGCGTCACGCTCATGTCCGGGGCCATGTCCCAGGCGCTCACCCGGGTCGCCCTGGCCGCCGGCTTCTCCGCCCTCGGCATGGACGAGCGGGCCGAGCACGAGCTCGGGACGGCGCGGATGTACCCGGTGGGTTTCCCGTCCGGTGCGGATCGCATGGCCCGTCCGCTCGGCGAAGCGACCGTACAGGCGATGGAGTTGATCCGGGACCTCGGCTTCTTCGACGCCGAGATCTCCATCGCGGTCGATGTGGCCCTCGCCGCCCCCCAGGCGACGTATCCGCCGGCCGACTGGGACGAGTACCAGCGGCAGCGGCGCTCCCGGACCGAATGAACCGCACCGGCAGCCGAGTGGTGGCACCCGGTGCCTGGGACGGCGTCGGCGCTCCCCTCCGTTTGCGGCGGCGGGCCCGGCGGGGTTCAGTGAGTACGGACCCTCGGAACAACGCCCTCGTGGATCGCCGCCTCGCGCCGCCCAGGAGCCGTCGTGCGATCACGTCCGGGCGTGGCACAACCCCGGGGTACTCGTCCGAGGAGGATCCCATGTCGCACCATCACCACAAGTCCAACGAGCAGGTCGAGGGAGACCCGGACACCGGTCACGGCCGCGGTATGCCGCGCCGGCCCGACGAGGCGGAACTCGCCGAGCGCACCCGTGAGGACCGGCGGGATGTGCGGGAGGAGCAGGCGGAGACGGAGCGCGAGGAGGACTGACGGTCAGCGCTCGCGCGTGCTCCGCCGAACCGGTATTTCCACCCCTGGAGGTTCGCATGTCCTCGAAGAGACGCCGCAAGAAGAAGGCGCGCCGCAACCACCCCGCCAATCACGGCAGACGACCCCAGTCCTGAGAATCCGAGGCGCGTGCGCGCACCGGCCCTAGACGGCGCGCGGACCGCCCTCCGCCAACAGGTACAGGTCCTGTGAGGTGCTGATCAGTTCCTGTTCCTCCTGCCGGGAGCCGACCATCGGGCGCGATCCGTTCAGCGGCATCTGGGCGGTCTCCGGGAGGAACCGCACCGTGATCAGTCCGATGGCGCCGGCGAGCATCAGGTAGTAGGCGGGCGCCAGATTGTCGCCGGTGAGCTTGACCAGCGCCTCGGTGACCAGCGGCGTCGTGCCCCCGAACGCGGCCACCGCGACGTTGAAGCCGATACCCATGGCGGCATAGCGCACCGCCGTGGGGAACAGGGCGGGCAGGGTGGCCGCGCTGGGCGCCGCGAAGCACGCCAGCAGGGTGGCGAGGACCAGCATCCCGAGCAGCGGCAGCCAGGTCCCCCCGCTCATGAGCAGCAGGAACGACGGGACCGCGAGGACGATCATGGCGGCGGCGCTCACGGCGTAGACCGGGCGCCTGCCGACCCGGTCGCTGAGCCGGCCGATGAACGTGATCAGCAGCACGATCCACAGCATGCCGATGAGGACCAGCAGGTCGGCGAAGGCGGGGGAGTGGTGCAGGTCCTCGGTCAGATACGTGGGCATGAACCCGGTCACCATGTAGTTGGTGACGTTGTAGAGCAGCACGATGCCCATGCACAGCAGCAGCTCACGCCAGTGCCTGCCGATGATGTCCTTGAACTCGCCGCCCACCGACGCCTGGGCGAGGCTCTTCTCATGCTCGTCCAGCTGCTGCTGGAAGGCCGGGGACTCCTCCAGTCTGAGCCGGATGTAGAGGCCGATCGCGCCGAGCGGACCGGCGATCAGGAACGGCACCCGCCAGCCCCAGGAGAGCATCGCGGCATCGCTCAGGGTCAGGTTCAGCACGGTGACCAGGGCGGAGCCGAGCGCGTAGCCGACGAAGGTGCCGAAGTCGAGCCAGCTGGAGAGGAAGCCGCGGCGGCGGTCCGGCGCGTACTCCGAGACGAACGTGGAGGCTCCGCCGTACTCGCCCCCGGTCGAGAAGCCCTGCACCATCCGGGCGATCAGCAGCAGCACCGGAGCCGCGACGCCGATGGTCGTGAAGCCGGGGATCAGGCCGATGGAGAAGGTACCGGCAGCCATCATGATCATGGTGGTGGCCAGCACCTTCTGCCGGCCGATCCGGTCCCCGAGCGGCCCGAAGACGAGCCCCCCGAGCGGTCGCACCACGAAGGCGGCGGCGAACGTCGCGAACGAGGAGATCAGCTGGGCGGTCGGCGAGGCCGACGGGAAGAACACCTTGCCGATGATCGCGGCCAGATAGCTGTAGATGCCGAAGTCGAACCACTCCATGCAGTTGCCCAGCGCGGAGGCGCCGACCGCGCGCCGGAGCAGGGGGCCCTCGACGATCTGGATGTCGTCCTCGCGGAAGGCCCGCTTGTTACGGCGCAGCCGCCGGGTCAGTTCTTCCCGTACCTGTCGGGGCAGCTCCACGACGGACTTCGGCAGCCCGGTGTGTCCGGGCGGTGGTCCGGTGGACCCGTGGGACGTCGCATCACTCACGCGGCAGCCAGCCCTTCGCCGTCGGCAGGATCACCCACCGAATCCTGTGCCCGCCCCGTACGGCGCGCACGCCGGGACGTCCGACCGGGCGTACGGCGCGTCCGGGCGTACGGCGCGTCCGGGCGTACGGCGCGTCCAGGTGTACGGCCGGACGGACCTGGCGGGGCTCGGACGGGTCACGCGGGGTCCGCGACGGTGGGTGCGGTGGGGTCCGGGATGCCGAGGCCGGGTGCGGGCGCGTACTGGGCGGCCTGGGCGTCGAACATGGCGGCGTACCGACCCTGTGCGGCGATGAGTTCGTCGTGCGTGCCCTGTTCGACGAGGCGCCCCGCGTTGAGGACGTAGATGCGGTCGGCGTGGCGGACCCCGGACATGCGATGGGTGACCAGGACGACGGCCCGGTTCGGGGCGGCGAGGCGGCGGATGCGGTCGAAGGCCTCGATCTCGGCCTCGGGGTCGAGCGCGGAGGTGGGCTCGTCGACGATGAGGACACCGTCCGCCTGCGCGGTCGAGCTGCGCCAGTGGGTGCGGGCCAGGCCCACTTTCTGCCATTCGCCGCCGGACAGTTCGATGGCGCCGCGGAACATACGGGCCAGCAGGCTGCGCAGGCCGTCGGGGAGTTTGGCGATGACGGGGCCCGCGCCGGCGTAGTCGACCGATGCTCGCAGGCCCTCCGGAGTGACGGCGTGGGCGGGCCGGCCAAGACGGATGTTCATCGCCGCGGTCACCGGCCAGCGCTGGAAGTCCTGGGTGAGCAGGGAGACGCGTTCGAAGACCTGTGCGCGGTCGAGCCCGGTGACGTCCGCCCGGCCCCAGCGCAGGGCGCCGCTCTGGGGCAGCAGCAGGCCCGAGAGGATCTTCATCAGCGTGCTCTTGCCGGAGCCGTTCTCGCCCACCACGGCGGTGACCGAGCCCATCGGCAGGGTCAGCGACACCTGGTCCAGGGCGGCCGTGTCACGGTCGGGGTAGCGGTAGGTGACGCGGTCGAGGACGACCTCCTCGACCCGCTCGGGTACCGGGTCGCCGCCCGAGGGGATGACGCGCCGCGCCGCCTGGGTCAGGAACCGGCCGTGGTCGCGGACGTAGAGCGATTCCTCGTGCAACTGGTTGACGTTCATGACCAGCGCGCCCAGACTCGCCGATCCGGTCCGCACCGCGATCACGGCGGTGCCGGCCAGGGCGAGGCTCATCTGACCGGCCGTGATCAGCCAGAACATGGTCCCGTAGGTGGCGGCCACGGCCAGGCCCGACAGCGCGGAGGCGACCCATTCGGTCAGGGCTTTGCCGGCGGCGAGGCGCTCCTGTTCCGCCTCGGCGCTCTCGGCCATGCGCTGGTAGCGGCTGAGGAGGAAGGCGCCGACGCCGTGCAGGCGGACCTCCTGGGCGGCGGTGCGCTCGGTGAGTAGATTGCCGATGAGGCGGCCGGCGCGGACATGCTCGATCCAGCTCATCACCGATACGTATCGCTCCTGGGCCACGCGCATGGCGCCCCATCCGCGCGGGGCCGCGATGAGGATCAGCATGGGCAGCAGGACCGGGTGCAGCACGGTGAGCACACCGGCGGTGGTGACCAGGGAGATGAGTCCGTTCAGCGCGGCGACGCAGGCACCGATCATCCGGCGGGCGGCGCTGGGGCCGTGCTCGGCGACATCGACGAGCCGCCGGAAGTCGGGGTCGTCGATGGCTTCCAGCTCGACGCCGACGGCGGCGGCCAGATACCGGGTGATGGCGATCCGCTCGACCTTCGGTTCCAGGCGTCCCGCGCGGGAGGTGGACCAGGCGGAGAGGGCGGAGTTGACGACGGCGATGGCGGCGGCCGCCAGCAGACCGGGTAACAGCGCGTGCAGGCGCTGGGCGGCGCTGCCGTCTCCGGCGAGCAGGGCGTGCATGACCGCGTTGACGGCGAGCAGACTCACGGCGGCGGCGACGCCCTGCCCGATCTCGCCGACCGCCACGGCGAGCAGCGCCCGCCGGTCGGCCTGCCACGCCATGCGCAGGGTGGCGCCGACGAGTGCGGGCATCGAGCGCAGCGCGGACATCATGGTGAGGTCGAGCCCCGCGTGCTCGTGCTGGGACCAGCCCAGGTCATAGCGCAGTGGTCCGCCGAACAGCTCGAACTCGGCGTCGGAGACCGTCGGCTCCGCCATCTTCACCGGTCCGAAGAACCTCTTCACAGGGCGCCTCCCAAGATGACCCGGTTCGGTGCCCGGTATGACGGGCGTGGGTGAGCATGGGGAAGATAGCGCCGATGGGTGATGGTGCGGTGGGGTTTTTCCCGTGGCGGTGCTCGCAACGGTGCTTCGGGCTCGTACGACCCGACGTTGCGCCGTCAGCGGTGTCGCCCGCGCGCGGGGCGTGTACGGGAGCGCGCGGGCGTCGGGGTTCAGCCCTGCTTGGGTGCCGTGATGGGCACCAGGCGCAGGGTGAAGGAGTGACCGGCCGGGTCGGTGTAGCCGCGTTCCTCGTACGGCCCTGCCGGGTCCCTCGTCTCGATCGGTCGGCCGCCGAGCCCCACCAGCCGCCGCTCGGCCGCGTCCAAGTCCTGGACGAGGAAGACCAGATGGGACTGGAGGGAGTTCTCCGGGCGGGGCCAGCTGGGGGAGACGGCGTTCACATCACGGCGGAACGCCAGCCGTATGCCGTCGGCGCCGCGGACCTCCACGAGGTTGGCCGAGGCGTCCGTCTGCTCCCCCTCCAGGAACTCCTTGTAGAACACGGCCAGTTTCTCGGGTTCGGCGCAGTCGAGGACCACGACGCCCGCCTTCACCAATGTCATGCTTCCTCCCAGGGGATGACCTGCTTTGCGGATATCCCCTGGCGCCGGATTCAGTCGGCGGACGGTGCCGTGAGCCAGTTCGCGTCAGCCGCGTCGTGCCCCGGCCCCTGCCTCAGCGGAAGGCGGCGACGTGACGGGCGACCCAGTCGCCGAAGGGCCTCGGGGCGCGGCCCAGGACTCGTTCCACGTCCGGACTGATCCGCAGCTCGGCGGAGTTCGGGGCGCCGATGATGTCCAGGGTGTCGTCGGCCAGCTCCGGCGGCACGAACCGGGTCATCGCGGCCCTGGCCTCCGCGCGGGTGAGTTCGTGGAACCGCACCGGCGAGCCGAGCGCGGTCGCGAGGGCTTCCGTCTGCTGACGTGGCGTGATCACCTCGGGCCCGGTCAGCTCGAAGATCCCGCCGGTGTGCCGGTCCTCCAGCAGGCAGGCCGCCGCGACCTCGGCGATGTCCGCCGGGTCGACCACCGGCACCCCGATGTCACCGAAGGGCGCGGCGACCACCCCTTGCGTGCGTACGGACTCCGCCCAGGCGAAGGCGTTGGAGGCGAAGCCGCCCGGTCGCAGGACGGCCCAGTCCGGGCCGGACGCCCGCAACGCGTCCTCCAGCGCGCGCATCGCGATCCGCGTCGGGCCGTGCGGCCTGGTCGCCACGCCCTGCGAGGACAGCAGGACGACCCGGCGGACCCCGCTCGCCGCGGCCAGGTCGATGATGTCGGCCGGCCTGGCCTCGGGGGCGTGCAGGTCCCCGGAGAGCAGGAGGAACAGCGCCTTCGCCCCGTCCAGCACGGCGGCGAGATCCTGCGGCCGGGCCAGGTCGGCCTCTACGTGCCGGACCCCGCTCGGCACCGCCGCCGCGTGCCGCGACACCGCCGTCACCTGCTCGCCCGCCTCGGCCAGGGCCTGCGTCAAGGTCCGGCCCACGTTTCCGGTGGCCCCGGTCACCACGATCATGTTCAGCTCCTAGTCCGTTGTGCGCTAAGGCGGTTGACGCTAGGAGGCGGGCTTACTTTCCGTAAGAACATACCCAGAGGTAAGCTCCGGACATGGTGGAAGGCGCGCAGCTGAAGCAGGCCGAGGTGGGCAAGCGGTATGAGGTGTTTCACACCGACTGCCCTGCGCGCGACATGGTCGACCACGTCACCAGCAGGTGGGGCATCTGGGTGCTGATCTCCTTGCGGAGCAACGACCTTCGGTTCTACGAGCTGCGTGACAGCATCCAGGGCATCAGCGAGAAGATGCTCGCCCAGACCTTGCGGGCGCTCCTCAGCGACGGGCTGATCTGGCGGGAGGTCGAGCCGACGACGCCGCCCCAAGTCACCTACGGACTCACCGAGTTCGGACAGGACATCGGCGAGCCTCTGACGGACCTGTTCGACCGGATCACGAAGCGGTTGCCGGCGGATCAACGCCCGCCGCGCGAGGGCTGATCGCCGGTCACTCCGCGGTGTGCGGGAGCCCGGGCCGCGCCGTGCCCAGGTCGACCAGGAAGCGCAGGGCCGGTGGTGAGGGGGCCGGGCCGTGGCACTCGTACCCTCCCGTCGTGGGCGGCGGCTGCCGGGTCGTGCCATGCCCGGCGGGGCCGACCCCCGTGGACACCGAGGCCGTCCGGTCAGTCGAGCAGAACGCCCGGATTGAGGATGCGGTGGGGGTCCAGGGCGTCCTTGGCGGCGCGCAGCGCCAGCGCGAAGGGGTCCGGGCGCTGGCGGTCGTAGCCGGGTCGGTGGTCGCGGCCGACGGCGTGGTGGTGGGTGATGGTGGCGCGATGGCGGTGCAGGACCTCGGCCGCGACCGCTTTGATGTCGTCCCAGACCTCGACCTCGTCGCCGGGCCGGCCGGCGACGGCCACGGTGAAGTAGGGGGCGGCGCCGTCGGGATAGACGTGGGTGAGGCGGCAGTTGATGGTGGCCGGGTGCCCGGTGGCCCGCGCGGCGGCGGCGCCGACCTCGGTGCGGACGGCGTCGATCAGGGCGGGAATCGCGCCCCAGGTGGCGGCGGTCTCGAACGTCTCGACGACGGCGCCCATACGGGCCAGGCCGTCGCGCAGATAGGGCATCCGCAGGAACGCCGAGCGCCAGGCGCCCACCGCCGCGTCCGGCGGGGCGTCGCGGTCCGCCGGGGCCGCCGCGCCCCGACCGCCGTGGGAGATCGGAAGGTCCGCCGGGGCCGCCGCGCCCCGACCGCCGTGGGCGCGGGCCAGGTCCACGGCGGCCGCGAGGCGGGCGTCGACGGGGGCGGTGGCGGACTCGAAGCCCAGGACCAGCACGGCGGAGCCGTCCTGGGAGGCGCCGGACAGCAGGGCCTCGCCCGGGTCGAGCAGACGGCAGTTGGCCGGGGCGAGATCGGACTGGGCGATGGCCCGCACCGCCTCCAGCGCGCGGTGGAAGTCGGCGAAGGCCACGGACGCGGAGGCCTTGTGCCGGGGGCGTTCCCGCAGCCGCATCCATGCCTCGGTGATGACGCCGAGCGTGCCCTCGGAGCCGAGGAAGAACCGGTCGGGCGATGGCCCGGCGCCGGATGCGGGCAGTCGCCAGGAGGTGCCGGTCCCGGCGGGCGTGATCACCCGCAGGGACTGCGCGAAGTCGTCGATGTGGGTGTGGCCGGTGGCGTAGTGGCCGCCCGCCCGGGTGGCCAGCCAGCCCCCGAGGGTGGAGAACTCGAAGCTCTGCGGGAAGTGGCGCAGGGTCAGTCCGTGCGGCCGCAACTGAGCCTCCAGCGCCGGGCCGAGGGCCCCGGCCTGGATGCGGGCCGAGCGGGCGGCCGTGTCGATCTCCAGGACGCGGCCCATTGAAGTCAGGTCGAGGGAGAGTACGGCGTGATGGGCGTCGCCGCGGTACTCCACACCGCCGACCACCGAGGAGCCGCCGCCGAAGGGGATGACGGCCACGCCGTGCTCGCCGGCCCAGTCCAGCAGGTCCGCCACGTCCTGGTCGCGGGTCGGACGGGCGACGAGATCGGGGATCCGGCCGGGCCGGCCGCGCAGGGCCCGGATGACATCGCGGTACGCCTTGCCCATGGCGTGCGCGGCGCGCGCCGCCGGATCGGCCGTGACCAGGTGGGCCAGGGACGCCGGGGGCGTCGCGGCGGGGCGGCCGATGGGCAGGTCGGCGACTTCGGGGATCGGCAGCGGGCGGGGGAGGGTACCGGGCAACAGGGCCCCGGTCGCGACGCACTCGGCGTCGTCGGGGTGGGCGTCGGCATAGCCCCAGCCCCACCAGGAGCGGGTGCGGGAGGTGTGGGGGTCGGTCGTGGCGGCGGGCATGGGCGCGCTCCAACGGGGTCCGGGGGACGGGAATTTACCCAGCGGTAAATTACCCTAGGGTAAGATCTGGTCCCATGACAACGCTCTCCTCCAGGGCCGGTACCAAGGGCGTACCGAGGGCCACGCGCGAACGGCAGGTCCTGGCCGCGGCCACCGAGGAGTTCGGCCGACACGGGTACGAGGCCACCACCGTGGCCGCCGTCGCCGCCCGGGTCGGCGTCACCAAGCCGCTCGTGCACCAGTACTTCGGCGGCAAACAGGACCTCTACCTCGCCTGCCTCGCCCCGGTCGGCGACCGGCTGCTCGGCGCGATCCGCGCCGCGATGGCCGACCACGACAGCGGCGCGCCGGGCACGCCGCTGCGTGTGCTGCGCGCGCTGTTCACGGCTCTCGACGGGGAGCGCGAGGCATGGTTCGTCCTCTACGACCCCTCGTTGCCACCCGGCAGCGAAGCCGCCCACCGCGCGGCCCATTACCGTGACGCCATCGACGACCTCGCCGCGACCGGCACCGCCGAGCTGCTGCACGCCGCCGGGACCGGCGACCCGCTCGACGCCGACGCCCTCGCCCACGCGTGGCGCGGTCTGTGCACCGCGCTGGTCCGCTGGTGGATCAACCACCCCGCCGAGTCGGCCGAGGCCATGACCCGGCGCTGCGCCCGGCTGCTGAGCGCCGCCCGCACCGCTTTCGCCGACGGCGACGACGGCATGTGAACCGGGGCGCCTCCCGCACCCGTCGGCTCACGTCCCGTGGTCGGTCACGGGTGTGCGAGGCAGATCCGCGATCAGGCGCGGGTGCCTACGACTTCGCCGCGTCCACCCAGGGGGCGAGGGCCTTGCGGAACGCCGGGAGGGACGGATCCAGCCACTCCGTCTTCGACTTGGGCTCCGCCTGCAAGAACGTCTCCTGGGCCAGGCACTGGAACCGGTCGTCGCCCAGCACCCTCGTGGTGCCGAGCCTGCGGCCGGTCCTCGCCTCGTACACCGTGACGTCGTACCGGCCCTGCCGGAAGGAGCGGACGTAGTCGTCGGCGTAGCGGCAGGTCGTCACCGGCTTGCCCTTGCCCGTGTTGACGACGCAGGCGACCAGCTGCGCCTTCGCCGGATCGGGGTGGTACGTGTCGTGGGCCGGGGCGGTCGCCGTCTCGCCCGGTGAGGGGAGCGGGGTCTCGTTGACGGACAGGGGCGTCGGGCTCGTGGTGGCGAGCAGCACGGGGTGCGGCCCCTTGCCCCGGTACGCCGGCTGTCCCGTCAGAAGCGTGCGGGGGCCGCCTTTGGCGCAGTACGCCTGAAGATCGTAGGCGGCCGTCGCGACGGGGTGCGCCGCGACGGTGGGAGTGGCGGCGGCAGCGGTCGGCGCGTCGGCCGAGGACGGCGCCGCCTTCGTGTCGTCACCGCCGCCGCACCCCGCGGCCAGCAGCGCGATGCCCACGACCACGACCGAGACCGTTCCACGAGCCCTTGTCATTGCTGCCGCTCCTCGCGTCCTCATGGGGGAGACACCGTCACCGCTCCGCCGATCCGCCATCATCCCGGCTCAACACCCCTGCGATCAACGGCACTTCGCCGACCAGCGCGGTGGCGCTGCCGGGGTAGGTGCGCCGACGCCTTCTTCGACGCCGCCTGGGCGGGCGTCGCCGTCCAACCCGCCGACGACCTGCGCCTGAAGAACGAACTGCTGAACCGGTGAACTGGCCCACGCCTGGGAGCTCTCGGCCCCGGAAGTCTCCCGCCACCTCGCGGTCCTGCGTCGCGCGGGACTGCTCACGGCCGGACGGCAGGGCCGATACGTCCGATACGCCGTCAGTCTGCCCGATCTGACGGCGCTGGGGAGCGACGTGCTGGAGGCCGTACCGCGCTGAGCGGCTCCCGGAAGGGTCCGTGACGGCTGTGGATAGGGTGGCCGGATGTATACACAGGGGCGGGGACTCAAGGTCACAGCGGTGTCGGCGATGGTCGTGCTGGCACTGACGGGGTTCTCCTCGGGCCATGCTCAGGGGAGCCGGCACGGAGATGACGGGGGCGGTTGCAGCAACTCCCGCCAGGACCACGACAGTTCGTCGGGGCCGTCGGGAAGTGGCGCGTCCCGGCCACGGCCCACCCGTACGGCCACCCACACATTCACCCCTACGCCCACCCCTACGGCGTCCCCCTCGGCCACTCCCCGGCCCCTCAAGAACGGCACCGCGGCGCTCGTGCGGTGCGCGAGCATGGCGGATCCGTACGCGGTCGTCGAGGTCAGGAACCCGAACGGACGCGAGGCTGTCTTCTTCGTGAAGATGACCTTCAAGAACGGGCGCGGCCTCGTCGTCATAAGCGCGGGCGATCAGGTGTCGGTACCCGCGAAGGGCAGGACGACCTACCGGGTTTCCGTCATCGGCAGTGGGCGCGTCGAGGAGATCGCGCACTGCGAGGTCGACCCCGTAGCCGTCGCCAACTGGTGACCGCCCGTCAGGGCCCCGCTCCACCGCCCCGGTCGGTCGCCGCGCGCCTCGTCAGTCTCCTGCAACTTTACGCAAGCCACTTACGTGGGCCGCGCTATTCTTGCGCGCATGACGCGACGACTTGCGGAAGTGGCGAAGAAGGTCGGAGTCAGCGAGGCCACGGTCAGCCGGGTGCTCAACGGCAGGCCCGGGGTCTCCGACGCCACCCGGCAGGCGGTGCTGACGGCCCTCGACGTCCTGGGCTACGAGCGGCCCACCCAGCTGCGCGGTGAACGCGCCCGGCTCGTCGGCCTGGTGCTGCCGGAGCTGCAGAATCCCATCTTCCCCGCATTCGCCGAGGTCATCGGCGGTGCGCTCGCCCAGCTCGGGCTCACCCCTGTGCTGTGCACCCAGACGAAGGGCGGCGTCTCGGAGGCGGACTACGTCGAACTGCTGCTCCAGCAACAGGTGTCCGGCGTCGTCTTCGCCGGTGGTCTCTACGCCCAGGCCGACGCCCCGCACGACCACTACCGGCGGCTCGCCGACCGCAACATCCCCGTCGTCCTGGTCAACGCGGCCATCGAGCACCTCGGCTTTCCGGGCGTGTCCTGTGACGACGCGGTCGCCGTCGAACAGGCCTGGCGGCACCTCGCCTCGCTCGGTCATGAGCGCATCGGGCTGGTGCTCGGCCCCGGCGACCACATGCCCTCCGCTCGCAAACTGGCCGCCGCGCACGCCCTGACCGGCGGCCTGCCGGAAGAGCGGGTCGCGCGGGCCATCTTCTCCATCGAGGGCGGCCACGCCGCCGCCGCACGGCTGATCGACCGGGGCGTCACCGGCATCATCTGCGCCAGCGACCCCCTCGCCCTCGGCGCGATCCGGGCCGCCCGGCGCAAGGGCCACGACGTCCCGGGCCGGATCTCCGTCGTCGGCTACGACGACTCGGCGTTCATGAACTGCACCGAGCCCCCGCTCACCACCGTCCGCCAGCCCATCGAGGCCATGGGGCGCGCGGCCGTGGAACTGCTGAACGCGCAGATCGGCGGCACCGCCGTACCCCCCGAGGAGCTTCTGTTCGAACCCGAGCTGGTGGTGCGCGGATCGACCGGGCAGGCGCCGCACGACTGAGGCCCCGGTGCCTGGCCGGTACATCCGCGTGGCTGTCAAATAATTACAGAAGTCGCGCGACATCTTGCGGACCCTTGTCGGCGGTGCTTGAGTGTGCCGCGCCCGCAGCTCCCGCCATGAGTGCCACCGAGGGGTCCATCGAATGACAAGCACCGGGTTCCGCCGCACCTTCGTCGCGATCGGCGTCTGCTCCTCCCTCGCCCTCGCCGCCACCGCCTGCGGTTCGGGCGAGGGCGGTTCGGCGAGCGGCAAGACACGCATCACCGTCAACTGCGAGCCACCGAAGAGCTCCAGAACCGACCGGAAGTTCTTCGACGCGGACGTCGCCTCCTTCGAGCGGCAGAACCCGGACATCGACGTCGTCACCCATGACGCCTTCCCCTGCGAGGACCCCAAGACCTTCGACGCCAAGCTCGCCGGTGGCCAGATGGAGGACGTGTTCTACACGTACTTCACCGACGCCGGGCATGTCGTGGACATCAACCAGGCCGCCGATCTCACGCCGTACCTCAAGGAGTTGAAGAGCTACGGCACCCTCCAGAAGCAGCTGCGGGACATCTACACGGTGAACGGGAAGGTCTACGGCATACCGCGCACCGGATACAGCATGGGGCTGATCTACAACCGCGCCCTGTTCCAGCGGGCCGGTCTCGACCCCGACCAGCCGCCCACGACCTGGGACGAGGTCCGCGCCGACGCCAAGAAGATCGCCGCCCTCGGGGGCGGCACCGTCGGGTACGCCGACTACAGCGCCCAGAACCAGGGCGGCTGGCACTTCACCGCCGAGCTGTACTCGCAGGGCGGCGACGTGGTCAGCGCCGACGGCAAGAAGGCGACCGTCGACACCCCCGCGGGCCGCGCCGTCCTGCAGAACCTGCACGACATGCGCTGGCGGGACAACTCCATGGGCAGCAAGCAGCTCCTCGTCATCAACGACGCGCAGCAGATGATGGGCGCGGGCAAGCTCGGCATGTACCTCGCCGCCCCCGACAACATCCCGATCCTCGTCAAGGAGAAGGGCGCCAGCTACGACGACATCGCCATCGGCCCCATGCCCGGCGGACAGGGCACCCTGATCGGCGGCGACGGCTACATGTTCAACAAGCACGACTCGCCCGCCCAGATCCGCGCCGGTCTCAAGTGGCTGGAGCACATGTACCTGACCCCGGGCAAGGGCTTCCTCGGTGACTACGCCCGCGCGAAGCGGAACAACGCCCCCGTCGGACTGCCCGAGCCGCGCCTGTTCACCGGCGCCGCCGACGCCGAGGACCAGAAGATCAAGAAGGCCAACGCCAACGTGCCGGTGCAGAACTACCAGAGCTTCCTCGACGGCAACGCCAAGCTCCGGATGAAGATCGAGCCGCCGGACGCGCAGCAGATCTACTCCGTCCTGGACGGCACCGTCTCCGCCGTCCTCACCAAGAAGGACGCCGACATCGACGGGCTCCTGAAGGACGCGTCCGGGAAGATCGACAGCATTCTGGCCCGGAGCTGACCGCCATGACGAAGACGGCCGAGCGGCGGCCGACGGCGGCCACCGTCCCCCCGGTCCAGGCGCCGGCCCCGGCAGGGGACCGGGGCCGGCGCCGCCTGATCGACCAGGCCCGCGCCTACGCCTTCCTCCTCGGCGGCCTGCTCTGCTTCGTCCTGTTCTCCTGGTACCCGGCGATCCGCGCCGTCGTGATCGCCTTCCAGAAGTACACCCCCGGCTCCCCGCCCCAGTGGGTCGGCACCGCCAACTTCACCCGCGTCTGGCACGACCCGGACTTCGCCGCAGCCTGGCGCAACACCCTCTTCTTCACGCTGCTCGCCCTGCTCATCGGCTTCGCCGTCCCCTTCCTGCTGGCCCTCGTGCTCAATGAACTCCGGCACGCCAAGGCCTTCTTCAGGGTCGTGGTCTACCTCCCGGTGATGATCCCGCCGGTGGTCAGCGCCCTGCTGTGGAAGTGGTTCTACGACCCCGGGGCCGGACTCGCCAACGAGGCGCTGCGCTTCGTCCACCTGCCCACCTCCAACTGGTCCAACGGCACCGACACCGCGCTCGTCTCCCTGGTGATCGTGGCGACCTGGGCCAACATGGGCGGCACCGTCCTCATCTATCTGGCCGCCCTCCAGTCCATCCCCGGCGAGCTGTACGAGGCCGCCGAACTCGACGGCGCGAACCTCCTCCAGCGCGTCCGCCATGTCACGATCCCGCAGACCCGCTTCGTGATCATGATGCTGATGCTCCTTCAGATCATCTCCACCATGCAGGTGTTCACCGAACCGTTCGTCATCACCGGCGGCGGCCCCGAGAGCGCCACCGTCACCGTGCTCTACCTCATCTACAAATACGCCTTCCTCTACAACGACTTCGGCGGCGCCTGCGCCCTCAGCGTCATGCTCCTGCTGCTGCTCGGCGCCTTCTCCGCCGTCTATCTGCGGCTCACCCGGAGCGAGGGGGACACCGCATGACCGCCGCCCGCACCCTGATCTCCCCGGCCACCCTCGCCCGCCCACGCGGCAGGGCGATCTACTGGACGGTGTTCACCGCCGTCGTCGTCCTCTTCGCGCTCGCCTTCCTCTTCCCGGTGTACTGGATGGTCACCGGCGCGATGAAGTCCCCCGACGAGGTGGCCAGGACCCCGCCGACGCTCGTACCGGAGCACTGGCACACCGGTGCCTACGCCGACGCCTGGGACCTGATGCAGCTCCCGCAGCACCTGTGGAACACCGTGGTCCAGGCGGCCGGTGCCTGGGCCCTCCAGCTGGTGTTCTGCACGGCCGCCGCCTACGCCCTGTCCAAGCTGCGGCCGGCCTTCGGCAAGGTGATCCTCGGCGGCATCCTCGCCACCCTCATGGTGCCGGCCCAGGCGCTCGTGGTGCCCAAGTACCTCACCGTCGCCGATCTGCCGCTGCTGCACACCAGCCTGCTCAACGACCCCCTCGCCATCTGGCTCCCGGCGGTCGCCAACGCCTTCAACCTCTATCTGCTCAAGCGGTTCTTCGACCAGTTGCCCCGCGATGTGCTGGAGGCCGCCGAGATCGACGGCGCCGGGAAGCTGCGCACCCTGTGGTCCGTCGTGCTGCCCATGTCCCGCCCGGTGCTCGGCGTCGTGTCCATCTTCGCGCTGGTCGCCGTCTGGCAGGACTTCCTGTGGCCGTTGATGGTCTTCTCCGACACCGACAAACAGCCGATCAGCGTGGCCCTGGTCCAGCTGTCGCAGAACATCCAGCTCACCGTGCTCCTCGCCGCGATGGTGATCGCGGGCATCCCCATGGTGGCGCTGTTCCTCGTCTTCCAGCGGCACATCATCGCCGGGATCAGCGCGGGCAGCACCAAGGGCTGACGCCGCCCGCCCGCCCGCCGACCGCCCGCCGACCGTCAGCCCGCCGACCGCCCGTCTACAGAGAGGCAAAGCCCAGTGGGACAGCCCACCCATGCCTTCAGCGACCACGCGTGGTGGCGCTCCGCCGTCATCTACCAGGTCTACGTCCGCAGCTTCGCCGACGGCGACGGCGACGGCACCGGGGACCTCGCGGGCGTCCGCTCCCGGCTGCCCTACCTGGCCGAACTCGGCGTGGACGCACTGTGGTTCAACCCCTGGTACCGGTCACCGATGAAGGACGGCGGCTACGACGTCGCCGACTACCGCGCCATCGACCCGGCGTTCGGCACCCTCGCCGAGGCGGAGAAACTCATCGACGAGGCCCGCTCCCTGGGCATCCGCACCCTCATCGACATCGTCCCCAACCACGTGTCCGACCAGCACCCGTGGTTCCGTGCCGCCCTCGCCGCCGGACCCGGCAGCCCCGAGCGGGACCTGTTCCACTTCCGGCCGGGACGCGGCGCCCATGGTGAACTCCCGCCGAACGACTGGCCGTCGCAGTTCGCCGGCACCACCGAACCGGTGTGGACCCGGCTGCCCGACGGCGACTGGTACCTGCACCTGTTCACCCCCGAACAGCCCGACCTCAACTGGGCCCACCCGGCGGTCCGCCAGGAGCATGAGGACATCCTCCGCTTCTGGTTCGACCGGGGGGTCGCCGGTGTCCGCATCGACTCCGCGGCCCTGCTCGCCAAGGACCCGGACCTCCCGGACCTCGCCACCCACCCGGAGCCGCACCCGTTCGTCGACCGCGACGAACTCCACGACATCTACCGCTCCTGGCGCGCCGTCGCCGATGCCTACGGCGGTGTCTTCGTCGGCGAGGTCTGGCTCCCCGACGCCGAGCGCTTCGCCCGCTATCTGCGCCCCGACGAGCTCCACACCGCCTTCAACTTCTCCTTCCTGTCCTGCCCTTGGCACCCCGGACGGCTGCGCGCCGCCATCGACACCACCCTCGCCGAACACGCCCCGGTCGGTGCCCCCGCCACCTGGGTGCTGTGCAACCACGACATCACCCGCACGGTCACCCGCTACGGCCGCGCGGACACCGCCTTCGACTTCGCCACCAAGGCCTTCGGCACCCCGACCGATCCGGCGCTCGGCACCCGCAGGGCGCGGGCCGCCGCCCTGCTGTCCCTCGCGCTGCCCGGGTCGGTGTACCTGTACCAGGGGGAGGAGTTGGGGCTGCCGGAGGCGGAGATCCCGGTCGAGCGCATCCAGGATCCGATGTACCACCGCTCGGGCGGCGCCGACCCCGGCCGGGACGGCTGCCGGGTGCCGCTGCCGTGGGCCGCCGGTATGCCGTACGCGGGCTTCGGCTCCCGGGGCGAGACCTGGCTGCCGCAGCCGGACGACTGGCCTTCGTACGCGGCCGACCTCCAGGAGCGCGACCCCGGCTCCATGCTCACCCTCTACCGCGAGGCCATCGCCCTGCGCCCCCGCCTCGGCACCGGTCCACTCACCTGGCTGCCCGCCCCCGACGGCGTCCTCGCCTTCTCCCGGGCGGGCGGCGCGATCTGCGCGGTCAACTTCTCCGCCACCCCCGCCGATCTGCCCGCGCACTCCGAACTCCTGCTCACCAGCGGCCCCTTGGACGAGTCGGGCCGGCTGCCGCAGGACACCGCGGTCTGGCTGGGCGCCTGAGCCGCGGCGCACCGCTGTCCCGAGCACCCCCACCACGAAGGGAACAGCTCATGCACACCAGCACCGTCAGATATGTCAGGCGCATGCCGGCCATCGGGGCGGTCGTCGCCCTCGCCGCCGGGATGCTCGTCGCGGTGGCACCCGCCGCGCACGCGACCGCGACCGCGACCGCGGGGGCCACCCTGCCCTTCACCTCGGTCGAGGCCGAGTCGGCCACCACCAACGGCACGAAGATCGGGCCTGACTACACCCAGGGCACGCTCGCCTCGGAGGCGTCAGGGCGGCAGGCCGTCCAGCTGACCTCCGGGCAGCGGGTGGAGTTCACCGTGCCGCGCGCGGCCAACGCGGTGAACGTCTCCTACAGCGTCCCGGACGGCCAGTCCGGCTCGCTCGACGTGTACGTCAACGGCACCAAGCTGGCCAAGACCCTCCCGGTGACGTCCAAGTACTCCTATGTCGACACCGGCTGGATCGCGGGCAGCAGGACGCATCACTTCTTCGACGACGCTCGGCTGCTGCTGGGGCAGAACGTCCAGGCCGGTGACAAGGTCGCGTTCGTGGCGACCGGTACTCAAGTCACCGTGGACGTGGCCGACTTCGAGCAGGTCGCGGCGGCCGCCGCGCAGCCGTCCGGTTCGGTGTCGGTTGTCTCCAAGGGGGCCGACCCCAGCGGCAACGGCGACTCCACCCAGGCGTTCCGGGACGCCATCGCCGCCGCCCAGGGCGGGACCGTGTGGATCCCGCCGGGCGACTACAGGCTCACCTCCTCCCTCAACGGCGTGCAGAACGTGACCCTTCAGGGGGCGGGCGGCTGGTACTCGGTCGTGCACACCTCCCGGTTCATCGACCAGTCCAGCTCCGCGGGGAACGTCCACATCAAGGACTTCGCGGTGATCGGCGAGGTCACCGAACGCGTCGACTCCAACCCGGACAACTTCGTCAACGGCTCCCTCGGTCCCGGCTCCTCCGTCTCCGGCATGTGGATCCAGCACCTGAAGTGCGGCCTGTGGCTGACCGGCACCAACGACAACCTGGTCGTGGAGAACAACCGGATCCTCGACACCACCGCCGACGGGATCAACCTCAACGGCACCGCCAAGGGGGTCCGGGTCAGCAACAACTTCCTGCGCAACCAGGGCGACGACTCCCTCGCGATGTGGTCGCTGTACGGCCCGGACACCGACTCCAGCTTCGAGAACAACACCGTCTCCCAGCCCAACCTCGCCAACGGCATCGCCATCTACGGCGGTACCGACATCACGGTGCGCGGCAACCTGGTCTCCGACACCAACTCCCTGGGCAGCGGCATCGCCATCTCCAACCAGAAGTTCCTGGACCCGTTCTCGCCGCTGTCCGGCACCATCACCGTCGACGGCAACACGCTGGTGCGCGCCGGTGCCATGAACCCCAACTGGAACCATCCGATGGGCGCGTTGCGCGTCGACTCGTACGACAGCGCCATCAACGCCAACGTGAACATCACCAATACGACGATCACCGACAGCCCGTACAGCGCCTTTGAGTTCGTCTCCGGCGGCGGGCAGGGGTATCCGGTGCGGAACGTCCAGGTGAGCGGGGCGACGGTGCGGAACACCGGCACGGTCGTGGTGCAGGGGGAGGCGCAGGGAGCGGCCACGTTCAAGGACGTCACCGCCACCGGTGTCGGCTCGGCCGGGGTGTACAACTGCCCGTACCCGGCGAACTCCGGTGCCTTCACGCTCACCGACGGCGGCGGCAACTCCGGCTGGTCCAGCACCTGGTCGGACTGCTCCAGCTGGCCCCAGCCCGGCCAGGGCAACCCGGCGCCCGACCCCGGCCGCAACCTGGCCAAGGGGCGTCCGGCCACCGCGACCGGCTCCCAGGACGTCTACACGCCCGGCAAGGCGGTCGACGGTGACGCCAACTCGTACTGGGAGTCGGCCAACAACGCCTTCCCGCAGTCCCTGACGGTCGATCTCGGCGCGTCGTACGCGGTGCGCCGACTGGTGCTGAAGCTGCCGCCGTCCTCGGCGTGGGGCGCCCGCACCCAGACCGTCACCGTGCTCGGCAGCACCGACGGCTCCACCTATTCCACCGTGGTCGGCGCCCAGGACTACCGCTTCGACCCGGCGAGCGGCAACACCACCACGGTGTCCCTGCCGAGCGGCACCAACCTGCGCTACCTGCGGCTGTCGGTCAGCGCCAACACGGGGTGGCCGGCCGGGCAGTTCAGCGAGGTGGAGGCGTACCTGACGTCCTGACGTCCTGATCCGAACCGGGCGGCCCGCCAGAACCGCCTCCAGGTGCCGGTGCCCGAGGGGAGAGCCCCGGGCACCGGCATCACACACGACCGGGCCACGGGCCGCGCGCGGCGGACGGCGCGCGCTGGGACACGCCGGGGGAGCGCGGGTGGTGAGTGAGATCTCCAAGTGCGCCCCCGACGCGCCAGGTTGGCTGAAAACGCACGCTCCGGCCGGAATCTTTGCTTCCCCCGTCCGGGGACTGTCAAGGGGTGCTGCAGGGGCGGACGGGGCCCGGTGGCCCGTCGAACGGATATGGGACATGCCTCTGGCATATCGCGGATGGCTTCCGAAGGACCGTACGGGCAAACCTCTCTGTCGGATAATCAGCCCAGATCAGGACCGTGTTCGGTCATCGGACCCGGGCGTGTCGCGCTTCGCCGCGCCGCTGAGGTGCCGCGACGCGTGGCGTTCCGACCGGGGTGCGGGCGAAGATTTTTTACGGTGCCGGTTTGCGGACAGGGCGCCGGGGCACCCGCGGGGGCGACGATCCGGCCGCGACGGCATGCGCGCGCACGCCCCGTCGGAGATTGCTCCACGGTGACGCAAAAACACCGGCACAGTACTCTCCGTTCAACTTCAGGGGGTTGCTTACGTGTGACTCACCGTGAAGACTGTGGCCGAGATCCATCGAAACGAAGGTGTGACGGGCTGCGCATCATGCCATTCGTGGGGCGGCATGCTCCACGATTGCGTATCGTCACATCGCGTTCCGAGCAGTCGGGGCCCTCGGCCCCGTTGTCCGTATACGAACCGGGAGGGTCCCGCGGCACCACCGCGCGGGAGGTTTCGCCAAGGGGGATGGGCTATGTCGGGTTGGTGCGCCGTACGACCGGGCTCGCCGCGGGGCCGGGGCCGGCCGCGCAGCCGCCGCGTCCTGTGCCGTATGTGTTGACGGATTCCGGTCCATCCCGGCAGCGGACCGACGGCAGCTGACCGTCCCGCCGCCCCATGGCACGTCATCGGCACGCCACACGGGCCACGCGCTGCTCCCGTCCGGACGTTCGCGCGGCGATGCCCGAGATCTACCGCCGACCGGCCCGCGCCGGTTCGCGCCATTCCTCGTGTGTGTGGTTCCTCCGTGCCCGCACGCGCAAGCAAGGAGACAAGGTGACCAGCAGGCAATCGACGGGCGGACGGCTCCTCCTGGAGGAGTTACCCGACCGCTGGCGGGGTCTACGCGAGGCCGGTCCGGTACGGCACGACGAGGCGCAGGGCGTCTGGCAGGTGCTCGACCACGAGAACGTCGCCGCCGTGCTCTCCGACCACGCGACGTACTCCTCGGACCTGTCCGCCCTCAGCCCCACCCAGCCCGACTTCGAGACCTTCACCCAGGGCAACTTCGTCGCCATGGACCCCCCGGAGCACCGCAAGCTCCGCACCCTGATCAGCCAGGCGTTCACCCCCCGGGTCGTACAGGGACTCGAACCCCGGATCGAGGCCGTCTGCGCCCGGCTGCTGGACGGGGTCGCCGACCAGGACCGGTTCGACCTGGTCGACACGCTGGCCTATCCGCTGCCGATCATCGTGATCGCCGAACTGCTCGGCATCCCCGCCGAGGAGCACCGGCTCTTCCAGGAATGGGCGAGCGTCCTGTTCGGCGGCGACCAGCTCGGCGAGGCGCCGGACATGGCCGATCTGGAACGGGCGCTGGAAGCCATCGCCCCCACCGTGCGCGAGATGAACAGCTACGTCCTTGACCACATACGCGCCCGCCGCGCCGCCCCCGGTGACGACCTGACCAGCAGACTCATCGCCGCCGAGGTGGACGGCGTGCGCCTGCGGGACCAGGAGATGGTCGGCTTCGTGGCACTGCTGCTGGTCGCCGGACACATCACCACCACCGCGCTGCTGGGCAACGCGGTCGTCACCTTCGACCGGTACCCCGAGACGGACGCGGCGCTGCGCGCCGATCCGCTGCGCATCCCCGCCGCCGTCGAGGAGGTGCTGCGCTGGCTGCCCCCCTTCCCCGAACTGGGCCGCCGGGTGACCAGGCCCGTCGTCCTCGGTGGTCACGAGATCCCCGCCGACACCCTGCTGATGGCACATCTGGGCGCCGCCAACCGGGACCCCGCCCGCTTCGACGCGCCCGACGTCTTCGACGTGACCCGCTCGCCCAATCCCCATCTGACCTTCGGGCACGGCATCCACTTCTGCTTCGGCGCGCCGCTGGCCCGGCTGGAGGCGCGGATCGCCCTGAACATGTTGCATGAACGATTCCGCTCCCTGGTGATCCCGTCCCACGAGGACATCACCTATCAGAACCCCGCCGTGCTCATCGGCGTCCGGCAACTGCCCGTCGAGGTCGGCAGAGCGTAGGACCCGGCGCACGAAGCGCACCGGCCGGCCCCCGTACCGCTCACACCCGGGCCGGTCCGGAACACCCGCACATGAGACCCATCCAACGGGAGTCCCCTTCTCATGCCGTACACCATCCCCGCCGCTCCGCCCGTTTCCCGGACGCCCTCGCTGTTACGCCGTCAACTGCGGGACCGGCTCGACGCGCTCGCCCGCACCCACCGGGTGCCCGGCGCGCAACTGGTCCTCGACACCGGCACGGACGTCATATCCATACACACCGGCACGGCGGACGTCTCCGCCGGCACCCTCCTCACGGGGGAGACGGCCGTCCCCCTGGGCTCGCTCACCAAACCCTTCACCGCGGCCCTGGTCATGCTCCTGGCCGACGACGGTGACGTGGACCTGGACGAGCCCGCCGCCGAGCACCTCCAGGAGCTGTGCTCCGTCCCCGAGGTGACGATTCGCCAGCTGCTCAGCCACACCGGCGGGCTGCCCACCGGGCCGGACTCCGACACCGCCGCGGCGACCACCGCCGCCCGCTACCTCACGTCGGTGTGCACCGCCCGCGACCTGCTCTTCCCGCCGGGCAGTGACTTCTCCTACTCCAACGCCGGTTACGTCGCCGCCGGACGGCTCGTGGAGACCGTCACCGGAATGCCGTGGGCCGAGGCGGTCACCTCGCTGCTGCTCGAACCGCTCGGTGTCGTACCGGTGTTCATCGGCGACGCGGCCCCCGCCCGCCCCCTGGCCGCGGGACACGCGGTCAACACCGCCACCGGACAGGCCCTCGCCGCCCGGCAGAACCTGGCACCGCTGGAGGCGCCGGCCGGTGCGCTGCTCGCGAGCGCCGCGGACCTGGCCGCGTTCGGCAACGCGCTGATCGGCCGCTCCGACGTGCTGCCGCCCGCCGTCGCCAAGGACATGCGCCGCCCCGAACCCGCCGCCCGGCCCGGCACCCTGGCCGACGGCTGGAGCCCCGGACTGGCCCAGTACCAGCGGGACGACCGCGCCTGGTACGGCCACGACGGCAACGCCCAGGGCACGTCCTGCCATCTGCGTGTCGACCCGGAGAGCGGGGTGGTGGTCGCCTTCACGGGCAACGCCGGGGGCGCGACCGCGCTGTGGCGCGACCTCACCGGGGAACTCGCCCGGCTGACCGGCATCCGGGTGCCCGCCGGAGGACACCTGGTGGACGGGGGGCGCCGCGCCGCCCTGCCCGGCTGCGTCGGCACGTACCGCAACGGCACCACGACCTACCGCGTCACGGCCGGGCCGGACGGGGAGCCCGCCCTGTCCGTGGACGGCGACCTGGCGCTCCCGCTGGTCTGCTACGCCGACCTGTCCTGCGACCTGCGCGATCCGGCCACCGGAAGCCTGGAGCCCGGCGGCCGCTTCCACCGCGACCCGGTCACCGGGAGCATCGACCGAATACAGATATCCGGCCGTACGGCGCGCCGCACCGACGACGGCTGAACGACGGGACACGGCGGGACGCCGCGGGGCAGGTCGGACCGCGTGTCGGGCCCGGCGCCGGACCTCGGGCAGCGCGGGCCGGTCTCCGGTCCAGACCCGCCGCCCCGCCGGTCATGACCCGGACGGGGCCCGGCACCGGTCCGGGTGCCGATGCCCGGCCCCGGATCCGATTCCCGTTCCGCTTCCCGTTCCTGCCGGGGTACGACGGATGTCCGGCCCAGGGCCCGTCGCGCCGGTCCCGCCCAGGAATCCGGCTCCGGCTCTGGCTCCGGTGAGGCACCCGTGACCAGTGCGCGCGGTCCGGCCGACCGGAGGACGCCCGCCGACGCGGGAATCGTCATCGTCCCACCGCCCGTCCCCCCCCCGGTACCGGTCACCCCGACCGGTACCGGCAGCCCCGTTCGTCCCGCACCGCCGCGCACACCCGGTGTGCCCCCCGTTCCAGCGCGCCGCCCCCGCGGTGGGCCAGGTCGCCCTCCTGGTCCGTGCCGCATCGTCCCGCTCTCCAAAGGACTACACCCATGACGGACCCGCACGACAAGCCCGCATCGGCGCCCGCCCTGCCGCGCTCCGGCCCCACCGGCGCGGCGGAGAGCAGCACGACCGGGGCGCACCCGATGCTCGGCGCGCTGTTCGCCGCCTGGGTGGCGCGCACCCCGGACGCACCGGCCCTCACCGACGGCCGGCGGACCTGGACCTACCGCCAACTGGCCGATCGGGCCGACCGGTTGGCCGGGCATCTGATACGCCGGGGCGCCGGGCCCGACCGGGTGGTCGCCCTGGTCCTGCCGCGCTCCATGGAACTCATCGCCGCCGAACTGGCCGTCTCCCGGGCGGGTGCCGCCTTCCTGCCGGTGGACCCCGGCTACCCCGCCGAGCGCCGGGCCCTGATGCTCGCCGACGCGGCACCCGCCGTCACCCTCGACGACAAGGACCGGGTGGGCGCGGTGCTCGACGGCCGCGACGGCGCGGAGCCCGAGGGGGAGCGGGGCGGGGGGCCGGTCGCCGGGGCGCGTGCCGGGGCCGACAGCGCGGCGTACGTCATCTATACCTCTGGTTCCACCGGCACTCCCAAGGGTGTGACGGTCACCCACCGCGGCATCGGCGGCTTCGTCGCCGCCGCGGCCGAGCGGTACGCCGTGGGTCCCGGTGACCGCGTGCTCCAGTTCTCCTCGCCGAGCTTCGACGCCTCCGTCCTGGAGCTGTTCATCTCGGTGCTGTGCGGTGCCACCCTCGTCGTACCGCCGCACGGCCCCTGGCTGGGCGACGAACTCGCCGCCGTCCTGGACGAGCACCGCATCACCCACGCCCTCATCCCACCGGCCGCGCTCGCCACCCTGCCGGGGCCCGGGACCGGCACGGGACGCCGGCTGCGCACGCTGATCGTGGGCGCCGAAGCCTGCCCGGCCGGGCTCGTGGACACCTGGGCACCCGGCCGCCGCATGATCAACTCCTATGGTCCGACCGAGGCCACCATCGTCGCCACCTGGACCGGGCCGCTCACCGCGGGCCGGGGCACCCCGACGATCGGCGACGCCCTGCCACACACCCGCGCCTACGTGCTCGACCCCGCGATGCGGCCCGTACCGCCCGGCACGGACGGCGAGTTGTTCGTGGGCGGCGACGCGGTGGCCCGCGGCTACCTCGGCCGCCCGGGCCTGACCGCCACCCGCTTCGTCCCCGATCCCTTCGGCCCGGCCGGGGCACGCCTGTACCGCACCGGCGACCGGGCGCGCCGAACCCCGGGCGGCGAACTGGAGTTCCTGGGCCGCCTCGACCGGCAGGTGAAGATCCGCGGCTTCCGCATCGAGCCCGGCGAGATCGAGGCCGCCCTGCGCCGGGCCGGTGCCGTCGGCGAGGCCGTGGTCGTCGTACGCGAGGACGAGCCCGGGCACCAGCGCCTCGTCGGCTACGTCACCCCGGCCGGACAGCAACCCGGCACCGCCCCGGACCCGGCGCGCCCCCTGGATCCCGCGGCGCTGCGGGCCGCCGTGGCCGCGCGGTTGCCCGCCCACATGGTGCCGGCCGCGGTCGTGGTCCTGGACCGGATGCCGCTCACCCCGCAGAACAAGATCGACCGACGGGCGCTGCCCGCGCCGGAGCGCACGGCCGCGGCCGGTCATCTGGCGCCGCGCACCGACGAGGAACGGGCGCTCGCGGCGATCTGGGCGGACGTCCTGGGCGTGGCCGGGGTCGGCGTGACGGACGACTTCTTCGACCTCGGCGGCGAATCCGTCCTCGCCGCCCGCACCCTGTCCCGGATCCGGGACGAACTGGGTGTCCGGCTGACCGTGCGGGACGTCTTCTCGGCGCGCACGATCGCCGCCCTCGCCCCGCTCCTCGCCGACCCGTCGGCCGCCGCGCCCGCCGAGCCGATCCCCCCGGCCCCGCACGCGGACGGCCTGCCGCTGTCCAGCGCGCAACGGCGGCTGTGGTACCTGGACGAACTCAGCGCGGGCGGCACCGAGTACAACACCGGTGTCTCCCTGCGGCTGCGCGGCGCCCTGGACCCCGAGGCGCTGCGGCGGTCCCTGCACCGCCTCGCCGCCCGGCACGCCGCCCTGCGCACCACCTTCGCCACGGCGGACGGACAGGCCCGCCAGCGGATCGCGGCGGAACCGGACCTGCCCCTGCGCACGGCCGACGTCCGCGACCTGCCCCCGGCGCGGCGCGCCCAAGCCGCCGAGGACCTGCTCACCGAGGAACTGGGCCGCCCCCACGACCTGGCCGCCGGACCGCTCACCAGGGCCCTGCTGGTGCGGCTCGCCGACGAGGACCACCTGCTGCTCCTCGCCCAGCACCACATCGTCACCGACGGCTGGTCGGTGGGCATCCTGACCCGCGAACTCGCCGCCCTCTACCACGCCGAGACCACCGGCGAGCCGGACGGCCTTTCCCGGCCGGGCGTGCAGTACCCGGACTTCGCGGTGTGGGAACGGCGGCAGCGGACCTCCGGCGCGGACACGGCCGACCTCGCCTACTGGAAGCGGCACCTGGCCGGACTCCAGCACCTGGAGCTGCCCGCCGACCGGCCGCGTCCGGCCGTGCGCACCACCGCCGGAGCCGCCCACCGGCACGCGCTGCCCGCCGAGTTGATGGCCCGGCTGCGGCAACTGGCCACGGGACGCGGCACCACGGTGTTCACCCTGTTCGCGGGCGCCGCGGCCCTCCTGTTCGCCCGCTACTCGGGCCAGCGGGACATCGCGTTCGGCACCGTCACCGCCGGACGCGCCCGGCGCGAACTGGAGGACGTGGCGGGCTTCTTCGCCAACACGGTCGTGCTGCGCGGCGAAGTGGACGAACGGGCGACCGTCGACCGGTTCGTGGAGAGCATGCGGACGACGGTGCTGGACGCCTTCGCCCACGACGGGGTGCCGTTCGACCGGGTCGTGGAGGAACTGGCCCCGCCCCGCGACCCCAGCCGCACCCCGCTGGTACAGGTCCTCGTCGTCCAGCAGACCGCCCTGCCCGTCCCGCCGCGGGCCGGGGAACTGCGCCTCGCGGAGCACCCGTTGCCCCGCCCGGCCGCGCGCTTCGACCTGGTCCTGGAGTTCACGCCGGAGGCGGACGGCGGCTGCGTGCTGACCGCCGAGTTCAACACGGACCTGTTCGAGGCGGCGACCGCGGCCCGCCTGACCGCGCATCTGCACCGCCTGCTGGAGGGCATGGCCGACGGCCCTGGCCGTCCGCTGGCCGAGCTGCCCATGCTCTCGGCCGAGGAGCAGCGCACGCTGGTGGACACCTGGAACCCGCCCGCCGGGCGCTCCGCGAGCACCGGACACGGCACGCTGCCCGAGCTGTTCCACGCCCAGGCGGCCCGCACCCCGGACCGTACCGCCGTCGTCTGCGGCCCCGCCCGGCTCGACTACGCCGAGGTCGCCCGGCGCGCCAACCGGCTGGCCCGGCTGCTCGTCGCGCGCGGCGCGGGACCCGAGACCCTGGTCGCGCTCTGCCTGCCGCGCTCCGCCGATCTCGTGCCCGTGCTGTGGGCCGTGCTCACCTCGGGCGCCGCCTACCTCCCCGTCGACCCCGGCTACCCGGTCGAACGCATCCGCCTGATGCTCGGCGACGCCCGGCCCGCCCTCGTCCTCGCCACCCGCGAGACCGCCGCCGCCCTGCCCGACGACTGCGCGCCGCTGCTGCTCGACGAGTGCGAGGACGCGGCACGGACCGACGACGCGGGGCACGCCGATGACGCGGCGCGGACCGACGACGCGGCGCATGCCGATGACGCGGCGCGGCCCGACAGGGAACTCACCGACGCCGACCGGCTCCGGCCGCTGCTGCCGGACCATCCCGCGTACGTCATCTACACCTCCGGTTCCACCGGCCGCCCCAAGGGGGTGGTGGTGACCCATCGCAGCGTCGCCGCCCTGGCCGCGTGGGCGGGCGAGCGGTTCGAGGCCGCCGGGCTCGGCCATGTGATCGCCTCCACCTCCCTCAACTTCGACGTCTCGGTCTTCGAGCTGCTCTGCCCCCTGACGGCGGGCGGCACGGTCGAGGTGGTCGCCGATCTGCCGGCCCTCGCCGACGGCTCGGGACCCCGGCACGCGGGGCTGCTCAGCGGGGTGCCCTCCGTCGTCTCCCGCCTGATCGCGGGCGGTACGGCGCCGCTGACCGCGGACACCGTCGTCCTGGCCGGTGAGGCCCTGCCCGCGCAGACCGTGCACGAGCTGCGGGCCGCCATGCCCGGGGCCCGCATCGCCAACATCTACGGCCCCACCGAGGCCACCGTGTACGCCACCGCCTGGTTCGCCGGTGACCGGCTGCCCGACCAGGCCCCGCCCATCGGCGAACCGGTCGCGCTCACCCGGGCCTACGTCCTGGACGGCCGGCTGCGGCCCCAGCCGGTCGGCGTCACCGGTGAGCTGTACCTCGGCGGCGGCGGCCTGGCCCGCGGCTACCTGCGCCGTCCCGCGCTGACCGCGGCCCGGTTCGTCGCCGACCCGTTCGGCGCGCCCGGGGAGCGCATGTACCGCACCGGCGACCTGGTGCGCCGCGCCGCCGACGGCCGCCTGGAGTACGTGGGCCGGATCGACCAGCAGGTCAAGGTGCGCGGCTTCCGCATCGAACTGGGCGAGGTGGAGGAGGCGTTGCGCGGCTGCGCGGGCGTCGCCGAGGCCGCCGCCAGGGCCGTCCTGGGCGAGGGCGAGGACCACCGGCGCCTGGTCGGCTACGTCGTCCCGGCCGCCGGTCAGTCCGTGGAACCGGAGGCCGTACGCCGGGAACTCGGCCGTACCCTGCCCGACTACATGGTCCCGGCGACGGTCGTCGTCCTGGCGAGCCTGCCGCTCAGCCCGAACGGCAAGGTCGACCGCGGCCGGCTCCCCGACCCGGGCCCCGCCGTGCGCGCCGTACGGCATGTCGCGCCCCGCACCCCCACCGAGCGCACCCTCGCCGCGATCTGGGCCGAGGTGCTGCGCGCCGAACGCATCGGCGTCGACGACAACTTCTTCGAACTCGGCGGCGACTCGATCCTCAGCATCCAGGTCGTGGCCCGCGCCCGGCAGGACGGCCTGCCGCTGACCTCGCGGGACGTCTACCAGCACCAGACGGTCGCCGCCCTGGCCCGCTGCGCCGACGCCGCGGGACGGCTCCATGAGGCAGCCCCGGCACCGGAGGAGGCCACCGGTACGGCCCCGCTGACGCCCATCCAGCACTGGCTGTTCGGCGCCGGTGTGCGGGACGCCGGGCACTTCTCGCAGGCGCTGTCCGTCCGGCTGCCCGACGACCTGGACGCCGCCGCGCTGGAGGACGCGCTGAACGACCTCGCCGGGCACCACGACGCCCTGCGCTCCCGGTTCGCCGACACCGGTGGGCAGGGGCGCGAGGCCGTCTGGTTCATCGACGAGCGGATGCCCCGGCTCCGGCTGGCCCGGCACACCGGACCGGACACGGACACGCCCCACTTCGGGCCCTTCGACCTCGCCCGGGGGCCACTGCTGCGCGCCGTGCTGCACGAGGGCGGACCAGGACGGCCCGCCGTGCTGCACCTCGCGGTCCACCACCTGGTGGTCGACGGCGTGTCCTGGCGGGTCCTGCTGGAGGACCTCGACCGCGCCTACCGGGCCCGCCGCACCGGCGCCGACGGCGCGGCGGCCCTGCCCGCGAAGTCCTCGCCGCTGCGCCAGTGGGCCCGTCGGCTGGCCGCCCACGCGGCGGACGGCGGCTTCGAGGACGAGCGGGAGTACTGGGCGCGGGCGGTCCCGGACACCGAACCGGCGGTAGCGGCCGGACCGGAGCGCGGCGCCAACACCTACGCCTCGCAGCGCGCGTTCACCCTGCGCCTCAGCCCCGAGGACACCTCGGTCCTGCTGCACACCCTGCCCGACACCTACCGCACCCAGGTCAACGACGTCCTGCTCAGCGCCCTCGGCCGCGCCCTGTGCGCCTGGAGCGGCCGGGACCGGGTGATCGTCGACGTCGAGGGACACGGCCGCGAGGAACTCTTCCCCGAGCTGGACATCAGCCGCACGGTCGGCTGGTTCACCACCCGCTACCCCGTCGCCCTCGCCGTCCCCGGGAAGGACGGCTGGGACGCCGTACTGAAGCGCGTCAAGGAGCAGCTGCGCGCGATACCCCGGCACGGCCTGGGCCATGACGCGCTGCGCCACCTGGCCGGACCCGGCGGCGACCCCGGCACGCCGGAGGCGCGGATCAGCTTCAACTACCTGGGCCGGATGGGGGCTTCGGCCGCGCCCGACGGGCTGTACCGGGGCACCGTACGGCCGCTGGAGCTGGACGCCGACCCGGCGGCCGAACGGCCGCATGCCCTGGAGGTCGTCGGCCAACTGGTGGACGAACAGCTGGAGTTCACCTGGTTCTACTCGGAGCTGCTGCACGCCGAGGACACGATCGGGACGCTGGCCACAGGCTTCGCCGAGGCGCTCGCGGACCTGGCCCGGTTCGCCGCCGGGCCCGGGGCCGCCGGGCGCACCCCGTCCGACTTCCCGCTGGCCCGGCTCGACCAGGCCGCCGTGGACCGCCTCACCGGCACGGACCCGGCGGCCGTCGCGGACATCCTGCCGCTCACCCCGACCCAGGCGGGCATGCTCTTCCACGGCCTGTCCCAGGACGACCGGGGCGTCTACTTCCAGCAGCTCACCTTCGTCCTGGACGGCGTGGACGAGCCGGGAACCCTCGCCGCCGCCTGGCAGCGGGTGACCGACCGCGCCGAGGTGCTGCGCGGCGGCGTCGTCTGGCAGGACGTGCCCGAGCCGCTGCTCGTGGTCCGGCGGCACGCGGCCGTACCGGTCACCCACCTGGACTGGCGGGACCTGACGGAGGAGGAGCGGCGCACCCGGCTGGACGACGTCCTGGACCGCGACCGCGCCGAGGGCATCGACCTCGGGCGGGCCCCACTCCAGCGCCTCCTCCTCGCCCGGGTCTCCGACACCGCGGTGCGCGTGGTGTGGTCCTTCCACCATCTGCTCCTCGACGGCTGGAGCCTGTTCCAGGTCCTCTCGGACGTCTTCGCCCTCACCGGCGGCACCGGCCCGGACGCCCTCCCGGACCGCCCGCCGTACCGGGACTACGTCGGCTGGCTGCGCGCCCGCGACACCGCGGAGGCCGAACGGCACTGGCGGCACCGGCTCGCCGGACTGACCGAGGCCACCCCCCTGCCGTACGACCGCGAGCCGCGCGAGAGCCACCGCGCCGAGTCCACCCACGCCGTACGGGCCACCCTGCCCGAGGCCGCGAGCCGGGCGTTGGAGGAGCTGGCGCGGACCTCCGGACTGACCCTCAACACCCTGGTGCAGGGCGCCTGGGCGCTGCTGCTGGCCCGGCAGTCCGGCCGGGACGAGGTGGTGTTCGGCACCACCGTGTCCGGCCGACCGCCCGAGCTGCCCGGCGCCGACGCCATGACCGGCCTGTTCATCACCACCCTGCCGACCCGGGCCGCCGTCCCAGGCCACGGGACCCTGCTCGACTGGCTGCGCGCCCTCCAGCGCGACCAGAGCGAGGACCGGCGGTTCGACCACCTGCCGCTCACCCGGCTGCGCGCCCTCACCGAACTGCCGGAACGCGTCGGCCTGTTCGACAGCATCGTCGTCTTCGAGAACTATCCGGTGGACGACGACCTCGCCGCCGCCCACGGGCTGCGCCTGAGCGGCCTGGAGGGCATCGAGACCACCAACTACCCGCTGAGCCTGACCGCTTACCCCGGCCAGGAGCTGACCCTGCGCCTGGGGTACGACCCCGACCTGTTCGACGCGGGGACCGCCGAGCGGCTGGCCGAATACCTCACCGTGCTGCTCACGGGAATGCCCGACGGCACCCGGCGCCCGCCCGCTCGGCTCCCGCTGCTCGCCCCGGAGCGCCGCGCACAGGTGCTGCGCGCCTGGAACGACACCGCCACCGACCGGCCCCCCACCACCGTCGCCGACCTCTTCGCCGCACAGGTGCGCCGCACCCCGGACGCCGTCGCCCTGGAAGCCGCCGACGAACACCTCACCTACGCCGAACTCGACGCCCGCGCCGCCCGGTTGGCGGCCCGGCTGACCGGCCTCGGGGTACGGCCGGAACGCCCGGTCGGCGTGCTGATGGACCGCTCCGTGGCACTGGTCGTCGCCCAGCTGGCCCTCGTCCGCACCGGCGGGGTGTACGTGCCGCTGGACGGCAGGGCGCCCGCCGAACGACTGCGCCGGATGCTGGCCGAGGCCGGCGCCGAGCTGCTGCTCACCGACGCCGCCTGGGCGGAGACGGCCCGTGCGGTGCTGCCCGGCGACGGCGTGCTGCGCGCCGACGGCACGCCCGACGCGGACACCCCCGTACCCACCGGCCCCCTGCCGCCCGTCCACCCGGACAACGCGCAGTACCTGATGTTCACCTCCGGCTCCACCGGCACCCCCAAGGGTGTCGCGGTACGCCAGCGGGACGTCGCCGCCCTCGCCCTGGACCGCGCCTTCGCCGGGCACGACCGGGTCCTCGTGCACTCGCCGCACGCCTTCGACGCCGCCACCTACGAGGTGTGGGTGCCGCTGCTGCGCGGCGGCACCGCCGTCCTCGCCCCGCCCGCCGACCTGGACACCGCCCAGGTCCGCAGGGCCGTCACGGAACAGCGGGTCGGCTGCCTGTGGCTGACCGCGGGACTGTTCCGGCTCCTCGCCCAGGAGGACCCCGGCTGCCTGCGCGGCGCGCGCGAGGTGTGGACGGGCGGCGAGGCGGTGCCGGGCGCGGTGGTGCGCCGGGTGCTGGACGCCTGCCCCGGCCTGACCGTCATGGACGGCTACGGCCCCACCGAGACCACCACCTTCGCCACCCGCCGCGCCTTCCGCACCGGCGACCCGCTGCCCGCCGTCCTCCCCATCGGCCGCCCGCTGGACGACACCCGCGTCTACGTCCTGGACGCCGCCCTCCAGCCGCAGCCGCCCGGCATCCCCGGCGAGCTGTACATCGCGGGCGCCGGACTGGCCCGGGGCTACGCGGGGCGGCCCGGCGCGACCGCCGCCCGCTATCTCGCCGACCCCTTCGGTCCGCCCGGGGAACGGATGTACCGCACCGGCGACATCGTGCGCTGGAGCGCCGACGGCGAGCTGCACTTCGTCGGCCGCGCCGACGACCAGATCAAGATCCGCGGCTTCCGCGTCGAACCCGCCGAGATCGAGGCCCGGCTCACCGCCCACCCCGCCGTCGCCGAAGCCGTCGTCTCCCTCTACCAGGACGGCGGACGCAAACGCCTCGCCGCCCACCTCGTCCCCGCCGTCGGCGCCGCGATACCGCCCGCCGCCGAGCTGCGCGCCCATCTCGCCGACGGCCTGCCCGACTACATGCTGCCCGCCGCGTTCGTCACCGTGTCCGAGCTGCCGCTGACCGGCAACGGCAAGGTCGACCGGCGCCGGCTGCCCGCACCCGACTGGTCGGCCGGTGGGGAGCGGGCCCACCGCGCCCCGAGCACCGAGACCGAGCGGCTGCTCACCGGGATCTGGGCCGAGCTGCTGGGCGTGGAACGGGTCGGCGTCGACGACAACTTCTTCATGCTGGGCGGCGACTCGATCCTCAGCATCCAGGTCGTCTCCCGCGCCCGCGCCGCCGGGCTCACCCTCACCCCGCGCGACCTCTTCCGGCACCCCACGGTGGCCGAACTGGCCGCCGCGGACGGCTCCGCCGCGCCCGCCGTCACCGGCACCGCACCGGTCAGCGGGGCGGTGGACCTCACCCCGATCCAGCACTGGTTCCTCGACCCCCGCCCGCCGCACGCCGACCTCTTCGACCAGTCCGTCCTCATCGAGGCGGCCGGACCGGTGGACGAGGACGCGCTGCGCCGCGCCCTCACCGCCCTGTGGACCCGGCACGACGCGCTGCGCGCCCGGTTCACCGCCGACGCGGACGGCACCTGGCGGCAGGACGTCCCCGCCGCCGACGCCCCGGAGCCCGAGCTGCTCCAGGTCCACGACCCCCGGGCCGAGGAGTTCGTCACGGCGGCGGCCCACGCCGGACTCCGCCTCGCGACAGGACCGCTGTTCACCGCCCGCCTGTTCACCGCCGACGGCACCCGGCCCGCGCGGCTGCTGCTGGTCGCCCACCACCTGGTGGTCGACGGCGTCTCCTGGCGCATCCTGCTGGAGGACCTGGAGACCGCCTACCGGCAGGCCCTGACCGGCGAGCCCGTGCGCCTGCCCGCCCGCACCACCTCCGTGCACGCCTGGGTCCACCGGCTGCGCGAGCACGCCGACACCTTCGCCGCCCGGCTCGACCACTGGGAGCGGGCCGCCCGGCACTGCGCCGACCCGCTGCCCGCGGACGGCACCGGCGGCAACACCATGGCCGACGTCCGCGAGGTCACCGTACGACTGGACCGCGACCGCACCGACGCCCTGCTGCGCCGCGTCCCCGGGGTCTACCGCACCCGCGTCGACGACGTCCTGCTCACCGCGCTCGGCCGGGTCCTCGCCGACTGGACCGGGCACGGCACCGTCGCCGTCGGACTTGAGGGCCACGGCCGTGAGGACCAGCTGTTCGAGGACGTCGACCTGTCCCGCACCGTCGGCTGGTTCACCTCGCTCTTCCCCCTCGCCCTGACCGTCCCGCCCGGCGACTGGGGCACCGCCCTGAAGGCCGTCAAGGAACAGCTGCGCGCCGTACCCGACCGCGGTCTCGGCTACGGCGTACTGCGCCATCTCGTCCGCGACGCCCGGCTCACCGGCGCGCCCGAACCCGCCATCAGCTTCAACTACCTGGGCCGCTTCGACTGGTCCGGGGCGGGCGGCAGCCTGGTCGGGGCGGTACCCGGCGGCCTGGGCGGCGCCGAGGCGCCCGGCACCGAACGCCTGCACCTGCTGGACGTGGTGGCCCGGGTCGAGGACGACCGGCTGGAGATCACCTGGTACTACAGCGCCGGACGGCACCACGAGCACACCGTCACCGCGCTCGCCGAGGGCGTGCTGCGCGCGCTCGGCGACATCGTCGCGCACTGCGCCCGCCCCGAGGCGGGCGGCCGCACCCCCTCGGACTTCCCGCTGGCCCGCCTGGACCAGACCGCCGTCGACCACATCGCCGGCACCGGCCATGACATCGCGGACATCTACCCGCTCACCCCGATGCAGGCCGGAATGCTCTTCCACAGCCTGCTCGACCCGGCGGGCCGCACCTACGTCAACCAGGTGCAGCTGGTGCTGAACGGGGTCACCGACCCGCGGGCGCTCGCCCAGGCGTGGCAGCACACCGCGGACGCCAACCCGGTCCTGCGCACCCACCTGGTGTGGCAGGAGACCCCGCAACCGCTCCAGGTCGTCCGGCACCGCGCCACCGTGCCGGTCACCCACCACGACTGGTCAGGGCGGCCCGCCGACGACTGCGCGGACGAGCTGGACCGGCTGCTCGCCGAGGACCGGGAGCGGGGCATCGACCTGGGCACCGCGCCCCTGATGCGGCTGACCCTGATCAGGCTCGCGCCCGAGCGGGTCCGGCTGGTGTGGACGTTCCACCACGTCCTGCTGGACGGCTGGAGCGCCGCCCAGGTCTTCGACGAGGTCTGCGAGCGGTACGCCGCGCTCACCTCCGGGCGCCGCCCGCGACCGACCGAACGCAGGCCGTTCGCCGAGTACCTGCGCTGGCTCGCCGCACAGGACACCGAACGCGCCGAACGGCACTGGCGGGCCGCCCTCGCCGGCTTCCAGGCCCCCACCGAGCTGCCCCGGGACCGGCGCCCCGCCGAGGCCCACCGCGCCTCCTCCTGCGGCACGGTGCGCACGACCCTCGCCCCGGACGTCTCGGCGCGGCTGCGCGAGACCGCCCAGCGCGCCGGACTCACCCTGAACACGGTCCTCCAGGGCGCCTGGGCGCTGCTGCTGTCCCGCTACGGCGGCGGCACCGACGTGGTGTTCGGCACCACCGTCTCCGGCCGCCCCGCCGAACTGCCCGGCGTCACCTCGATGGTGGGCCTGTTCATCAACACGCTGCCCACCCGCGCCCGCGTCGACGGTCAGCGCCCGCTGCTTGACTGGCTGCGCGAACTCCAGGCCGCCCAGTCCGAGGCCCGCCGCCATGACTTCGTCTCGCTCGCCCAGTTGCAGTCCTGGAGCGAAGTGCCCGGCGGCACAAGCCTGTTCGACTCCATCGTGGTCTTCGAGAACTATCCGTTCGACGAACACGCGCTGGCCCGCCACGGCCTGTCCATGGAGCAGGAACGCGACCTGGAACCGACGAACTACCCGCTGAGCGTGGTCGTCGCGCCCGGCGACACCCTGGCCGTGAACCTGGACTACGACCCGGACGCCTTCGACGCCACGACGGTACGGGCGCTCGGCGAGAGCCTGCGCACCCTGCTGACCGGCATGGCCGACGACCCCGGCCGCACCCTCGCCGAACTGCCCCTGCTCGATACGCCCGGGGCGCGGGCGCTGGTGGACCGCCTGGGCGGACCCGTGGCCGAACTCCCGCACGGCACCCTGCCGGAGGCGTTCCGACGGCAGGCCGAGCGTACCCCGGACGCCCTCGCCGTCCGCCACGCCGACCGGTGCCTCACCTACGGCGAGCTCGACGCCCGCGCCAACCGGCTGGCCCGGCGGCTCATCGCGGCCGGTGCCGGACCCGAGCGCTTCGTCGCCCTGTGCCTGCCCCGCACCGCCGAGCTGATCGTGGCGCTCCTCGCGGTGCTCAAGAGCGGCGCCGGATACCTGCCGGTCGACCCCCAGTACCCGGCCGAGCGCGTCGCGTTCCTCTTCGAGGACGTACGGCCCGACGCCGTGATCACGGCCGCCTCGACCGCGGGGCGGCTGCCCGAGGGGCCGTTCACCCGCATCCTGCTGGACGAGGAGCCGGACCCCCAGGTGCCGGACACCCCGGTCGGCGACGACGAACGCCGTACCGCCCTGCTGCCCGGCCACCCCGCCTATGTGATCCACACCTCGGGCTCGACCGGCCGCCCCAAGGGCGTCGTCGTCAGCCACGCCTCCGTCCTCGCCCTGACCGACTGGGCGGCGGCCGAGTTCACCGGCCGGGGCCTCGCCCATGTGATCGCCTCCACCTCGCTCAATTTCGATGTGTCGGTCTTCGAGATCTTCGCCCCGCTGCTCTCCGGCGGCTGCGTCGAGATCGTCCGCGACCTGCTGGCCCTCGCCGAACGCCCCGGCCCGTGGCGGGCCGGACTGCTCAGCGCGGTGCCCTCCGCCCTGGACCGGCTGCTCGCCGAGGACGCCGTCCAGGTCACCGCCGACACCGTGGTCCTCGCGGGGGAGGGGCTGCCCGCCCGGACCGTGCGCCGGGTCCGCGACGCCGTCCCCGGCGGCGAGGTGCGCAACATCTACGGGCCCACCGAGGCCACCGTCTACGCCACCGCCTTCACCTGCGACCCGGCCGACCCCGACCGCGACCCGCCGATCGGCCGCCCGCTCGGCGGTGCCCGCGCCTACGTCCTGGACGAGCGGATGCGCCCGGTGCCCGTCGGCGCGCCCGGCGAGCTCTTCCTCGCCGGAACCGGGGTCGCCCGCGGCTATCTGCGCCGCCCCGGCCTGACCGCGACCCGCTTCCTGCCCGACCCGTTCGGCCCGGCGGGCAGCCGTATGTACCGCACCGGCGACCGGGTCCGCTGGACGGCCGACGGCGACCTCGTCTACCTCGGGCGCGGCGACGACCAGGTGAAGGTACGCGGCTTCCGCATCGAACTCGGCGAGGTGGAGGCCGCGCTGGCCCGCCACCCGGCCGTGGCGGGAGCGGCCGCCCGGGTGGTGGAGCAGGACGGCCACCGCCGGCTCATCGGCTACGCGGTGCCCCGCGCGGCCGCTCTGCCGGACCCCGCCGAACTGCGCGCCTTCCTCGCGGGCAGCCTCCCCGACCATCTGGTCCCCGCCCTCGTCCTGCCGCTGGAGCGGCTGCCGCTCGGCGCCACCGGCAAGCTCGACCGGCGGGCCCTGCCCACCCCCGAGTGGGCCGCGCCCAGCGCCGGTACGGGAGCGGGCCGACCGCCGCACACCGAGGCGGAGCACACCCTGGCCGCCATCTGGTCCGAGGTGCTGGGCGTGCCCGAAGTGGGCGCGGACGACAACTACTTCATGCTCGGCGGCGACTCCATCCTCGGCATCCAGATCGTCTCGGCCGCCCGCCGCGCCGGTCTCGCCCTGAACCCCCGGCACCTGTTCACCCACCAGACCCTCGCCGAACTCGCCGCCGCGGCCGAGAAGTTGCCGGACAGCGCCGGATCCGCCGGAGCCGAACAGGGCCCGGTGACCGGCGAGGCCCCGCTCACCCCCGTACAGCACTGGCTGCTCGACACGCTCACCGGGGACCCCGCGCGCTTCAGCCAGACGGTCTCCTTCGAACTGGCCGAGGAACCCGAGGAGTCGGTGCTGCGGGCCGCCCTGGCCGCCGTACTGGAGCACCACGACGCGCTGCGGCACCGCTTCGAGGAGGCCGGGGACGGCCGCTGGCGGCAGTACGGCAGCGCGCCCGGCGACACCGCCGTGCACCTGGAGGTGCACCGGGACGCGGAGCCGCGCGCGGTGGCCGCCGCCCTCGGCGCCGGGTTCGACCTGGCCCACGGGCCGCTGCTGCGCGCGGCCCTGTGCCTGCCGGGCGGCACCGCACGGCCGGTGCTGCTGCTCGCCGCCCACCACCTCGTCGTGGACGCCGTGTCCTGGCGGCTGATCCTGGAGGACCTGGAGAGCGCCCACCGCGCCCTGCGGGACGGGGCGCGGCCCGAACTCGGCGCCAAGAGCACCTCGTTCCAGGCCTGGGCCAGGCGGCTCGCCGAGCACACCGAGGCGGGCGGCTTTGACGCCGAACTCGCCCACTGGCAGGGCGTCGGCACCGGGACCGCCCTGCCGGTCGACCACACCGGCGGCGCGAACACCGTCGCCGTCGAGGAGAGCCTGACCGCCGGACTCGACGCCGAGGAGACCCGCCGACTGCTCCAGGACGTCCCGGACGCCTACCGCACCCGCGTCAACGACGTCCTGCTCACCGCGCTGGGCCGGGTCCTCGGCCGCTGGACGGGCCGGGACCGGGTGGCGGTCACCCTGGAGGGCCACGGCCGCGAGGAACTCTTCGCCGAGGCGGACCTCGCCCGCACCACCGGCTGGTTCACCACCGTGTACCCGGTCGCCCTGGACGTGCCCCGGGAGGCGGACACCGGCACCGCGCTGAAGACCGTCAAGGAGAACCTGCGGGCCGTACCGAACGGCGGCCTCGGCTACGGCGCGCTGCGCCATCTGCACCCCACGGCGGGCGCCGCCCTGCCCGGACTGCCCCAGGTGTGCTTCAACTACCTCGGCCGGCAGGACCGGACCCCCGCGCCCGGCGGCCTGCTGGGCGCGCCCCACGGCGACGGCCTCAGCGGCGGCATGGACCGCGCCGCGGACCGCCCGCACCTGCTGGACGTCCTCGGCCGGGTCACCGGCGACCGGCTGGAGTTCACCTGGTCGTACTCCCGCGAGGTGCACCGGCCGGAGACCGTCGCCCGGCTGGCGGCCGAACTGGCCGACGAACTGCGCGCGATCGTCCGGCACTGCGCCGAACCCGGCGCCGGTGGCCGCACCCCGTCCGACTTCCCGCTCGCGCCACTGGACCAGACCGCTCTCGACCGGCTCGTCGGCAGCGGGGCGGACGTCCAGGACGTGTACCCGCTCACGCCCACCCAGACCGGCATGGTGATGCACGGCCTGGACGAGGCCGAACACGGCCTGTACGTCGAGCAGATCACCTTCGTGGCGGACGGCGCCCGCGACCCGGGCACCCTGGCGGCCGCCTGGCGGCACGTCGTCGACCGCACCCCCGTGCTGCGCACCTCCGTCGCCCTGCACGGCGTGCCCGTACCGCTCCAGATCGTCCACCGGGACGTGGTCCTGCCCGTCACCGAGCACGACTGGAGCGCGCTGTCCGCGGACCGGCGGGAGGCGGAGCTGGAGCGGCTGCTCGCCGAGGAGCGGGCCCGGGGCCTGGCCCTGGAGCGCGCCCCGCTGCTGCGGCTCGCCCTGGTCCGGCTCGGACCGGACGCGGTACGGGTCGTCTGGACCTTCCACCACGTCCTGCTGGACGGCTGGAGCGTCTTCCACGTACTCGCCGATGTGCTGGCCGCCCACGAGGCGCTGGCCCGGGGCGAGCGGCCCCGGCTGCCCGAGCGCCGCCCGTTCGCGGACTACGCCGCCTGGCTGGCCGCCCGCGGCACCGGACCCGCCGAGGACCACTGGCGCGGGGCCCTGTCCCAACTGCGCACACCGACCCCGCTGCCGTACGACCGCAGGCCCGCCCCCGGCACCACGGCCCGCTCGGGCACCTGGCTGTCGCAGCGGCTCGGCGCCGAGGAGACCCGCCGCCTCCAGGAGTTCGCGCGGCGGCACCGCCTGACCCTGAACACCCTGGTGCAGGGCGCCTGGGCGCTGCTGCTGGCCCGGTGGAGCGGGGAGGCGGAGGTGTGCTTCGGCACCACCGTCTCCGGACGGCCCGCCGACCTGCCCGGCGCCGACACCATCACCGGCCTGTTCATCACCACGCTGCCCGCCCGGATCGCCGTCGACGGCGCCGCGCCCGCGGCCGGCTGGCTGCGCGCGGTGCAGGAGGCGCGCGCGGAGGACCGGCGCCACGACCACCTGCCGCTCAACGCGCTGCGCGCCCTCACCGAACTGCCGCCGGGCACCGGCCTGTTCGACAGCCTGGTGGTGTTCGAGAACTACCCGGTCGGCGACGCGACCGCGGGCGCCCACGGGCTCGCCCTGCGCGACCTGGACGCCCGGGAGGCCACCAACTACCCGCTCACCGTGGTGGTCTCGCCCGGCGACCGGCTCGCCGTCGAACTCGGTTACGACCCGAGGTGCTTCGACGCGGACACCGCCGACGCCCTCGCCGCCCAGCTGCTGCACACCCTGCACACCCTGGCCGGCACGGACGGCACCGCCCGCCTCGACGAACTCGACGTGCTGCCGCCCGCACTGCGCGAGCGGCTGCTGCGGGGACCGTCCCGCCCGGCCTCGGGCGAGGTGCCCGCCGTCACCCTGCCCGCCCTCGTGGAGGCGGCCGTCGACCGTCGGCCGGACGCCCCCGCGCTCGCCGCGCCCGGCTCCCTGCTCACCTTCGCCGAGGCGGAGGCGCGGGCCAACCGGCTGGCCCACCGGCTCATCGCCCGGGGCGCCGGACCCGGCGACATCGTCGCGCTGCTGCTGCCCCGCTCCGTGGACATGGTGCTGGCCCAGCTGGCGGTGGCCAAGGCGGGCGCCGCGTTCCTGCCCGTGGACCCCGCCTACCCCGAGGAGCGGATCGCGCTGATGCTGCGCGACGCCGCCCCCGCCCTGACCCTCGACGCCAAGGAGATCGCAGGCCTGCTCGCCGCGCCGCCGGACGAGGCACCCGGACACCGGCCCGCCGACGCCGACCGCAGGCGCCCGCTGGACCTGGACGACCCGGCGTACGTCATCTACACCTCCGGCTCCACCGGCACCCCGAAGGGCGTGGTCGTCACCCACCGCGGGCTCGCCGCGTTCTCCGCCGCCGAGGCCGCCCACTACCAAGTGGCCGAGGGAGACCGGGTGCTGGCCTTCGCCACGCCCAGCTTCGACGCCTCCGTACTGGAGCTGTGCATGTCCCTGCCGCACGGCGCCCGGCTCGTCGTGCCCCGCCCCGGACCGCTGCTCGGCGCCGAACTGGCCGACGTGATGCGGGCCGAGCGCATCACCCATACCCTGCTGCCCCCGGCCGCGCTCGCCACCCTGCCCCCGGGCACCCCCGGCACTCTGCCGGACCTGAAGACCCTGATCGTCGGCGCCGAGGCGTGCGGGGCCGACCTGGTGGCCCGCTGGGCGCCGCACCACCGCATGGTCAACTCCTACGGCCCCACCGAGGCCACCGTCGTCGCCACCTGGTCCGCGCCGCTGGCGGCGGATGGCGGTGCACCCCCCATCGGCCGCCCGCTGCCCGCCACCGGCGCCTACGTCCTGGACGCCCGGCTGCGGCCGGTACCCGACGGTGTCCCCGGCGAACTCTGGCTGTCAGGAACGGCGTTGGCCCGCGGCTACCTCGGCCGCCCGGGACTGACCGCCGCCCGGTTCCGCGCCGACCCGTTCGGGCCGCCCGGCACCCGCATGTACCGCACCGGCGACCTGGTGCGCCGTGACAGCGGCGGCGAACTGCACTACCGGGGGCGCACCGACCACCAGCTCACGCTGCGCGGCCACCGCATCGAGGCGGGCGAGGTCGAGGCGACCCTCGTACGCCACCCGGACGTGCTGGACGCGGTGGTGACCGTACGCGAGGACGAACCCGGCCTGCCGCGCCTGGTCGCCCACCTGCTCACTGCCCCCGGCGCCGAACCCCCCGCCCCGGCCGAACTGCGGTCCCTGGCCGCCCGGTTCCTGCCGGGCCACATGATCCCGTCGGCCTTCGTCGCCCTGGAGCGCTTCCCTCTCACCGAGAACGGCAAGACCGACCGGGCGGCCCTGCCCGCACCGGCACCGGAGGAGGAGCGGGACCGGCCCGAGTACGTGGCACCGCGCACCCCCACCGAGGAGGCGGTCGCGGAGATCTGGGAGGAGACCCTGGGGACGTCCGTCGGCGCCGAGGACGATTACTTCCTGCTCGGCGGCGACTCCATGCGCGCCCTGCTCATCGCCTCCCGCGCCAACGACGCGTTCGCCATCACACTGACCCCCCGCGACGTCCTGGTCTCGCGCACCGTCGCCGCCCTGGCGCACCTGGTGGAGGAGCAGATCCTCAGCGAGTTCGAGAACGCCGCGTACGGCGACGCCGACGACGACCACGGCACCGGCCCCGACGACGCCTACGACCAGGGCACCGGACCCGACGACGAAGACGCCGCGCTCGGCGGCAACGACCACGAACGGTGAGGAATCGACGACCATGACGTCTTCGACCCCTTCGAACCCCTCCGGCCCCGCCCGCCCCTCCCGGCGGGACCGCGCCGAGGCACTGCCCGAGCAGATGCGCGAGGCGCTGCGCCGACGGCTCGCCGGACGGGCCGGCGGCAGCGCCCCGGCCGCCCGGACGCTCTTCCGATCTGACGGGCCGGCGGCAGCGCCCCGGCCGCCCGGCAGGGCATCCCGCGCGCCGACCGGGACCGCCCGCTGCCGCTGTCCTTCGCCCAGCAGCGCCTGTGGTTCCTGGACCGGCTGCGGCCCGGCGACCCCCGCTACAACAGCGCGGTCGCGGTCCGCTTCACCGGCCCGCTGGACCAGGAGGCGCTGGGCACCGCCCTGGCCGCCGTCGTGGCCCGGCACGAGGCCCTGCGCACCACCTTCGAGGAGACCGACGGCCGCCCGGCGCAGCGGGTGCACCCGGCGGGCCCGGTGCCGCTGCCGGTCCGCGACACCACTGACCTGGACGCGGACCTGAGAGCGGAGTACGCCCGCCCCTTCGACCTGCGGCAGGGTCCGCCGCTGCGCGCCCTGCTGCTGCGCGAGTCCGCCGCCGCGCACGTCCTGCTGCTGACGGCCCATCACATCGTCACCGACGGCTGGTCGATGGGCGTCGTCCTGGACGAGCTGCGCACCGCCTACGACGCCCTCGCCCGGGGTGCCGCGCCGCAGCTGCCGCCGGTGGCCACGCAGTACCCGGACTTCGCGGTGTGGCAGCGCGAACAGCTCTCGGGCGCCCGGCTCGACGGCCAACTCGCGCACTGGAAGGAGCGGTTGGCCGGAGCGGTGGCACCGGAACTGCCCCTGGACCGGCCGCGCCGCGGCGAGGAGGCGGGCACCGGAGCCGTCCACACCTTCACCGTCCCCGCAGCCCTCACCACCCGGCTGCGCACTCTCGCGCGGGAGCAGCACAGCACCCTGCACACCGCCCTGGTCGCGGCGACCCAGGCCCTGCTGGCCCGCTGGTCGGGACAGGACGACATCACCGTCGGCTCCCTGACCCCCGGCCGCTCCCGCACCGAGCTGGAACGCACCGTCGGCTTCTTCGTGAACACCGTCGTGCTGCGCACCGCGGTGGACCGCTCCGGCTCCTTCCGCGAGCTGCTGGGGCGGACCGCCGACACCGTCAACGACGCCTTCGCGCACGGCGACACGCCGTTCGAACGGGTCGTGGAGGCGGTCGGCGCAGCGCGCGAGGCCGGCCGCAACCCGCTGTTCGACGTGCTCGTCCTGCTGCACCCCGACCCGCCCGCCGCGACCGCCCCGCACGGCCTCGCCACCAGCCCGGTCGACGTGCCCCGGCAGGCGGCCACCTTCGACCTCAGCGTGGAGTTCGTACCGGACGGGGAGCGCCTGACCGGGCTGCTGGAGTACCGCACCGACCTGTTCGACGCGGCCACGGCCGAACGGCTGGCGGGTCAGCTGCTGCGCCTGCTGGAGGGCGCCGCCGACGCCCCGGACCGCCCGCTGGGCACCCTGCCGCTGCTGTCCGAGGCGGAGACCCGCCAGGTCCTCGCCTTCGGGGACTCCGGCACGCACCAGCCCGCGCCCGACGCCCTCCACGCGGAGCTGTTCGAGCGCCGTGCCGCCCGCACCCCGGACGCCCTCGCCCTCGTCGCGGGCGGCGAACGGCTCGACTACGGCACGCTCAACGCCCGCGCCAACCGGCTCGCCCACCACCTCATCGCGCGCGGCGCGGGACCGGAGCAGCTGGTGGCGCTGCGGCTGCCGCGCACCGCCGACATGATCACCGCGATCCTCGCCGTCTGGAAGTCCGGCGCCGGATACCTCCCGCTCGACACCGCCCTGCCCGCGGAACGCGTCCGGTACCTGCTGGACGACACCCGTCCGGCCCTGGTGCTGGACGAGGACGCCCTGCGCGCCGTACCCGCGACCGCCCCGGACACCGATCCGAGGGACGCCGACCGGCGCGCCCCGCTGGACCCGGAGCACATCGCCTACGTCATCCACACCTCCGGCTCGACCGGCCGCCCCAAGGGCGTCGCCGTGTCGCACCGTTCGGCGGCGCGCCTGCTCGCCGCGCACCGGGCGGGCTTCGTCGCCGAGGCGGGCGGCGGCCCGCTGCGCGTCGCGCTCACCGCCTCCTTCTCCTTCGACACCTCCCTGGAGGGCGTGCTGCTGATGGCCGACGGCCATCCCCTGCACCTGGTCGACGAGGTGACCCGGATGGACCCGGCCGCCCTGGTCGAGTACGTCGTCGAGCACTGCGTCGACTTCCTCGACGTCACCCCCTCCTACCTGCGCCAGCTGCTGCCCGCAGGGCTGCTCACCGACCCCCGGCACCACCCCCGCGTCCTCATGCTCGGCGGCGAGGCGGTCGGACCCGCGCTCTGGCGGGAGCTGGCCGCCCACCCGGACGTGGCCGCGCACAACTTCTACGGCCCCACCGAGTGCACCGTGGACGCGCTGTCCTGCCGCATCGACGGCGGGGACCGCCCGCTGGTGGGCCGCCCGCTGCTCGGCGTACGCGCCTATGTGCTGGACGACCGGCTCCAGCCGGTGCCGCCCGGGGTCGGCGGCGAGCTGTACCTCGCGGGCGACCAGCTGGCCCGCGGCTACACCGGCCGCCCCGGCCTGACCGCCACCCGGTTCCTGCCCGACCCGTACGGGCCCGCCGGGACCCGCATGTACCGCACCGGCGACCTGGCCCGGTGGACCGCCGACGGCCGCCTCGACTACCTCGGGCGCGCCGACGACCAGGTCAAGGTGCGCGGCCACCGCATCGAGCCCGGCGAGATCGAGGCCGCGCTGCTCGCGCTGGACGGCATCACCGCCGCCGCGGTCGTCGCCGTACCCGACGCCCGCGGACACACCCGCCTCGCGGCCTACGTCGTGCCCGCGCCCGGCGCCCGGCGGCCCGCCCCCGCCGATCTGCGGGCCGCCCTGCGCCGCGTGCTGCCCGACGCCTGGGTGCCGTCCTCCTTCACCGCCCTGGACGCACTGCCCCTGACCACCAGCGGCAAGCTCGACCGCCGCGCCCTGCCCGCCCCCGAAACCCCGGAGGCGGAACGGGAGTTCGTGGCCCCCCGCACCCCCGAGGAGGAGACCCTGGCGGCCGTCTGGGCCGAGGTGCTCGGGGTGGCCCGGGTCGGCGTCACGGACAACTTCTTCGAGCTGGGCGGCGACTCCATCCTGAGCATCCAGGCCGTCTCCCGGGCCCGCGCCGCCGGGCTGCGGATCGGCTCGCAGGACGTCTTCCGGCACCAGACCGTCGCCGACCTGGCCGCCGCCGCGTCCCGCCGCACCGCCACCGTGCCCGCGCCCCGGCGCCCCCGGCAGGACGGACCCGCCCCCCTCACCCCGGTCCAGGAGTGGTTCCTCGCCACGCACGGCCCGCTGCGGCACTTCAGCATGTCGATGCTGCTCGACCTGCCGCACGACTTCGACGAACGGGCACTGGAGAGGGCGTTGACCGCCCTGGTGGCCCGGCACCCGGCGCTGCGCACCCGCTTCGTCCGCTCCGGGGACACCTGGCTCCAGCACCCCACCGCCGCCCCGGACGGCCCGCCGCTGACCCGCCACGCCCCCGGCACCCCGCCCGCCGAGGCCGCCGAGCAGGCCCGAGATCGGAAGAGCACACGTCCCGAGGCCGCCGAGCAGGCCCGCGCCGCCCTCGACCCGGCCACCGGGACGCTGCTGCGCGCGGCCCTGCTCACCGGCGGCCGGCGCCCGCGCCTCTTCCTCACCGCCCACCACCTGGCGGTCGACAGCGTCTCCTGGCGGGTGCTGCTCACCGGCCTCGCGGAGAGCTACCGGCAGGCGGCGGCGGGGGAGGAGCCCCGGCCCGAGCCCGAGCACACCGCGTTCGCCGACTGGGCGCGCGAACTGTCCGACCGGGTACGGGCCGGAGACCTGGACGACGACCTGCCCTACTGGACCCGGGAAGTGGCCGAGCCCCGCACCCCGCTCCCCGTCGACCTGCCCGGCACCCCGCTCGCCGGATCCGTGCGCACCGTCCGCACCCGGGTGGACCGCGCCACCACCGAGGCGCTGCTGCGGCGCGTGCCGACGGCGTACCGCACCCAGGTCAACGACGTACTGCTGAGCGCGCTCGGCCGGGTGCTGGCCGACTGGACGGGAACCGACCGGGTGACCGTCGCGCTGGAGGGCCACGGCCGCCAGGAGGACCTGGCCGAGGGCGCCGATCTGTCCCGCACGGTGGGCTGGTTCACCACCCAGTACCCGGTCACCCTGACCCCGGCCGCAGCGGACGACTGGGGGAGCACCCTCAAGTCCGTCAAGGAGCGGCTGCGGGCGGTACCCCGCCGGGGCCTCGGCTACCAGGCGCTGGCCCACCTCGGCTCGCCCGGCCCGGGGGCCCGTGCCCTCGGTGAACTCCCGCTGCCCCAGGTGTGCTTCACCTACCACGGCCAGTGGGAGGCGCCCGGCGACGGCGACTTCGCACCCGTCGCCGACGTACCCGGCCGGGACACCGACCCCGGCGAGCCGCTCGACCACCTCCTCGACGTGTCCGCCCTGGTCACCGACGGCGAGCTGGAGATCACCTGGCACTACAGCGACCAGGTGCACCGGGCCGGCACCGTACGGCGGTTGGCCGACGGCATGGTGCGGGCGCTCGGCGCGATCACCGAGCACTGCGTGCGCCCCGGCGCGGGCGGCCGTACCCCCTCCGACTTCCCGCTCGCCCGCCTCGACCAGGCAGGTGTGGACCGCGTCGTCGGCGACGGCCGGGACATCGAGGACCTGCTGCCGCTCACCCCGCTCCAGGAGGGCATGCTCTTCCACCGGCTGGTCGGCGGACCCGACGACGTGTACGTCGACCAGGCCGCGCTGCTCCTCGAAGGCGTCACCGACCCCGCCGCGCTCGCCCTGGCCTGGCAGCACGTCACCGACCGCACCCCCGCCCTGCGCACCTCCGTGGTGTGGGAGGGCGTGCCGGTCCCGCTCCAGGTCGTGCACCGCCGGGTCACCGTGCCCGTGGAGCAGGTGGACTGGCGGGAACTCGACCCGGCGGAGCGGGAGGCGCGCTGGGACCGGCTGCGCGCCGACGACCTCGCGCGCGGACTGGACCTCACCGCCGCCCCGCTGATGCGGCTCACCCTCGTCCGGCTGCCCGGGGACCGGCTGCACCTGCTGTGGACCTCCCACCACCTCATCCTGGACGGCTGGAGCCTGGCCCAGGTCCTCACCGAGGTGTTTGCCGAGTACACGGCGCTGACCACCGGCGCGACTCCCCGGCCCCCGGCCCGCCGGCCGTTCGGCGACTATGTGCGCTGGCTGGCCGGACAGGACGGCGCGGCGGCCCGCGCGCACTGGCGGGACGTCCTCGCCGGGTTCGCGACCCCCACCCCGCTGCCCGCCGACCGGACCCGGCGTCCCGGGCACGAGACCCGCTCCGGCGGCCTGCACACGGCCGCTCTGTCCGACGAGGTCTCCGCGCGGCTGGCCCGCACCGCCCGAGCCGCGGGACTCACCCTCGGCACCGTGGTGCAGGGCGCCTGGGCGCTGCTGCTGTCCCGCTACGGCGCCGAGCCGGACGTGCTGTTCGGCACCACCGTCTCCGGGCGCCCCGACGACCTGCCCGGCGTCGAGTCGATGGTCGGCATGTTCATCAACACCCTGCCCACCCGGGTCCGCGTCGACGGCCGCCGTACCGCCACCGCCTGGCTGCGGGAACTCCAGGAAGCACAGGCCGACGCACGGCGGTTCGCCGCGGTGTCCCTCGCCGAGCTGACCGCGCTGAGCGACGTGCCGTCCGGGAGCCCGCTGTTCGACAGCATGGTGGCCTTCGAGAACTACCCCTTCGACGAGGCCCGTTCGACCGACGCCGGGATACGCCTGGCGGACGTCTCCGCCCGCGACGCCACCAACTACGCGCTGGTACTGCGCGCTTACCAGGGCGAGCGCTTCGGCTTCGACCTCGCCTACGACCCCCAGCTGTTCGAACCCGCGACCGTACGGGACCTCGCCGACCGGCTGTGCCTGCTGCTCACCGAGCTGGCCGACGACCCGGAGCGGCCCGTGCGCGACCTCGCCTGGATCACCGCCGAGGAACGGCGGAGCCTCCCGGCCGAGTGGAACGGCACTGAGGAGGGCCGGCCCGCCGAGACCCTGGACGGCCTCTTCACCGCCCAGGCCGCCCGCACCCCGGGCGCCGAGGCCGTCAGCTGCGGCGCCGACCGGCTCGACTACGCCACCCTCGACGCCCGCTCCGGACAGCTCGCCCACCGGCTCGCCGAACTCGGCGCCGGACCCGAGACGTTCGTGGCCCTGGCGCTGCCCCGCTCCACCGACCTCGTCGTGGCCGTCCTCGCCGTGCTGAAGACCGGCGCCGCCTACCTGCCCATCGACCCCCGGCTGCCCGCCGAGCGGGTACGGCACCTGCTCGCCGACGCCGCCCCGGTGGCCCTGGTGACCACCAGTGGCGCCGAAGCCGATGCGGGCGTACCCCTGGTGCCCCTGGACGACCCCGGGGTCCGCGCCGACCTCGCCCGCCGCCCGGCCGCGGGCCCGGCCCGCCGCGCGCTGCCCGACAGCCCCGCCTACGCCATCTACACCTCCGGCTCCACCGGCCTGCCCAAGGGCGTGGTCGTCCCGCACGCCAACGTGGTCCGGCTGTTCGGCCGCACCCGGCACTGGTTCGGCTTCGGCCCCGACGACGTATGGACGCTGTTCCACTCCTACGCCTTCGACTTCTCCGTGTGGGAGCTGTGGGGCCCGCTGCTGCACGGCGGCCGCCTGGTGATCGTCCCCGAGGACACCGCGCGCTCCCCGGAGGACTTCCTGCGGCTGCTCGCCGACGAACAGGTCACCGTCCTCAACCAGACCCCCTCCGCCTTCTACCCGCTGGTCCGGGCGGACGCCGAACTCCCCGACGTCAGCGCCCGGCTGGCCCTGCGCACGGTGATCTTCGGCGGCGAGGCGCTGGACGTGGACCGGCTCGCCGACTGGTACCCGCGCCACCCGGACACCGCGCCGCGCCTGGTGAACATGTACGGCATCACCGAGACCACCGTGCACGTCACCTACGCCCCGCTGGACCGCTTCACGGCCCGCACCGGCGCCGCGAGCCCCATCGGCACCGGCATCCCGGACCTGCGGGTGCATGTGCTGGACGAACTGCTGCGGCCCGTGCCGCCCGGCGCCGTCGGCGAGCTGTTCGTCGCCGGTGAGGGCCTGGCGCGCGGCTACCTGAACCGGCCCGGCCTCACCGCGACCCGGTTCCTCGCCGACCCGTTCGGCCGGCCCGGCACCCGCATGTACCGCACCGGCGACCGGGCCCGCAGGCGTGCCGACGGCTCCCTGGAGTACCTCGGCCGCGCCGACCAGCAGGTGAAGATCCGCGGCTACCGCATCGAACCAGGCGAGATCGAGGCCGCCCTGCACACCCACCCGGGTGTGGGCGCCGCCGCCGTCGGCGTGTACGAGGACGCCGCCGGGACCCGCCGCCTGGTCGCCCACGTGGTCGGCACCGGCACCGGCGACCGCACCGCGCCGCCCCCGCCCGCCGCCGAACTGCGCGCCCACCTGGAGGGGTCGCTGCCCGCCCACATGGTGCCCGCGGCCTACGTACCGATGACCGCGCTGCCGCTCACCGTGAACGGCAAGCTCGACCGGCGCGCCCTGCCCGCCCCCGGCCCCGACGGCTTCGCCGCGGACCGCGCGCGAACCCCCCTGCGCACCCCTGCCGAACGGCTGGTCGCCGCCGCCTGGACGGACGTCCTGGACACCGACGAGGTCGGCGCCGACGACGACTTCTTCGCGCTCGGCGGCGACTCCATCCTCGCCGTACGGGTCACCTCCCGGCTGCGCGCCGCCTTCGGCACCGATGTCTCACCCCGGCTGCTGTTCACCCACTCCACGCTGTCCGACCTCGCGACCGCGCTCGGCGAACCGGCGGGTACCGCGCACACCGCCGACGTCATCCCGGCCCTCCCCGCGGACACCCCGGCGCCCCTGTCGTACGCGCAGCAACGCCTGTGGTTCCTCGACCGGTTCGAACCCGGCAGCACCGAGTACACCACCCTGTCCGCCCTGCGGCTGCGCGGCCCGCTCGACACCGGCGCCCTCGGCGCCGCCCTGGACGGCCTCGTCGCCCGGCACGAGACGCTGCGCACCACGTTCACCGAACACGACGGGCAGGCACGGCAGATCGTCCACCCGGCGCGGCCCGTCGACCTGCCGGTGACCGAACTCCCGGACCCCGCAGCCCTGGACGGCTTCCTGGAGCGGGTGGCCGCCACCCCCTTCGACCTGACCACCGGACCGCTGCTGCGCGCCCGCCTGGCCCGCCTCGCCGCCGACGCCCACGATCACGACCACGTTCTCGTGCTGGCCGTGCACCACATCGTCACCGACGGCTGGTCCATGGGCGTGCTCGGCCGGGATCTGAGTGAGCTGTACGCGGCCGCCCTCGCGGACCGGCGCCCCGAACTGCCCGCCCTGCCCGTCCGCTACGCCGACCACGCCGCCTGGCAGCGGGCCCGCGCCGACCGGGCCGAGACCGAACTCGCCCACTGGCGCGCGGCCCTGGACGGTGTCACCCCGCTGGAACTGCCCACCGACCGGCCGCGCCCGGCGGTCCGCACCCGCGACGGCGACCTGGTGACCTTCACCCTCCCGGCCGCCCTGACCGAGCGGCTGCGCGCACGCGGCCGGGAGGCCGACGCCACCCTCTACATGACGCTGGTGACGGCCTGCCAGATCCTGCTCGCGCGCTGGGCCGGACAGGAGGACGTCACCGTCGGCACCGTGACCGCGGGCCGCGACCGGCCCGAACTGCACGACGTCGTCGGCATGTTCGTCAACACCCTGGTGCTGCGCTCCCGGGTCCGTCCCGAACTGCCCTTCCGCGAGCTGCTGTCCGAGGTCCGCACGACCGTCCTGGACGCGTTCGCCCACCAGGAGGTGCCCTTCGAGCGGGTGGTGGACGCCGTCCAGCCCGAGCGGGACACCAGCCGCACCCCGCTGTTCCAGGTCATGGTCGCCCTGCACAACCTCGACGCCGCCCCGCCCCGGCTGCCCGGCCTGACCGCCGAGCCGGTCACCCCGCCGGTCCGCAACGCCACCTTCGACCTGTCCTTCGACTTCGTCGAGACCGACGGCGGCCTGACGGGCTATCTGGAGTACAACACCGGTCTCTTCGACCGCGACACCGTCCAGCACCTGGCCGGTCGGCTGCGCGTCCTGCTGGAGGCCGCGACCGAGGCCCCGGAGCGTGCCGTCGGCGCGCTGCCCCTGATGACCGGCGCCGAGCGGCGGCAGGTGCTCCGCCACGGCGAGGGCGCCCGGCTGCCCGAACCGGACACCACCTTCCCCGCCCTGTTCGAGGCGCGGGCCGCCCGCACCCCGCACCGCACCGCCCTGGTCGCCCGCGACACCACGCTCGACTTCGGCACGCTCAACGAGCGCGCCAACCGGCTCGCCCACCACCTCATCGCGCGGGGCGCCGGTCCCGAGGACATCGTCGCCGTACGCCTGCCGCGCACCTCCGAGCAGGTGATCGCGCTGCTCGCCGTCGCCAAGGCGGGCGCCACCCTGCTCAGCCTCGATCCCGAACTCCCCCGGGAGCGCGCGGACTTCCTGCTCACCGACGCCCGCCCGCACACCCTGCTCGCCGACCTCGCCGAGGTGCCCTGGGACCGGCTGCCCGCCCACGACCCGACCGACGCCGACCGCGTCCGGCCCCTGCTGCCCGGGCACACCGCCTACGTCATCTACACCTCCGGCTCCACCGGGCGGCCCAAGGGCGTCGCCGTCGAACACCGCCACCTGGTCAACCTGTGTCACGACCACGAGCGGGGCCTGCTCGCCCCGCACACCGCCGACGGCCGGCCGCTGCGGGCCGCGCTCAGCGCCTCCTTCTCCTTCGACACCTCCTGGGAGGGCCCGCTGCTGCTGGCCCTCGGTCACGAGGTGCACCTGATCGACGAGGACGTACGCCTGGACCCCGAGGCGTTCTGCGCCCAGATCGCCGACCGCCGCCTCGACCTGGTGAACGTCACCCCCTCCTTCCTGCGGGAGCTGACCTCCGCCGGTCTGCTGGCCCCCGGCCGCCACCACCCGGGCCTGCTGCTCGTCGGCGGAGAGGCCGTCACCCCGGCCGACTGGCGCGAACTCGCGCGCGTGGACAGCGAGTTCCAGGTCGCGGTGTACAACATGTACGGGCCCACCGAGTGCACCGTCGACGCCGTCTACGGCCGCGTCGCCGACCGCCCCGACCGGCCCGTCATCGGCCGCCCCGGCGGCAACCTGCGCGCCTATGTGCTCGACGGCGCCCTGCGCCCGGTGCCGCCCGGGGTGCCCGGCGAGCTGTATCTGTCCGGGGCCCAGGTGGCCCGCGGCTACCTGAACAGGCCCGGCCTCACCGCCGCCCGCTTCGTCGCCGACCCGTTCGGGGCGCCGGGCGAGCGGATGTACCGCACCGGTGACCGGGCCCGCTGGGACCGGGACGGACTGCTGGAGTTCCTCGGCCGGGTCGACGAACAGGTCAAGATCCGCGGGTTCCGCATCGAGCCCGGCGAGGTGGAGGCCGCCCTCCTCGACCACCCGGACGTCACCGACGCCGCCGTCGCCGCACGCGAACACGCGGGCCGCCTGATGCTCGTCGGCTATGTGGTGCCGGACGGCGACCGCGTCCCGTCCGCCGACGACCTGCGCCTCGCGCTGCGCCGCACCCTGCCCGACCACATGGTGCCCACCGCGTTCGTCCCGCTGGCCCGCATCCCGCGCACCACCAGCGGAAAGACCGACCGGCGCGCCCTGCCCGCCCCGCCCGCGCAGCCCGACAGCACCACCCCCTACGTCGCCCCCCGGCCCGGTACGGAGGAACGGCTGGCCGCGATCTGGGCGCAGGTGCTCGGCGTCGAACGGGTCGGTGCCCGCGACAACTTCTTCGCGCTCGGCGGCGACTCCATCCTGAGCATCCAGATCGTCGCCCGTGCCCGGCAGGCCGGACTCGCCCTCACCACCAAGGACGTCTTCCGCCACCAGACCGTCGCCGAACTCGCCCTGCGCACCGAGGAGTCGGCGCCCCGTCCCGTCGCCGCCGAGCAGACCGGCGAGGCACCGCTCACCCCGATCCAGCACTGGTACCTGGACGGCCGCGACCCGGGCCATCCGCTCCGCTTCACCATGACCCAGCGCCTCGAACTCGCCCCGGGCACCGGCGAGTCGAGCGTGCGCGAGGCCGTCGACGCCCTGGTGCGCCACCACGCGGCCCTGCGCACCCGGTTCCGCCGCACCCCCGACGGCTGGCGCCAGGAAGCCCAGCCGCAGGCACCAGACGGCGTCTTCAGCGACCACGACATGGCCGGGACGCCCGACGCCGAGCTGGAGGCCGAGGTCCAACGGCTCACCGACGAGGCACAGTCCGCACTCGACCCCGCCGAGGGCCGCGTCGTGCGCGCGCTGTTCTTCGACCGGGGCCCGGCCCAGGCGCCCCAACTCGTCATCACCGCGCACCACCTGGTGATCGACGGTGTCTCCTGGCGCATCCTGCTCGCCGACCTGGAGACCGCCCACCGGGCCGCGGCGGCCGGTCGGCCCGTCGAACTCCCCGCCACGGGCACCTCCTTCGGCCACTGGGCCACCCGGCTCCAGGAGCACACCCGCTCCGGCGCCCTGGACGCCGACCTGGCGTACTGGACGCACACCGCCGACGCCCCGGCCGCACTGCCCGAAGGCCGCCCCGGCCCCAACACCCACGGCACCGCGGCCACCCTCACGGTCAGCCTGGACGCCGCGACCACCGACGCCCTGCTGCGCAAGGTCCCCGACACCTACCGCACCCAGGTCAACGACGTGCTGCTCAGCGCCCTCGGCCGCACCCTGGCCCGCTGGTGCGGGCGGGACACCGTGCTCCTGGGCGTGGAGGGGCACGGCCGGGAGGACCTGTTCGAGGACGTCGACCTGTCGCGGACCGTCGGCTGGTTCACCGCCGAGTACCCGCTCGCCCTCACCGCCGACCCGGACGCCGGATGGCACGAGACCCTCCGCTCGGTCAAGGAGCAGCTGCGCGCGGTGCCGCTGCACGGACTGAGCCACGGCGCCCTGCGCCACCTCGCCCCCGGCAGCCCGCTGACCGGCGCCCCGGCCCCGCTGATCGGCTTCAACTACCACGGCCGATGGGACACCGGCGGCACCGAGGGCGGCGGCCTGGTCCGCGGCTCCCTGCCCCCGGCGGGCCGGGACACCGACCCGGACGAACCCCGCCCCTACGTGCTGGACATCACCGGGGTCGTCCAGGACGGTCGCCTGGAGCTCGGCTGGACCTACCCGGCGGCCGTGCACGAGGAGGACACCGTCCGCCGGCTCGCCGAGGAGACCCTGGCCGCGCTGCGGGACATCGTGGCTCACTGCGCCCTGCCCGAAGCGGGCGGCCGCACACCCTCCGACTTCCCGCTCGCCGGTCTCGCCCAGGACCAGCTGGACCGGCTCATCGGCACCGGCCGCGACATCGAGGACGTCCTGCCGCTCACCCCGCTCCAGTCCGGCATGCTCTTCCACGGCCTCGTGGACACCGAGCACGCCTACTTCGACCGCACCGCCGTACGACTGGCCGGGGTGGCCGACCCCGGGGCCTTCGCCACCGCCTGGCAGCAGATCACCGACCGCACCCCGGCCCTGCGCGGCTCCGTGCACTGGCACGGCCTGCCCCACCCGGTACAGGTGGTGCACCGGCGCGTCGAACTGCCCGTCACCCGGCTCGACTGGCGCGCCCTGACCCCCGCACAGCGCGCGGAGGCCACCGAGCGGCTGCTCGCCGAGGACCGCGCGGCCGGGATGGACCTCACCCTCGCACCGCTCACCCGGCTCACCCTCGCGGCCCTGCCCGGCGACGAGGTGCTGCTGGTGTGGTCCACCCATCACATCGTCCTCGACGGCTGGAGCACCGGGCAGCTGCTCACCGAGGTGTGCGAACGCTACGCCGCCCTGACCGGGGGCCCGGACCCGGCGCCCCCGGTACGGCGGCCGTTCGCGGACTTCCTGCACTGGCTCGCCGCGCAGGACGGGACGGCGGCCGAACGGCACTGGTCCGAGGCGCTGGACGGCTTCACCGCCCGCACCCCGCTGCCGTACGACCGCACGCCCGCCGAGGCCCACCGCGCCCGGTCGGCCGCCGCCGTCCACCACGAGCTGGACGCGGACGTCTCGCGGCGGCTGCGGGAGAGCGCCGCACGCGCCGGACTCACCGTCAACACCGTCCTGGAGGGCGCCTGGGCCCTGCTGCTGGCCCGCTCCAGCGGCCAGCACGACGTGGTGTTCGGCACCACCGTCTCCGGCCGCCCGGCCGAACTGCCCGGCGTCGAAGGCATGATCGGCATGTTCATCAACACCGTGCCGACCCGCGTCCGGATACCCGCCGGACCGGTCCTGCCGTGGCTGCGCGGCCTCCAGGAGCGGCAGAGCGACGCCCGCCGCTTCGACTTCCTCGCGCTGCCCCGCGTCCAGGCCGTGAGCCAGGTCCCGCCCGGCGAGCCCCTGTTCGACAGCATGCTGGTCTTCGAGAACTACCCGGTGGACGAGTCGGCGACGGCCCGTACCGGCGTCCGGGTCGAGGAGGTGCGCGCCGACGACGCCACCACCTTCCCCTGGTGCCTGCGCGCCCACCTCACCGGACGGCTCGGCTTCGACCTCGCGTACGACCCCGCCCTGTTCGACGCCGCCACCGCCGAGCGCGCCGCGGACCGCCTGGCCGCGCTGCTGACCGTCCTCGCCGACGGGTTCGACACCGACCTGGACGGGCTCGACCTGCTTCTCCCGGCGGACCGCGAGCTGCTCGCCGCCTGGAACACCACCGCCCGGCCGGCCGCCCCGCGCAGCCCCGTCGACCTGTTCGCCGAACGGGCCCACCGCGCCCCCGACGCCCTCGCGGTCCAGGACGGCGACCGGGAACTGACCTACCGGGAGCTGCACGACTGGGCCGCCGCGCTGGCCGGACGGCTGCTGTCCGACGGGCACGCGGCCGAGGACCGGGTGGCGCTGCTCCTCGACCGCTCCGCCGAACTCGTCGTCGCCCAGCTCGCGGTGCTCATGGCGGGCGGCGCCTACCTGCCCGTCGACACCCGGGCCCCCGAGGAACGCCGCCGCGCCCTGCTCGACGGGGCCGGCGCGACGGTCCGGCTCACCGCCGCCGACGTGACCGCCGCCCGGACCGGCACCCCCGCACCGCACCTCCCGGCCGCCGACCCCGACCTGTTGGCCTACGTCATGTTCACCTCCGGCTCCACCGGCCTGCCCAAGGCGGTCGCGGTACGGCACCGGGACGTGGCCGCGCTGGCCACCGACAGCCGGTTCGCCGACGGGGTGTGCGACCGGGTGCTGCTGCACTCGCCGGTGGCCTTCGACGCCGCCACCTTCGAGGTGTGGGCGCCGCTCCTGAACGGCGGCCGCGTGGTCGTCGCGCCGGACGGGAGCGTGGACGCCGCCCTGCTGCGCGGGCTCGCCGACGGCGGCGGGCTGACCGCGCTGTGGCTGACCGCCGGGCTGTTCCGGCTGCTCGCCCAGGACGCCCCCGACTGCTTCCGCGGTCTGCGGCAGGTGTGGACCGGCGGTGACGTGGTGCCCGCCCCGGCCGTGCGCCGGGTCCTCACCGCCTGCCCCGGCCTGACCGTCGTGGACGGCTACGGCCCCACCGAGACGACGACCTTCGCGACGACCTTCGCGCTCACCGACCCGGGGGCCGTGCCCGGCACCGTGCCCATCGGCCGCCCGCTCGACGACATGCGCGTACACGTCCTCGACGCCCGGCTGCGGCCCGTACCGCCGGGCTGCGCGGGCGAGTTGTACCTCGCCGGGGAGGGCGTCGCCCGCGGCTACCTCGGCCGTCCCGGCGACACCGCCGCCCGCTTCCTCGCCGATCCGTTCGGGGCGCCGGGCGAGCGGATGTACCGCACCGGCGACCTGGCCCGCAGGCGGCCGGACGGCACCGTCGAGTTCCTCGGCCGCGCCGACGACCAGGTCAAGATCCGGGGCTTCCGGGTGGAGCCAGGCGAGGCCGAGAGCGCGCTCGCCGCGCACCCGGACATCACCGACATCACCGTGCTGGCCCGCGAGGACCGGCCCGGCGCCAAGCGGCTCGTGGCGTACGTCGTCGGACCGGCCGCCGACGACATGGCGGAACTGCGGGCCTTCGCCGCCCGCACCCTGCCCGACTACCTCGTCCCCGCCGCCTTCGTCCCGCTCGCCGCCCTCCCGCTGAGCCGCAACGGCAAGGTCGACCGGTCCGCCCTGCCCGCGCCCGAGGCACAGCCGGGGCACGCGCGGGTGGCGCCCCGCACCGAGGCCGAGCGGCGCACGGCGGACGTCTTCGCCGAGGTGCTGGGCAGCGAACCGCCCGGCGCCGAGGACGACTTCTTCCAGCTGGGCGGCGACTCGATCCTCAGCATCCGGCTCGCCTCCCGCCTCGCGGAGGTCTTCGACACCGAGGTCACCCCCCGCGCGGTGTTCACCCACCCCACCCCGGCGGCGCTGGCCCGGCTGCTCGGCGACCGGCAGGGCTCCGGCCGCGCCGCCATCGTCCCGGTCGCCCGGGACGCGGTCGCACCGATGTCCCACGCCCAGCAACGCCTGTGGTTCCTGCACGAGTTCGAACCCGCGGGCGCCGAGTACGTCACCGCGCTCGCCCTGCGGCTGCGCGGCACCCCGGACACCGGCGCGCTCCGCGCGGCGCTCGCCGCCGTGGTCGCCCGGCACGAGTCGCTGCGCACCACCTTCGACAGCGTCGACGGGCACGGCATCCAGCGCGTGCACCCGCCCGCGGAGGTCCCGCTGCCGGTGCACGACCTGACCGGGCTCGCCCCGGCCGACCGGGAACCCGGGCTGCGCCGTCTGCTCGCCGCCGAACGCGCCCGGCCGTTCGACCTGCGCGAGGGCCCGCTGCTGCGCGCCGGACTGGCCCGGCTCGCCGACGACGACCATGTGCTCACCCTCGCCCTGCACCACATCGTCACCGACGGCTGGTCCACCTCCGTGCTGCTCGGCGACCTCGCCCACCTCTACCGGGCCGAACTCGGCGTCGCACAGGCGCCGTTGCCGCCGCTGCCGGTGCAGTACGCCGACTACGCCCACTGGCAGCGCACCACCGGCGACACCGGCGCGGACGAGCACTTGGCCTACTGGAAGGAGCACCTGGCCGACACCGCCCCCCTGGACCTGCCCACCGACCGGCCCCGGCCGCCGGTGCGCACCAGCGCGGGCGCCACCGCCCGGCTGGTGGTGCCCGCCCGGACCGTACACGGACTGACCCGGCTCGCCCGCGACCACGGGACCACCCTGTTCACCACGCTCGTCGCCGCCGCCCAGGCCTATCTGGCCCGGCTCTCCGGCGCCGAGGACATCGCCGTCGGCACCGTCACCTCCGGCCGCGACCGGCCCGAGACCCAGGCCCTCGTCGGGTTCTTCGTGAACACCCTGGTGCTGCGCTCCCGGGCCGAGGCGGGGGCGCCCTTCTCCGGGTTCCTCACCGCCGTACGGGGGACCGTCCTGGACGCCTTCGCCCACCAGGACGTGCCCTTCGAACGGGTCGTCGACGAGGTGCAGCCGGTCCGGGACACCAGCCGCAGCCCGCTCTTCCAGGTCATGGTCGTCCTCCAGAACACCCCGGCCGCCGGTCTCGACCTGCCCGGCCTCGACGTCACCGACGTCGAACCCGACTCGGACCAGGCCGCGTTCGACCTCACCCTGGAGTTCGCCGAGGCCGGCTCCGGGGAGCTGCACGGCCTGCTCACCTACAACACCGACCTGTTCGACCCGGCCACCGCCGAGCGGATGGCCGCCCAGCTCGGCACCCTGCTGCACGCCGTCGCCACCGACCCGGACCGCCCGCTGGGCGCCCTGCCGCTGTCCTCCGACGGCGAGGTCAAGGCACTGCTCGACCAGGGCCGGGGCGACTTCCGGCCGGTGCCCGAGCGCACCCTGCCAAACCTGTTCGAACAGCAGGCGGCCCGTACCCCGGACGCGGTCGCGCTGGTGGACGGCGACCGGGAGCTGAGCTACGCCGAGGTGGACCGGGCGGCCAACCGGCTGGCCCACCGGCTGATCCGGGACGGCGTCGGACCGGAGCGCGTGGTGGCCCTGGCGCTGCCCCGCTCGGCGGCGACCGTCGTGGCCCAGCTCGCCGTCGCCAAGGCAGGCGGCGCCTTCCTGCCCGTGGACCCCAACTACCCGGCCCGCCGACGGGAGTTCATGATCCAGGACGCGGGCGCCCACCTGGTCCTCGACGACCCGGCCGAGGCATGGGCGGCCGAAGGACCGGAGACGGCACCCACGGACGCCGACCGCGCCCGCCCGCTGACCCCCGCCCACCCCGCCTACGTCATCTACACCTCAGGCTCCACCGGCACCCCCAAGGGCGTCGTCGTCACCCACCGGGGCCTGGCCTCCTTCGCCGCCGCGGCCGCCGAACGGTACGCGGCCGGCCCCGGCGACCGGGTCCTCCAGTTCGCCTCGCCCAGCTTCGACGCCTCCGTGCTGGAGCTGTGCGTGTCCCTGCTCAGCGGGGCCGCGCTGGTGACCGGCGAGGAAGGGCCGCTGGTCGGGGAGCGGCTGGCAGAGGTGCTCGCCGTACGGCGCGTCAGCCACGCGCTGATCCCACCGGCCGCGCTCGCCACCGTACCGCCGGAGACCGCCGCGGCCCTGCCCCACCTGCGCACCCTCATCGTCGGCGCGGAAGCCTGCCCCGCCGACCTCGTCGCCGTCTGGGCCCCCGGCCGCCGCATGATCAACTCGTACGGTCCCACCGAGGCCACCGTCGTCGCCACCTGGACCGGACCGCTCACCCCCGGCACCGGCGCGCCGCCCATCGGCCGCCCCTCCGGCAGCACCCGCGTCCAGGTGCTCGATGCCGCCCTGCGCCCCGTACCGCCCGGCGTGACCGGCGAGCTGTACATCGCGGGCCCCGGCCTCGCCCGCGGCTACCTGGGCCGGCCGGGACTCACCGCCCGGCGGTTCGTGGCCGACCCGTTCGGCGGCCCCGGGGAGCGGATGTACCGCACCGGGGACCTGGTCCGCTGGAGCGCCGACGGCCGGCTCAGGTTCGCCGGACGCGCCGACGACCAGGTCAAACTGCGCGGCTTCCGCATCGAGCCCGGCGAGATCGAGAGCGCGCTGCGCACCAGCCCCCTGGTGCGGGACGCCGTGGTGGTCGTACGCCCGGGGGAGAGCCCCGGCGCGCCGGACCGGCTCGTCGGCTACGTCGTACCTGCACCGGCGCCCGCCCCCGAGCAGGCCGCTCCCGGGCGGTCCGGCGCCGCGCTGCCCGTCAGCGAGCTGCGGCTGCACCTCGCCGGGCTGCTGCCGCCGCACATGGTGCCGTCGGTGTTCGTCCCGCTCGACCGGCTGCCGCTCACCCCGAACGGCAAGACCGACCGGCAGGCCCTGCCCGCCCCCGGTCCCGCGCAGGCAGCCGACGGACCGCGCACCGCGCCCCGCACCGACACCGAACGCCGGGTCGCCCGCATCTGGGCCGACGTCCTCGGCATCGAGGAGGTCGGCGCCGACGACAACTTCTTCGCGCTCGGCGGCGACTCCATCCTCAGCATGCAGGTCGTCTCCCGGCTGCGCCGCGACGGACTGCACGTCGCCACCCGCGACCTGTTCACGCACCAGACCGTCGCCGAACTCGCCGCGGTGGTGCGCACCGCGCCCCGGCCGAGCGACGACGGCCCGGTCACCGGCGAGGTGCCGCTCACCCCGATCCAGGAGTGGTTCCTCAGCAAGCCCCGCGCGGCCCACCACCACTTCAACCAGTCGGCGCTGCTCGAACTCGACGGCGCCCCCGACCCGGAGGCGCTGCGCGCCGCGCTCGACGCCCTGCTCGACCACCACGACGCGCTGCGCATGCGGTTCACCCGGGACGAGAACGGCTGGCGGCAGTTCAACCCGCCGCCCGCCCCCGGGCAGGACATCCTCCTCCGGTACGACCTGACCGGACTGTCCGCCGAGGACGCCGACGCGGCCATGGCGAAGGCCGCCGACGAACTGCACGCCGGTTTCGACCTGGCCCACGGCCCGCAGCTGCGCGCCGCCCTGTTCACCGGCGACCCGGACCGGCCCGTGTTCCTGCTGCTCGTCGCCCACCACCTCGTCGTGGACGCCGTCTCCTGGCGCGTCCTGCGCGACGACCTGGAGAGCGCCTACCGGCAGGCCCGCGCGGGCGGCCCCGTCACCCTGGGGGAGCGGAGCACCAGCTTCCGGGACTGGTCCACCCGGCTGTCCGCGTACGTCGCCGAGGGCGGCCTCGACCACGAACTGCCCCACTGGGAAGAGGCCGTACGCTCCGCACCCGACCCCGCCGACCCCGCACCCGCGGCCGCCGCGGGCCCGGCCGCGACCGTGAGCGTGGAACTCGGCGAGGAGGACACCACCGCCCTGCTCCGCGCCGCGCCCACCGCGTACCGCACCCGCGTCAACGACGTGCTGCTCGCCGCCCTCGCCCTCGCGCTGGCCCGCTGGACCGGCCACGACCGCGTCCGCCTCGACCTGGAGGGGCACGGCCGCGAGGACCTGCTCGACGGCGTCGATCTGTCCCGCACCGTCGGCTGGTTCACCACCGTCTACCCGGTCGCCCTCCAGGTGTCCGACCCCGGCGACCTCGGCGCCGACCGCGACTGGCGGTCCCTGGTGAAGTCGGTACGGCGCCAGCTGCGCGCGGTGCCCGGCAACGGGATCGGCTTCGGCGCGCTGCGCACCTTCGGGACGCCCGAGGTCCGCGAACGCCTCGGCGAACACGCCCACAGCCAGGTGGTGTTCAACTACCTCGGCCAGTGGGATGCCCGCCCCGAGACCGGTGACGGCGGCCTGGTCCGCGCCGAACACGGCTCGTTCGGGCAGGACCACGATCCCCGGGACCCCGGCTCGCACCCGGTGGAGGTGGTGGGCGCCGTCCAGCACGGCCGGCTCGCCTTCACCTGGCACCACCGGCCCGGCGTCCACGACACGGAGACCGTGCGCCGGGTCGCGGAGGACTTCGCCGAGGCCCTGCGCCGACTCGCCCGGCACGCCAGGGGAGGCCGATGACGGCGTTCCCCCACGAGGCACCGCCCCGGCGCACCGCCCGGTACGGTCCTCGCGCACCCCGCGCCCCCACCCGCACCCCGCTTCCGGCCTTCCCACCCGAACCGAGATCCAAGGAGAACGACATGGACGAGAACACCCGCTACCAGGTGCTGCGCAACGACGAGGAGCAGTACTCCCTCTGGCCCGTCGACATCGAGGTGCCCGGGGGCTGGCAGCCCGTCGGCAAGGAGGGCACCGAGGCCGAGTGCTCCGCCTATGTCGACGAGGTGTGGACCGACATGCGGCCCAAGAGCCTGCGCGAGCGCATGGAGAACGCGGGCGCCTGACCGGCCCCGCCCGTACCGCCGCCCCCCACACCCCCCCCGCACGGAACCGCCGCACCCCGCCGGGCCGCCCGAGTGCCGGCCCGGCGGCGCACCGCACCCCACACCCCCCCCGCACGGAACCGCCGCACCGGCGCCCCACCGCCCTCGGCCCTCACCGCACCACAACTCCCCGAGGAGCCCGTCATGACCCCCGAACTGCGCACCGAACGCCTGGAGTTCCTCCCGTACCGGCCAGAACACGAGGACGTCTTCGTCGAGTTGCTGCGCGACGAGGAGGTGTGCCGCTGGATGGGCCAGGACCTCGTGCCCGAACCGCAGATCCGCGAGGTGTTCCGCGCCATCCTCACCGACATCTACCCCCAGGGGCGGTTCGACGTCTGGGGCCTGTGGCTGGCGGGCCGCTACATCGGCCACGCCGAGGTGAAACCGACCGGCAACGTCGAGGGCCACGAACTCGTCACCGCCCTCGCCCCCGGCTACTGGGGCCAGGGACTGGGCGGCGAGGCGGTCCGCGGCCTGCTCCGGCACGCCGCCGAAAACCTCGGCCTCACCGAGGCGTACGGCATGGTCGGCGCAGAGAACACCGCGAGCCTGGCCATGTGCCGCCGCCTGGGCTTCCGCCATCTGCGCGATGTCGTCGGCGACGACGGCTCGGTGACGAAGCTGCTGGTCATCCCCACGGCGGCGGGCGGCCCTGACAGTACGGGGCGTACGGCCGTCGCGGCCACCGCGCGGACCCCGGCGCCCGGCATCGGCATCGGCACGGCGGACGGGCCGGTGCCCGCCGTGGCACGGGGCACCGAGGGCCTGACCGGAGTGCCGGGGGCCACGGGCTCGGCCGGGGCGGTGGTTGCTCAGGGTCTGGCCGGGGCGGCGACCGGCGAGGGTCTGGCCGGAGCGGCGACCGGCGAGGGTCTGGCGGGGGCGGCGAGCGCCGGGGAGGCCGGATGAGCCGCCCGCCGCTCACCGAGGAGACCGCCGGGGCGGCGGACACCGGCCCGCCGCCTGGCCTGTGGCGCAACCGCGACTTCAACCTGCTGTGGACCGGACAGTCCCTGTCCGACCTGGGCGGCGCCATGGTCGACCTGGCCCTGCCGCTGCTGGTGCTCCAGCAGACCGGGTCCCCGACGCGGGCCGGGGTCGTCGGCACCGCCGGGCTCGTCACCACCCTGGTGTGCCGGTTGCCGGCCGGTGTCCTCGCCGACCGGTTCGACCGGCGCCGGTTGATGATCGTCTGCGACGCGTTGCGGATCGCCGTGTACGCCCTGCTCGGCTGGGCGGTCCTGACGGGCGCCGCCCGCCTGCCGGTGATCCTCGCGGTGGTGGTCGCCGGTGCGGCCGCCACCGCGGTCTTCAGCACCGCCGAGCACGCCTCGATACGCACCCTGGTCCGCCCGGACCAGCTCGCCTCCGCCGTCGCCCGCAACGAGGCGCGGACCTACGGCGTGTCACTGGCCGGACCACCGCTGGGCGGCCTGCTGTTCGGACTCGGCCGGTTCCTGCCCTTCCTGGGCAACGCGCTGAGCTTCCTGGTGTCCCTGGCGGCCGTCTGCTGGATCAGGCGGCCGCTGCAGGAGCCCCGCAAGGAGGTGGCCGCGCCCGTCGGCGCGTCCACCGCGGAGGGGCTGCGCTTCCTGCTGGGGCACCCGTTCCTGCGGGCCCTGCTGGCCATCGCGGCCCCGCTGAACATGGCCTTCACCGGCATGATCTTCGCCATGACCCTCGCCCTGCGCCGGGCCGGTGTCGCCCCGGTCCTGGTGGGCTTCGCCGGCGCGATCTTCGCGCTCGGCGGCCTCCTCGGGGCCTTCGCCGCCCCGGCACTCCAGCGGCGGCTGCGGCTGCCCGTCCTGATCACGCTGCTGTGCTGGGCGACCGCCGCGCTGATGGCCGTCAGCACCCTGCTGTCCGGCTCCGTCCTGGCGGCGGTCCCGCTGTCCGCCGCCGTCTTCCTCGGCCCCACCGCGAACGCCACCCTCTTCGGCCACCAGGCCGCCGTCACCCCCGACCACTTACAGGGCCGCGTGGTCAGCGGCGTCCTGCTCGCCGCCGGTTCGGCCGCCGCCCTCGCCCCCGTCCTGGCCGGCGCGCTACTGGCCCACTGGAGCCCCGGACCGGCCATGCTGGTCTTCCCGGCCCTGGTCGTCGTCGCCGCGGTGACGGCCACCGTCAGCAAGGGCATCCGGACGATGTCCCCCTAGACCGTGCTGCGAAAGTCCCGCCTGCCCCGCGGGACGACCCGCGGGGGGCGCTGCGGTCTTCAGCGACGGCAAGCTGTCGGGAGGAGGGAGCGTTCCGGTCGGCCTGCCCACCCGGCTGCGCGGCTTCTCCGGGACCCTCGGTATCGTCGGCGGCATCGCGATGGCCGCCCAGGCTCCGTCCTACGTCCACCAGTACGGCTGGAAGGAGGGCGCGACCGCCGCACATCCAACCGAGGAACACATGAGCGACGTCCCCGCCGGGGAGAATCCGGTCCAGGAGATCGCGTTCGAGGAGATCCCCGCGCTGCTGCTGAGCATGGTCCCGGAGTGCGCCGACTCCATCGCCGAGATGTTCCACCAGCCCGCGGAAACGGCTGTCCTGACCGAGGACGCGGCCGTGATGCTGTACGAGCTGCTGGCCGGATGCTTCACCGCACCGGTGCTGATGCCGCAGCTGCGGAGCGACACCCCGGACACCCACCTGCTCGCCCGCTGCTGGGACTTCGTGGAGCGCATCGTGGACCACCCCACGCAACACGTCGGCGGCGCCGTCTGCTTCGAGGTGCTGGATCAGCTCCTGATCGACAGCGGCCTGGTGGAGGCCGCCTGGCCCCGCATGAAGAAACGGACCAGGGCCCGCACGCTGCTGATGCTCGACGACTTCGACGTCCGCCTGCCCGGGATCAACCGGCGCTAGGGCGTGTATCGAAATTGGGCCGTGCCATTGCCGCCCTGGATGAGGAGGTGGCCGGCTACTTCTGCGGCTCCGCCGGATGGCGATCTGGGAGCTGTCGCCGGTGCACGGTTACGGCCGCGTCCACAACGTGCGCGCGTCAGCGCCGCCGCCGATCGCGCTGCTCCTGGACAGCGTGACCAACGGCGGACTTGTCGCGCTTGTGGCGGCGCTGGTCGCGCTGGCGGAGCACCGGTACGACGAGCTGCCAGTGAGCGTGCACTGGCTGCTCTGTGCGCGAGCTTCGCGGTGTCCGTGCTCGTTCGGGGCCGCGCAGGCCGCCTCCCGTGCGGGGCTGCGCGACTACTGGGACGTCTCACCCGCGACAGGACGGGCCCCTGGACGTGGTGTCCTCACCTCACCCGTCGACGGTCAGTGGGCGGCGTCGGGAGCAGTGGTGTGCTGTTCGAGGCCGCCGAGGATGAGCGCGAGGCCCGCCTCGAACGCCGCCTCGTGATCGAGCGCGGGGACGTCGTCCGGCAGGCCCTCCGCGTTCGGCGCGTCGGCGTCAGCCTGCTCCTCCAGGACACATCCGACGGTGAAGCGGCTGGCCGCCAGCATCGCCATCTGCGCCTGCCGCTCGGGCACGCCGGAGGCGACCAGGAAGGTCATTTTCCGACGAATCCGATCCAGATCGCCGGTCGGTGTGCTGCCGGCATGCAGGCGGGCCCCGTCGCGGCGCATCAACAGGGTGCGGCGGAAGCTGCGCGAGTTGTCCACGAACCAGCTGCGCCAGTCGTCTCCGGGCTCGGGCAGGGCGGCGCGGGCGTGCGGGGCCATGGCCGCCTCCGCCATCGCTGCCAGCAGGTCCTTCTTGGTCTTGAAGTGGTAGTAGAGCGACGGCTGCTCCACGCCCAGGCGTTTGGCCAGTTGCCGGGTGCTGACATTTTCCAGGCCCACGTCGTCCAGCAGGTCCAGCGCCTCGGCGACGACGGTCTCACGGTTCATCTTCGTCACATTGACAATCTATCGGTGATAGAAGAATCTGAAAAGACGGAACCAATCACCGATAGATTTTGGAGTGCGGATCATGACGAACAAGATCGCGAAGCGTTCCCTGCGGATCCTGGTGGCCGGGGGCGGTGTTGCGGGGCAGGCGCTGGCCTTCTGGCTCACGCGCGGTGGGCACGCGGTGACAGTCGTGGAGCGGTCCCCGGCGCTCCGCGCCTCGGGGGCGCAAGTGGATCTGCGAGGGCAGGGCATCGAGGCAGTGGAGCGCATGGTGCTGCTTCAGGAGGTGCGCAGTCGGCTAGTGGACGAGGCGGGCGTGGCATTCGTCGATTCCCACGGGAAGCCGAAGGCAACGATCATGGCCAACACATCCGGCAAGGGCCGCCAGACCCTGACCTCGGAATACGAGATCATGCGCGGTGACCTGGTGCGCATCCTGCACGAGGCGACGAAGGACGACGCCGAGTACGTCTTCGGTAAGAGCGTCGACGGATTCGACCAGCACTCCGACCGGGTCACCGCGCACTTCTCTGACGGGACTTCGGGCGCATACGACCTGCTGATCGGCGCAGACGGGCAGGGCTCGCGAACCCGCAGGGCGCTGCTGCCGCACGGCTTCGATCCGTACTGGCGTATGGGTATCCACATGGCGTACTGGTTCGTACCGCGGATCCCCTCCGACACCAACATTCGCGACACCTACATGGTCCCGGGCGGGCGGCAGATCATGCGACGCAGCCACAACGCGACCGAGACCCAGGCGTACTTCGTGATGCGCGAGGAGTCGGCGGAAGCGTCCGCGATCCACCGCGCTCCCGTCGAGCAGCAGCAGACGTTCTGGGCCGAGCGGTTCAAGGACGCCGGCTGGCAGACCGAGCGGTTCGTCACGGGGATGAAGGACAGCCCGTTCTTCTACTCCCAGGAGATCGCCCAGGTCCGCATCGACAGCTGGTTCAAGGGGCGAGTGGTCCTGGCCGGGGACGCCGCGCACTGCGCCTCTCCTTACAGCGGCATGGGTATCTCCGGCGGCCTGGTCGGTGCCTACGTCCTGGCCGGGGAGATAAACCGGAACCCGGCCGACCTGCCGGCCGCGCTGGCGAACTACGAACAGGTCCTGCGGCCCTTCGTCGACAAGATCCAGGGAGAGGTCAACCCTCGCATCCTGCGCGTGGGCATGCCCCTCAGCAAGCACGCCATCAGCGCCTTCCAGAGCGTCACCGCGCTGGCCTGCTTCCTGCACATCCCCGACGTGGTCGCCCGCATGTCGAGGACGGACCGCGGCGGCGACTGGCAGCTCCCGGCCTTCGGCGAAGCGCACGCCGCCTGAGCGACGGGCTGGAGGATGGGCCCGGCCGGCCAGGGACGGTCCGTGCTGTTGGCGTACTGCGGCTGCAGTACGGGCGGGAGTCGGCAGGCGTGGGACGGCGCGGGCGCCCGCGCCGCGAACGGTGGAGGGCGAGCTTTGGCCCATCCGCGCGTACGGCGCCGGCGGGATGGCCGGTGTACGGCCATGCTTGTCAGCGCCCTTGGCCCTGCCTACGGCTACGAGCGGCAGTGATCTGCCGACGGCAAGGAACGTGGATCCCGCCGTGTGACCGAGGCTCATAGCCACTCGCCGATGGCAGCGACGAGGACGGTCGCCTCATAGCGGACAGCGAGTTTGTCGTAGCGCGTGGCCACGGCCCGATGACGCTTAACCGCGTGCCGAGCCTTGTAGTCCTCGGCGTCGAACTTCGGCGGCCGGCCACCGCGAGAGCCAAGCTTCTTGCGGTTGCGAGCTTGGTCGACCTTGTCCGGGATGGTGCAGCGGATACCGCGGCGTCGCAGGTAGGCGCGGTTCTTGCGGGACGCGTATGCCTTGTCGGCGCAGACCCGGTCGGGCCGGGTCCGCGGACGCCCCGAACCCAGACGGGCGACGCGGACCTTCTTCAGCACGGGCTCGAACTGCGGGGAGTCGCCGCGCTGCCCGGCGGTGATCACGATCGCCATGGGCTTCTGCCCCTGCTCGACGGCCAGGTGCAGCTTGGTGGTCAGGCCGCCGCGCGAGCGTCCGAGGCCGTGGTCGTCCGGCTCGATGGTGACCCCGCCAGGCGGCTCGACCTGCAGATCCCCTTTTTCCGCGCCCCGGCGGCGTGCTGGTGGGCCCGGCACACGGTGGAGTCGATGTTGAGGTCCCAAGTGATGAGCTCCTCGGCGTCGGCTTGGGCCTGCAAAGCGGCGAAGATCCGCTGCCACGTGCCGTCCCGCTGCCAGCGCCGGAACAGGTCGTACACCCGCGCCCAGGGCCCGTACCGCTCCGGCACGTCCCGCCACGGGACACCGGTGCGGGTACGAAACCGTATGCCGTCGACCAGCTGCCGCCTGGTCCATAGCGACGGACGTCCCGGCTTCTTGCCCCTGGGCAACAACAGCTCCAGTCGGGTCCACCGCATGTCTGTCAGATCTCCACGCGCCACCGGGTGATCATCACAGACCGTGATCTACTTCTGGGCACATTGCCGATGAACGAGAAACCGAGGTCATGACCAACCACTGCTGCGAGGCGATGAGCCGCCGCGTGAACGTGCCCTGCGACCAGCACGACGACCCCTTCGCCTGTCCGGACGTGCTGATCAAGTTCAGTGCCACGTTCCAGGAGTACGGGCTGATCATCCACGACGGCGGCACATCGAGTATCACCATCGGCTTCTGCCCCTGGTGCGGACGACGCCTCCCCGAATCACAGCGGGATCGATGGTTCGACGAACTGGAACGCCGTGGGATCGATCCGGGGGAGGACGAAGTGCCAGCCGAGTTCCAGGACGACCGCTGGCTCGCTGCCCCGTCTCGGGACTGACGAACCAACAGCCTCTCAAGCCACTTCCGATAGGTAACCCCCAGAAGGAACCGCCCGGCGGGACCTTCGTCGAACCGGCCGACCACGGCCTCGGACCTTCCCGGGGTGGGCTGACCGGCGAACTCCACCTTGCGGTCGAGCAGGGGCAGAAGCCCTTGTCCGTCGTGATCACCGCCGGGCGGCGGGGCGACTTCCCCGGCCAAGAGATCGTCTCGGCGACCGGGGCGACCGGGGCGACCGGGGCGACCGGCGGTCAGTGGCCGGTCGGGGCGAGGACCGCTGTCACGAGCCGACGCGCGTGGGCGGCGTCGAGTCCGTCCGGGCGGAAGAGGATGCGGTACATCAGCGGGGCGACGACATGGTCGATGACCGTCTCGACGTCGGGCCCCCGCTCCCCGCGTCCGGACGCGCGGGTGAGGATCACGTCGATCTGTTCCGCGGCGTAGGCGGAGCACTGACCGGCGTTGCCGCCGTCCGGGTCGCCGAGGAGCGCGTCGCGGATGTAGGCGCGACCGGCGGGGGAGGACATCTCGTCGAGGAACTGCTCGGCCCAGGTCGTGAGATCGCGGGACAGGGTGCCGTGATCCCCGGGCGTGGTCTCGGGCCGCAGCCGTTCGACCGCCACGTCCGACAGCAGCTCCTGGAGATCGCCCCAGCGGCGGTAGATCGTCGATGGTGTCACGCCCGCACGCTGGGCGATCATCGGCACCGTCAGGGCGTCGCGGCCCACCTCCGAGGCGAGTTCACGCACGGCCGTGTGCACCGATGCCTGGACCCGGGCGCTCCGTCCCCCGGGGCGAACCATCTGCCTGCTCATGACACCTACTTTAGAGCGAGAAGGGCGGGCGGTCCCATCGCTCTGTCCGCTCAGGAACCGCCCCCGCGCGGGTACTTTCCGTGAAGTGCCCGCACCACCACGTCCCTTGATTACGCGACTCGCGCGAGGGCACGGGCGGGCCGGGTCTGCTCGTAGGCGTGGCCGACCCGCAGGAGCACGCTCTCCTGGAGTGGCCGCCCGAGCAGCTGCATGCCGATCGGCAGCCCCGCGGTGTCCTGGCCGACCGGTACGGACAGGGACGGTATCCCGGTGATGTTGGCCGGGGACGACAGTCGTACATAGGCGTCGGAGACACCCTCGACGGTGCCGTCGGCCCAGGTGATGGTCTCCTGACCGGCTCTGACGGCGGTCGCCGGGACGGTGGGGGCGGCGATGACGTCGACGTCCCGCAACACGCGGGCCCATTCCTGCCGCATGAGGGTGCGGGAACGCTGAGCGCGCAGATAGTCCCCGGCGGACATCAGCTCGCCGGCCTCGAGCAGGATGCGGACGTCGGCCTGGTAGAGCTCCGGGACCGTACGCAGGGTGGCCTCGTGGTAGGCGGTGGCCTCGGGCACCATCAGACCCCACTGGGTGGCCTGGATGTAGCGGGTCATGGGGATCTCGACCTCGACCAGGCGTGCGCCGAGGGCCTGGAGCTGGTCGACGGCGTGCCGGACAGCGCCTTCGACCTCGGGGTCGACATGGTCGAAGTAGTAGTTGCGCGGCACGCCGACCCGCAGTCCCGTCAGATCCGTGCCCGCGTCCGGCCGGTAGTCCGCGGTGGGTGCGGGCAAGGAGGCGGGGTCGCGGGGGTCGTGCCCGGCCAGGGCGGTCAGGACCAGGGCCGCGTCCTCGACGGTGCGGGTGATCGGGCCGACGTGGTCCAGTGACCACGACAGGGACGTGACGCCGTGGCGCGGCAGCAGGCCGTAGGTCGGCTTGAGACCGACCACCCCGTTGAGCGCGGAGGGCACCCTGATGGATCCGCCGGTGTCGGTGCCCAGGGCGAAGGTGGCCATTCCGGCGGCGACGGCGACCGCGGATCCGCCGCTGGAGCCGCCCGCGACCCGCCCGGTGTCCCAGGCGTTGTGGGTCTGCGGGGTGGTCAGGCCGTAGGCGAACTCGTGCGTCTGGGTCTTGCCCAGCAGGACCGCACCGGCCGCCGCCAGGCGCGCGACGACCGTGCTGTCGCCCCGCGCGCGGTGGTCGGCGCGGACCCGGGAACTGGCGCTTGTCGCCGTACCCGCGACGTCGATCAGATCTTTGACGCCCATGGGGATGCCGTGCAGCGGGCCGCGGCGGCGCCCTGCCACGATGTCGCGTTCCGCTTCACGGGCGGCCTCGCGGGTGCGCTCGGCGGCGACGGTGACGTACGCCTGGAGGTGCGGCTCCATCCGCTCGATGCGCTCCAGGACCGAGTCCGCCAGCTCGACGGGGGACAGCTGCCGGGTCCGGATCGCTTCGGCGGCCGCCGTCAGGGGCAGTTCATACGGTCGCATCGTGCGCCTCCTGTCCCGCTCGGTAGGCGGCGGCGGGCACGGTCTCGCCGAAGTCCAGCTCGCGCAGGAGCGAGACCACGGAGTGGATGTGGTCGGCGGTGGCCGCGACCGCGGCGTGCCGGTCGGCGGGCAGCGGGAGCCCGGCGCGTGCGGCCCAGCGGGCTGCTTCGGGCGGGGTGAGTTCTGTGTCGGGCATGGGTTTTCCCCTCGGCGCTAAAAGCTAAGCGTTTGCGTTAGCTCACCGTAGGGGCTACGTTGCTTTAAAGCAAACCAATAGCTTTTAGTCGTCGGTTCGCGTCGGCTCGCGTCGACTCGTGCCGACTCGCCGAGCCGCTGCGGGCCCCGAAGAACAGAAGGATCATGAGTACTACGCCGCCCCCCGCCCCCGCACCCACCCCGACCCCCGCCCCCTCCTGGACCGTGGGTGACGTCACCGTCCACCGCGTCGACGAGGTCCGCCTACCGGCCGCGACCGGATCCTGGCTGCTGCCCGACGCCACCCCGGACCTCGTCGCCGCGCAGGACTGGCTGCGCCCCCACTTCGCCGACGGCGAGGGCACCCTGCGCCTGGACAGCCACACCTTCGCGTTCACCCTCGGCGGCCGGCGCATCCTGGTCGACACCGGCATCGGCAACGGCAAGGAACGGGCCAACCCCGCCTGGCACGACCTGGACACCGACTACCTGCGCGATCTCACCGCCGCCGGATTCCCCCCGGACTCGGTCGACCTGGTGATCCTCACCCACCTGCACGCCGACCACGTCGGCTGGAACACCCGGAAGACGGACGGCCGCTGGGTGCCGACCTTCCCGAACGCCCGCTACCTGACCTCACGTACCGAGCGGGAGTTCTGGGCCGGGTACGACATGGAGGAGGCCCGCGCGCAGATGTTCCGGGACTCCGTGATCCCGGTGGAGGAGGCAGGGCTGCTCGACCTCGTCGACGTCCCCGCCGGAGGTGCCGACATCGCCCCGGGCCTGCGTCTGCTGCCCACCCCTGGACACACCCCGGGACACATGGCCGTCGAGCTGACCAGCCACGGCCGGACGGCTCTGATCACCGGTGACTGCATCCACCACCCCGTCCAGTTCGCCCACCCCGCCATAGGCGCCTGCGTCGACATCGACCCGGGCCGGTCCGAGGCCACCCGCCGGACGCTGCTCGCCTCCCTCGCCGACTCGGACACCCTCCTCCTGGGCACCCATTTCGCCCCGCCCACGGCCGGTCATGTGGTCCTCCACCAGGACGGATACCGGCTCTCGCCCATCGACCCGCTCCCGGCCAGGTAGGACACGATCTGCCGGGAGCCCTGGGCATGGACGCGGCGGCGGCACCCGAGCGGCCGGCGCGCCGCCACAGGCACTCCCCGGTGCGCGATTCTCTTCCGGTGAGCTGACGTACTTCCCCGAGCGGACGCACCGGCGGGCAGGAAGTCCGCAGCGGCCGGTCAGGAGGGGCGGTGCCCGGTGAGTTCCTGCCAGCGGTCGTGAGCGGCGGCGAGATCCTTGCGTGCCGCGGGGATACGGAGGTCACCGCTCTGCCGGGCGGTGACCTCTTCGAGGCGCAGCTGGGCGTCCTGTTGTGCGGAAGTGTCGTTCGCCGCCTGGTGCAGATCGGCCTTCGCCTGCCGGAGCCGGGCGGGCCGGTCCCGCTGGAACGACTTGGCGGCGGCGATGGCGTTGTGGACGTCGACGACGAACGTGCGGACCTGTTCCTCCGCGACGTCGGCCGTAGCGTAGGTCACCAGATGCTGACGCCCGTCCGGGCCGACCAGGTAGAGGTGACCGGCCGTACTGGTGTGGTCGGAGCGGACGGCGATTTCGTGCAGGGGCAGATCTCCGCTGAAATCGTCGGTCGAGACGACGAGAACGTGTTCGTAGAGGGACAGGGTGCCGAGTTCGTCGCGGTAGCCCCCGCGGCCGGGGTCGCTCAGCCGGGCGACGCGCTCCTCGGCGTCGCGCACCCGGCGCCGGTGAGCGGCGGCAGCGGTGTCGACAGCGCCGCGCGCACCGGCCAGCTCCTTCCGCGCGGTACGTTCCAGGCCGCCCAGGGCGCTGCGCGCACGGTCGAGATCCCGGCGCGCCGCGCCGTACTCCGGGGCGAAGGCGAATCTCCAGCCACCCGGATAGAGGTAGAGCTGCCTGCCGACCGCGGCTGCGGCGGCCAGAGCGAGCAGAAGTACCCAGCCCCAAGCACTCATGATGCCCTCCCCCGTACGGCAGCCGACGCCCCACGCCGTATCCGATGTCCCGGTGCTGTCCGCATCGACGACTACCGGCAACGGGCGTGGGTCGTCAAATCCATTGCGGGACGGCCCGGTTACGGCAGGTCAGTTCGGAGACGCTGAAGGGTGAGTCCTCCGCCGGTGGCTCGGCCGCATGGTCATACGACCCTGATCGCCGACGTCGGACACCGCGCCGCCGCCTCCTGCGCGGCCTCCCGCTGGTCGGCCGGGGGAGTGGCGTCCAGGAGGATCACCGTGCCGTCGTCGTCGTTCTGGTCGAAGACGGCCGGGGCGGCGAGGACGCAGGCTCCCGCGCCGCAGCAGAGGTCCATCTCGATCTCGATCCGTGTCACCGGTCCACCCCTCACCAGCGCACCGGCAGTTCGAGGACGCCGTACGTCACCATCATCTCCCGGGTGCCGATCTCCTGGGGCGGCACCGCAAGCTCCAGGCGGGGGAAGCGGCGCAGCAACGACTCGTAGCCGATGGCGAGTTCGAGCCGGGCCAGATGGTGCCCCATGCACTGGTGGGGGCCGTTGCCGAAGGCCATGTGCCGGGACGGGCCGCGGCGGATGTCGAAGGTGTCGGGGTCCTCGAAGCCCAGCGGGTCACGGTTGGCCGCGGGCAGCGACACCGTGACGACCTGGCCCGCGCGGATCGGCCGCCCCTCGAACTCGAAGTCCTCGGCGGCCACGCGGATCGGTCCGATCTGCACCACGCTGAGGTAGCGCAGCAGCTCCTCGACGGCGTCGTCCATCAGCGACCAGTCGGCGCGCAGCGCGGCCAGCTGCCCGGGGTGGCGCAGCAGGGCGTAGGTGCCCAGCGCCAGCATGTTGGTGGTGGTCTCAAGACCGGCGATCAGCAGAACGATCGTGATCCCGAGCAGCTCCTCGTCGGTCAGGTCCGTCTCCACGGTGAGCCTGCCCAGGATGTCCGGGCCCGCGTCCTTGCGCGCGGCCGCGATCAGGGCGTGCAGCATGCCGCCGAGGACCGCCATCGACTGCTGCATCTCCTCGCCGCTGGTGGAGAGGCTGAAGAGCACGTCGACATGGCGCCCGAACTCCGCGCGGTCCGCCTCCGGCAGGCCGAGCAGTTCCGAGGTGACCAGGGTGGGCAGCGGCTTGGCGAAGGACTGGACGAGATCGACGGGACCGCTCGCGCCCGCCATCTCGTCCAGCAGGCGGTCCGTCAACTCCTGTATGCGCGGGCGGAGTTCCCGTACCCGCCGGATGGTGAAGTGCTTGCTGAGCAGCCGGCGGTAGCGGGTGTGCTCGGGCGGGTCCATATTGACGAACATCCCCGCGGGCAGTGCGTCGGTGCTCAGCTCCGAGCCGGGCACCTTCACCGGCGAGCGCTTCCCGGCGGGCAGCGAGCTGAACCGGGTGTCCGCCAGCACGGAACGCGCGGTCTCCAGACCGGTGACCAGCTGACCGACGTGTCCGTCGGGGTACCGCAGCGGGGTCATCGGGCATTCGGCGCGTGCCCGCGCGAAGGGAGCGGGCGGGTCGAAAGGACAACCCTCGGGGCGCGCCGTGGGAAAAGGCTGGGCCGAGGGATTCTCGGCAGCTTGCGAATGCACCATGAAAATCCTCGGACCTCGTCATCGGAGGAGAACTGGGGAAGGCTGTATGACGTGCAGTTGTCTCACGACCGCCCCTAGGGTTCTCCTTAGAGATTTCCGGCCGCCTCGATTCCACCCTTGGGGATTCCCCTAAAACTGATCCGCCACAGCGGCGGGGCGCCGCCCCGGGGCCGAAACTGGGGCCACACCGCAATCCGTTGCCGCCCCGGACCTACCGATCACCAGTGCCGTGGCCGCCACCGTGCGGTGCCTTTTCGTTCTCTGTGTGGGCGGGTGGAGTGCAAATGGTCGAGTCCGAGCGCAACGGGACGGGGAATCGGGCCGGTTCGGCATCGGCGGATTCGGCCGGTGACGTCGCCGTCATCGGCCTGGCGTGCCGGCTGCCGGGCGCCGCCGACCCGGCGGCCTTCTGGCGGCTGCTCAGCGAGGGCACGGACGCGATCACCGACGTACCCGCGGACCGGTGGGACGGGGCCGCGGTGGCCGACGCCGACCCGTCCGAGCCCGGGCGGACCGACATCCGCCGGGGCGGGTTCCTCGACCGGGTCGGCCACTTCGACGCCCGGTTCTTCGGGCTCTCCCCGAAGGAAGCCGCCGCGATGGACCCGCAGCAGCGGCTCGTTCTGGAGCTGGCCTGGGAGGCGCTGGAGGACGCGCACGTACGCCCCGGGACACTGCGCTCCACCCGCACCGGAGTCTTCGTCGGCGCCATCTGGGACGACTACGCGACCCTGCACCACCGCTCCGGGCTCACGGCCATCTCCCCGCACACCGTCACCGGCCTGCACCGCAGCATCATCGCCAACCGGGTCTCGTACTTCCTCGGCCTCAACGGCCCCAGTCTGACCGTGGACTCCGGCCAGTCCTCGTCCCTGGTCTCGGTCCACCTGGCCTGCGAGAGCCTGCGCAAGGGCGAGTCGACGATCGCCCTCGCCGGTGGCGTCAACCTCAACATCGTGCCCGAAAGCACCCTGGGCGCCGCCAAGTTCGGCGGGCTGTCCCCAGACGGCCGCTGCTTCACCTTCGACGCCCGCGCCAACGGCTACGTCCGCGGCGAGGGCGGCGGCATCGTCGTCCTCAAACCCCTCGCCCGGGCCGTCGCGGACGGTGACCCCGTCTACTGCGTGATCCGGGGCAGCGCCGTCAACAACGACGGCGGCGGCGACGGACTGACCGTGCCCCTGCGGTCCGGACAGGAACAGGTGCTCAGGCTCGCCTGCGAGCGCGCCGGGATCGACCCCGCGCACATCGGCTACGTCGAGTTGCACGGCACCGGCACCAAGGTCGGCGACCCCGTCGAGGCGGCCGCGCTCGGCGCGGTGCTGGGCACGGGACGCGCGCCCGGCAACCCGCTGCGGGTCGGCTCGGCCAAGACCAACGTCGGCCACCTGGAGGGCGCCGCCGGCATCACCGGCCTGCTCAAGGCGGCCCTCGCGCTCCACCACCGCGAACTGCCCGCCAGCCTCAACTTCGAGACGCCGAACCCGGCGATCCCGCTGGACCGGCTGAACCTCCGTGTGCAGAACGAGCACAGCGCGTGGGCCGCCGAGGACGGGCGCCCGCTGCTCGCCGGAGTCAGCTCGTTCGGCATGGGCGGCACCAACTGCCACATCGTGCTGGCGGAACACCGGGAGACGGCGGACCCGGCGGCGCGGGACAGCACGGGAGCGGATCGCGCGGTCCCGGGCACCGGGGAATCCGGCCCGGGTACGGCCGCGACCTGCTGGCCGCTGTCCGCCAAGACCGCGTCCGCGCTGCGCGGCCAGGCCGCCGCCCTGCTGGCCCACGCCGAGGCGCACCCCGCACTGGCCCTGCCCGCTGTCGGCCGGGCGCTGGCCACCGGCCGTACCGCCTTCGAACACCGGGCCGTCGTCGTCGGCGAGAACCGGGACGACTTCCTGCGCGCCCTGCGCGCGCTGTCCACCGACGGCATCGACGCGGCACTGACCACGGGCCGTACGGCACCGCGCGGCGAACTCGCCTTCCTCTTCCCGGGCCAGGGCAGCCAGCGCGCCGGTATGGGCCGCGAACTGGCCGAGTCCGTACCGGCGTTCGCCACCGCGCTGGACGACGTGTGCGCCCACCTCGACCCGCTGCTGCCGAGGCCGCTGCGCGAGATCATGTTCGCCGCCGAAGGCACCGGGGAAGCCGCCGAACTCGACCGGACCCTCTACACCCAGACCTCGCTGTTCGCCCTCGAAGTCGCCCTGTTCCGGGCGCTGGAGAGCTGGGGCGTCACCCCCGACGTGCTCATGGGCCACTCCATCGGCGAACTCGCCGCCGCGCACGTGGCCGGTGTCCTCTCGCTCGCCGACGCCTGCACCCTCGTGGCCGCACGCGGCCGTCTGATGCAGGCGCTGCCCGCCGGTGGCGCCATGATCGCCGTCCAGGCCACCGAGGACGAGGTCCACGACCGCATCGGCGCGCACACCGACCGCGTCAGCGTCGCCGCGCTGAACGGCCCCGACTCCGTCGTCGTCTCCGGCGACGACGACCTCGCCACCGAGATCGCCGACGCCTTCGCCGCCCTCGGCCGCAAGACCAGCCGACTGCGGGTCAGCCACGCCTTCCACTCCCCGCACATGGAACCCATGCTGGCGGAGTTCCGCGAGGTGGCCGAGGGACTGACCTTCCACGCCCCGCGCATCCCGATCGTGTCCAATGTGACGGGTCGGCTCGCCGAGGAACGCGCGGCGTACGAGGGGTGCGACGCCGCGTACTGGGTCCGCCATGTGCGCGAGGCGGTCCGCTTCGCCGACGGCGTCGCCCGCCTCGACGAGCAGGGTGTGCGGACCTACCTCGAACTCGGCCCCGGCGGCGTCCTCACCTCCATGGCCCGCGCGGGGGCCGACGACGAGGCCCTGTTCGTCCCCGCCCTGCGCGGCCGCCGCCCCGAGACCTCCGCCCTGCTGACCGCCGTCGCCGCACTGCACGTCCACGGCCTGGAGCCGGACTGGGACGCCCTGTTCGGCGACGGTGGACGCACCCACCGCAAGGTCGCGCTCCCCACCTACGCGTTCGAACGGCAGCGGTACTGGCTGGACGGCGCCACCACCCCACTCATCGCCGGCACCACCACCGATCGGGCCCCGGCAGACCCACAGACCGACGCTGTCGCGGAAACCGACACCGCGCCGGTCGGCGCCCTCGGCCGACGGCTCGCCGGACTGCCCGAGTCCGCGCGCGAAGAGGCCGCGCTCGACCTGGTCCGCGCCCATGTCGCCGCCGTACTCGGCCACGCCGAGGCCCGTCAGGTCGAGAGCGAGTGGACCTTCAAGGACCTCGGCTTCGACTCGCTCAGCTCGGTGGAGCTGTGCAACCAGCTCGGCGCCGCCACCGGCCTGCGCCTGCCCAGCGGACTGCTGTTCGACCACCCCACCCCGGCCGCGCTCGCCCGCCACCTCGCCGCCCGCTCCCTGGGCGCCGCGGACACGGCGGACCGTACGCCCGTGACGGCGGACGACCCCGACGAGCCGATCGCGATCGTGGCCATGAGCTGCCGACTGCCCGGCGGCATCAGCTCCCCGGAGGAGCTGTGGCGGCTGCTCGCCTCCGGTGGCGACGCCGTCTCCGGGTTCCCGACGGATCGCGGCTGGGACATCGAGACGCTCTGGGACCCGGAGCCCGGCACCCCCGGCAAGTCCTCGACGCGGCACGGCGGCTTCCTGCGCGGGGCGGCCGACTTCGACGCCGCCTTCTTCGGCATCAGCCCGCGCGAGGCCGCCGCGATCGACCCCCAGCAGCGGCTGGTCCTGGAGACCGCCTGGGAGGCCTTCGAACGGGCCGGCATCGACCCGGCCACCCTGCGCGGCAGCCGGGCGGGCGTGTTCATCGGCGCGACGGCACAAGACTACGGCCCCCGGCTGCACGAGCCCGTCGACGAAGCCGGGGGCTACCTGCTGACCGGCACGACGACGAGTGTCGCCTCGGGCCGGGTGGCCTACTCGTTCGGCCTCGAAGGCCCCGCCGTCACGGTGGACACGGCCTGCTCCTCGTCCCTGGTCGCCCTGCACCTGGCCGTCCAGTCGCTGCGCGGCGGCGAGTGCACGATGGCCCTGGCCGGTGGCGTCACGGTGATGTCCACGCCCGGCATGTTCGTGGAGTTCAGCCGCCAGGGCGGCCTGTCGGCGGACGGCCGCTGCAAGGCGTTCGCGGCCGGCGCGGACGGCACGGGCTGGGCCGAGGGCGTCGGCATGCTCCTGGTGGAGCGGCTCTCCGACGCCCGTCGCAACGGCCACCAGGTGCTCGCCGTCGTCCGGGGCAGCGCCGTCAACCAGGACGGCGCGTCGAACGGACTCACGGCACCCAACGGCCCCTCCCAGCAGCGTGTCATCCGCCAGGCCCTGGCGGCCGCCGGACTCGCGCCCGCCGACGTCGACGCCGTGGAGGCGCACGGCACGGGGACGAAGCTCGGCGACCCGATCGAGGCGGAAGCCCTCATCGCCACGTACGGTCAAGAACGGTCGCAGGAGCGGCCGTTGTGGCTCGGCTCGCTGAAGTCGAACATCGGCCACACCCAGGCCGCCGCCGGTGTGGCCGGTGTGATCAAGATGGTCATGGCGATGCGCCACGGCCTCCTGCCGCGCACGCTGCACGTGGACGAGCCGACCCCGCACGTGGACTGGTCGGCGAGCGAGGTACGACTGCTGACCGAGGCGGTGGAGTGGCCCGCGGGCGGCCCGCCGCGCCGGGCGGCGGTGTCCTCCTTCGGCATCAGCGGCACCAACGCGCACGTCATCGTCGAGCAGGCGCCCGACCTTGCCGAGGAGCCCCCGGCTCCGGCCCCGACTCCGGGGTCGGGCGTGGTCGTACCGTGGGTGCTGTCGGCGAAGAGCGATACGGCGCTGCGGGAGCAGGCGGCCCGGCTGCTGTCCTTCCTGGACTCCTTCCTGGACGACGAAGGCGTGGGCGTCCGCCCGGAGGACGTGGCGTTCTCACTGGCGACGTCCCGCGCGGTGCTGGAGCGCCGTGCGGCGGTCGTGGGGGCGGAACTCGGTGAACTCCGGGGTGAGTTGCAGTCGATCGTCTCCGGTGCCGTTCCGGCGGCCGGTGCCGTCGGCGGCAAGGTCGGGTTCCTGTTCTCGGGTCAGGGTTCGCAACGGGTGGGCATGGGCCGCGAGTTGTACGCGTCCTATCCGGTGTTCGCTGCGGCGTACGACGAGGTGTGTGCGCTTCTTGACATCGAGGTGGATGTCGATGCGGAGGCACTGCATCAGACGGGCATGACTCAGCCTGCGTTGTTCGCCGTTGAGGTGGCGTTGTTCCGGTTGTTGGAGTCATGGGGCGTGCGGCCGGATTATGTGGCCGGTCATTCGGTGGGGGAGATCGCTGCCGCGCATGTGGCGGGTGTGCTGTCCCTTGAGGACGCGGCCAAGCTGGTGTCGGCCCGTGCCCGGCTCATGCAAGCCCTGCCGGGCGGTGGTGCGATGGTCGCCGTACAGGCCACCGAGGATGAGATCCTCCCGCACCTGGCCGAGGGCGTCGGTATCGCGGCGATCAACGGCCCGCGTTCGGTGGTGGTTTCCGGTGCTGAGGCCGAGGTTCTGGCGGTCGCGGGGGTGTTCGCCGGTCAGGGGCGTAAGACGTCTCGGTTGAAGGTCAGTCATGCGTTCCATTCGCCGTTGATGGAGCCGATGCTGGAGGAGTTCGGCGGGGTCGTCGGTGGGTTGGTTTTCAATGAGCCGTGGATTCCGGTGGTTTCGAATCTCACGGGTCGGTTGGCCGAGCCGTACACGTCCTCGTACTGGGTGCGGCATGTGCGTGAGGCGGTTCGTTTCGCGGATGGTGTGCGGACCCTGCATGAGCTGGGTGTAGGGACGTTCGTGGAGATCGGTCCCGGTGGTGTCCTCAGCGGTATGGCGCAGGGCTGTGTGGACGACATCGTCACCGTCCCCGTACTGCGGGCCGACCGCCCCGAACCCCGGGCCGTCGTCGCCGCGCTCGCCGAACTGCACGTCGGCGGTACCGTAGTTGACTGGCGTGCCTTTTTCCCGGGCGCCCGGCGCGTCGACCTGCCCACCTACGCGTTCCAGCGCGAGCGCTACTGGCTCGACGTACCCCGGACGGCGACCGGTGGCCTCCAGGAGGCGTCGGACGCCGAGTTCTGGGACTCCGTCGAGAGCGAGGACCGGGCGTCGCTCGGCGCGCTCCTGGGGCTGGAGGCCGCCGAACTGGACACGGTCGCACCCAAGTTGTCCGCCTGGCGTCGGCAGCGGCGTGAGCAGTCCGCCGCCGACGGCTGGCGCTACCGGATCACCTGGCAGCCGCTCGGCGACCCGGCGGGAGCCGCTTCGTCGGGGACCTGGCTGTACGTGGTCCCCGAGGAGACCGCGTGGACCGAGGCGATTCGCGCGGGGCTCACGGAACTCGGCGTCACCCTCGTACCGTTCACCGTGGCCGAGGACACCGACCGCGACACGCTCGCCCGATCCCTGACCGAGGCCGGACACGAGCAGGCTGACGGCGTCCTGTTCGCGGCGGCACCGGCACCGGCAGACACGGGGACGGCAGACACGGGGACAGCAGACACGGGGACGGCCGCCCTCCAGCGGCTCGTGCTGCTCGTCCAGGCCCTCGGCGACGCCGGAATCGAGGCCCCGCTCTGGTGCCTGACCAGCGGCGCGGTGTCGACCGGCCCGGCGGACCCGCTGACCGACCCCGCCGCCGCACGGCTCTGGGGCCTGGGCAGGATCGTCGCCCTGGAACAGCCGCAGCGCTGGGGCGGCCTCGTCGACCTGCCCGCCGAACCCGACCCCCGCGCGCTGGCGCGCCTGGCCGGTCTGCTGGACCAGACCGACGAGGACCAGCTCGCCGTACGCCCCTCCGGTGTGTCGGTACGCCGCCTCGTGCGCGCGGCACGGAGCGCGGCACCGGCGGACGCGACCTGGTCGCCGCGCGGCACCGTGCTCGTGACCGGCGGTACGGGCGCGCTCGGCGGACACGTGGCCCGCTGGCTCGCCGGAGCCGGGGCCGAGCACCTGGTGCTGATCAGCCGCCGCGGACCCGAGGCTCCGGGCGCCGCCGAACTCACGGCGGAGCTGACGGAGTTGGGCGCTCGGGTCACCGTCGCCGCATGCGACGCCGCGGACCGCGACGACCTCGCCGAACTGTTCGCCCGGCACACCGTGAACGCCGTGGTGCACACGGCGGGCGTACTGGACGACGGCCTGATCGACTCGCTCACCCCCGAGCGCCTCGACGGCGTACTGCGCCCCAAGGCCGACGCGGCACTCCACCTGCACGAGCTGACCCGGGACCGCGAGGACCTCGACGCCTTCGTGCTCTTCTCCTCGATGACGGGTGTCTGGGGCAACGGCGGCCAGGGCGCCTACGGCGCCGCGAACGCCTTCCTCGACGCCCTGGCCGAACAGCGCCGGGCCCAGGGACTGCCCGCGCTGGCCGTCGCCTGGGGCCCCTGGGCGGACGGCGGCATGGCCGACGGCGCCGCCGGTGACCACCTGCGGCGGCGCGGCGTACGGCCGATCGCGGCGCTCCCCGCGATCTCCGCACTGCATGCCGCGCTGACCCGCGGCGAGACCTCCGTGACCATCGCGGACGTGGACTGGGACCGCTTCGTCCCGGCCTTCGCCGGCACCCGCCCCTGCCCGCTGCTGTCCGGCGTACCCGAGGCCCGCGAGGCCCTCGAAGGCCGCGCCCGCGCCGCGCGGAGCACCGAGGCGCCCGCCTCCGCGCTCGGGCAGCGCCTTCTCGACGCCGTGCCGGGGGAACGGGCACGGATCCTGCTCGACCTGGTGCGCGAGCAGGCCGCCATGGTCCTCGGGCACACGAACAAGGGCACGTTCGACGCGGACCGTACGTTCCGCGAGACCGGCTTCGACTCGCTCACCGCCGTCGAACTGCGGCACCGGCTGAGCACGGCCACCGGTCTCAAACTGCCCGCCACCCTGGTCTTCGACCACCCGACGCCGACCGCCCTCGCCCGCCACCTGGGCGACGAACTCCTCGGCGGCCACGGCACGGAGACACCCGCCCCGCAGGCGGTGACCGCCGTCGCGGCCGACGAGCCGCTCGCGATCGTCAGCATGAGCTGCCGCTTCCCCGGCGGCGTCGACACGCCGGAGGACCTGTGGGAGCTGCTCGGCTCCGGCCTGGACGCCATGTCCGGCTTCCCCACCGACCGCGGCTGGGACCTCGACGCGATCTACGACCCCGACCCCGAGCGGCCCGGCACGACGTACACCCGCGAGGGCGGCTTCATCGAGGGCGCCGACCGCTTCGACGCCGGTCTGTTCGGGATCTCGCCGCGCGAGGCGCTGGCCATGGACCCCCAGCAGCGGCTGCTGCTGGAGACCGCGTGGGAGGCCTTCGAGCGCGCCGGGATCGCCCCCGCCTCCGTCCGCGCCAGCCGCACCGGTGTGTTCATCGGCACCAACGGCCAGGACTACGCCAACGGGCTGCGCAACGCGCCCGAGGAGATCGAGGGGTACGCCCTCACCGGCAAGGCTGCCTCGGTCGTCTCCGGCCGCATCTCCTACACGTTCGGACTTGAGGGCCCGGCGGTCACGGTGGACACGGCGTGCTCGTCGTCCCTGGTCGCGCTGCACCTCGCGGCCCAGGCGCTGCGGAGCGGCGAGTGCTCCATGGCCCTGGTCGGGGGCGTCACCGTGATGACCACGCCGGACCTGTTCGTGGAGTTCAGCCGCCAGCGCGGACTGTCGCCGGACGGCCGCTGCAAGGCGTTCGCCGCCGGTGCCGACGGCACCGGCTGGGGCGAGGGCGTCGGCCTGCTGCTGGTGGAGCGGCTCTCCGACGCCCGGCGCCACGGTCACCAGGTGCTGGCGGTGGTCCGGGGCAGCGCGGTGAACCAGGACGGCGCGTCGAACGGACTCACGGCACCCAACGGCCCCTCCCAGCAGCGGGTGATCCGGCAGGCCCTGGCGTCCGCCGGGCTCACCCCGGCCGATGTGGACGCCGTGGAGGCACACGGTACGGGGACGAAGCTCGGCGACCCGATCGAGGCGCAGGCACTGCTCGCCACATACGGCCGCGAGCACTCCGCCGACCGGCCGGTGTGGCTGGGCTCGGTCAAGTCCAACATCGGTCACACGCAGGCCGCCGCCGGTGTCGCCGGTGTGATCAAGATGGTCCTGGCGATGCGGCACGGCACGCTGCCCCGGACACTCCATGTGGACGAGCCGACCGGGCACGTCGACTGGTCGGCGGGCACCGTACGGCTGCTGACCGAACCGGTGCCATGGCCCGGCACCACCGGGCCGCGCCGGGCCGCGGTCTCGTCCTTCGGCATCGGCGGCACCAACGCGCACACGATCCTCGAAGAGGCGCCCGCCGCGACCGTGGCCGAGCCGGTCCGGGAACACCGCCCGGTGCCCGTGCCGTGGGTGCTGTCGGCGAAGAGCGAAGCGGCGCTGCGCGCCCAGGCGGAGCGTCTGCTGGCCTTCGCCACCGACGACGTGTCGCCCGTCGACGCCGGATTCTCGACGGCCACGACACGGTCGGCACTGGAGCACCGCGCCGCCGTGATCGGCACCGACCCGGCCGAACTGCGGACGGCCCTTACCGCCCTCACGGCCGGCGAACCGTCGGCGAACGTCGTCACCGGGCGCGCCCACTCGACGGGCAAGGTCGGGTTCCTGTTCTCGGGTCAGGGTTCGCAACGTCTGGGTATGGGGCGGGAGTTGTACGGCGCGTTCCCTGTGTTCGCCGCTGCGTACGACGAGGTGTGTGCGCTTCTTGACATCGAGGTGGATGTCGAGGCGGAGGCACTGCATCAGACGGGCGTGACTCAGCCTGCGTTGTTCGCCGTTGAGGTGGCGTTGTTCCGGTTGTTGGGGTCGTGGGGTGTGCGGCCGGATTATGTGGCCGGTCATTCGGTGGGGGAGATCGCGGCTGCTCATGTGGCGGGTGTGCTGTCCCTTGAGGATGCGGCGAAGTTGGTGTCGGCGCGTGCCCGGCTCATGCAAGCCCTGCCGGGCGGTGGTGCGATGGTCGCGGTACAGGCCACCGAGGACGAGATCCTTCCGCACCTGACCGAGGGCGTCGGTATCGCGGCGGTCAACGGCCCTCGTTCGGTGGTGGTTTCGGGTGTTGAGGATGCGGTTCTGGCGGTCGCGGAGCTGTTCGCCGGTCAGGGGCGTAAGACGTCCCGGTTGAAGGTCAGTCATGCGTTCCATTCGCCGTTGATGGAGCCGATGCTGGAGGAGTTCGGCGGGGTCGTCGGTGGGTTGGTCTTCAATGAGCCGTGGGTTCCGGTGGTTTCGAATCTCACGGGTCGGCTGGCCGAGCCGTACACGTCCTCGTACTGGGTGCGGCATGTGCGTGAGGCGGTTCGTTTCGCGGATGGTGTGCGGACCCTGGATGAGCTGGGTGTCGGGACGTTCGTGGAGATCGGTCCCGGTGGTGTCCTCAGCGGTATGGCGCAGGGCTGTGTGGACGACATCGTCACCGTCCCCGTACTGCGGGCCGACCGCCCCGAACCCCAGGCGCTCATCACCGCCTACGCCCAACTCCACGTCAATGGAGTCGAGTTGGACTGGGACGCCTTCTTCCCCGGTGCCCGGCGCGTCGAGCTGCCCACCTACGCATTCCAGCGCGAGCGCTACTGGCTCAACGCCCCCGCCCCCACCGGCGACATGAGCGCGGTCGGCCAAGGCACGGCCGGTCATCCGCTCCTCGGCGCCGCCGTGCCGCTGGCCGACGGCGACGGACACCTCCTCACCGGGCGGCTCTCGACACACACGCACCCCTGGCTGATGGACCACGCCGTCAGCGGGACCGTGCTGCTGCCCGGCACCGCGTTCGTGGAGCTGGCCGTCACCGCCGCCGACGCCGTGGGCTGCGACCTGCTGGAAGAGCTGACGCTGGAGACACCGCTGCTCATGCCCGAGCGTGGCGGCGTCGCCCTCCAGGTACGTGTCGGCGCCGACGACGGCACGGGCCGCAGGTCGCTGACCGTCCACTCGCGGACCGACGACGGGGACGCGCCCGCACACCAGGACGACCCCGCGCGGGCCTGGGTCCGGCACGCCTCCGGCTCGCTGACCGTCGCCACCGAAGAGCCCATGGACGGTTCCCTCGCCGCCTGGCCGCCCGCGGGCGCCGAGCCGATCGACGTCGACGGGTTCTACGACCGCCTCGCCGCTATGGCACTCGACTACGGCCCCGTCTTCCAGGGGCTGCGCGCCGCGTGGCACGCCGGGGACGACTTCTTCGCCGAGGTGGAACTGCCCGGCGCGGACGGCATGGACGCGGGCGCGTACGGCCTGCACCCCGCGCTGTTCGACGCCGCCCTGCACACCGTCTGGCTCGGCGCGGTGGAGCCCGACGCCGGAACCGGCCACGGGCTGCTCCCGTTCGCCTGGAGCGGGGTGCGACTGGCGGCCGCCGGTGCCTCTGCCCTGCGCGTGAAGGTCTCGCGCGCAGGCACCTCCACGGTGTCACTGCTCCTGGCCGACGGCACCGGTGAGCCGGTCGCACGGATCGACTCGCTGACGCTGCGCCCGGTACCCGTCGACCAGCTGCGCGCCGGTTCCGGTGGCGACGACGCCGTCTTCGGACTGGAGTGGACACCGATCGGCCTGCCGTCCGCGCCGGACGGCACGAGGATCGAGCCGTACGAGGATCTCGCCGCCCTTCGGAACGCCGACTCACCGGCCGTAACGGCGGCCGAGGCGGAGGCCGGAGCCACCGCCGATGCCGTGATCGTGCCCTGCCCGACCGGAACCGCCACGGACCTGGCCACCCGGGTCCGCGAAGTCACCTACGCCGTACTGGAGTTGCTCCAGTGGTGGCTGGCCGAGGAACGCCCGGCGCGCCTGGTGCTGGTGACCCGCACGGGAGACCTCGCCCAGTCGGCGGTCCGCGGACTGGTGCGCTCGGCACAGACCGAGAACCCCGACCGCGTCGTGCTGGTCGAGACCTCGGCGGACGCCGACCCGGGCAGCGGTGCTGAACCCACTGATTTCACCCGGACGCTGCCCGGCCTGCTCGCGTCCGGCGAACCACAGGCCCTGTTGGGCGCGGACGGCGAGATCCGGGTGCCGAGGCTGGTCCGCGCCGCCACGCCGGACGCCGAGCCGTCGGTCCCCGCCCTCGGCAGCGGCACCGTCCTGCTGACCGGTGCGTCCGGGGGCCTGGGCGGGCTGTTCGTCAAGCACCTGGTCGCCGAGCACGGCGTGCGCAGCCTGCTGCTGGTCAGCCGCCGGGGCGGGGACGCGCCCGGCGCAGCCGAACTCACCGCCGAGCTGACCGCGCGGGGCGCCGATGTCACCTGGGCCGCGTGCGATGTGGCCGACCGCGACGCCGTCCGCGCGCTCCTGGCCGGACCGGGGCGGAATCTGTCCGCGATCGTGCACACCGCCGGCGTCCTGGACGACGGAATCATCGGATCGCTGACGCCCGACCGGCTGGACGCCGTGTTCCGCCCCAAGGTGGACGCCGCGCTCAACCTGCACGACCTCGCGGCCGAACTGTGCGGCGAACTCTCCGCGTTCGTGCTCTTCTCCTCGGTGGCGGGCACCCTCGGCACGCCGGGACAGGGCAACTACGCCGCCGCCAACACCTTCCTCGACGCCCTCGCCGAGCACCGCCGAGCCCTGGGTCTGCGCGCCACTTCGCTGGCCTGGGGCCTGTGGGCGCAGGACAGCGAGAGCGAGAGCGCCATGACCGGCGGCCTCGACCACACCGATCTCACCCGCATCCAGCGCATGGGCCTCGCCCCGATCCCGTCGGCCGACGGCCTGCGCATGTTCGACGCGGCACTGGCGACCGACCGGGCGGCCGTCGCCCCGATCCGCCTCGACACGTCCGCCTTCCGTGATGGACAGGGCCGGTTCCGCGAAGGACAGGGCCAGTCCGTGCCCTCGGTCCTGCGTGGACTGGTACGGGTCACACCGGTACGGCGTACGGCGCGGACCGCGCCGGAGGGCTCGCTGGGGCAGCGGCTGGCCGGGTTGCCGGTGGCCGAGCGGGAGCAGGTGGTGCTGGACCTGGTGCGCGGTGAGGTCGCCGCCGTGCTCGGACACTCCGGTGCCCGATCGGTCGGCGCGGACGACGCGTTCAAGGACATCGGGTTCGACTCGCTGACCGCCGTCGAACTGCGCAACCGGCTCAACTCGGCCGTCGGCATGCGGCTGCCCGCCACCCTGATCTTCGACTACCCGAGTCCGCTGGCCCTCGCCCGCTACCTCACCGCCGAGGCCGCCGGCACCGACGCGGCGGCGGCGACTGTGCCGACGACCCGGTCGACGTCCGGCGCGACGGCCGACGACCCGATCGCGATCGTGGGCATGGCCTGCCGCTACCCCGGTGGTGTGCGGTCGCCCGAAGACCTGTGGCAGCTGGTCCGCTCCGGGCGCGACGCCGTGTCCGGCTTCCCCGAGGACCGCGGCTGGGACGTCGAGAAACTCTACGACCCGAACCCCGACCAGTGGGGCACGAGTTACACCCGCGAGGGCGGATTCCTGCGCGACGCGGCGGACTTCGACGCCGAGTTCTTCGGGATCTCGCCGCGTGAGGCGCTGGCGATGGACCCGCAGCAGCGTTTGCTCCTGGAGACGTCGTGGGAGGCGTTCGAGCGGGCCGGGATCGATCCGGCGACGGTGCGCGGGAGCAGGACCGGTGTCTTCGCCGGGGTGATGTACCACGACTACGGCGGCCGCGTGCACACCTCACCGGCAGGGCTGGAGGGCTACCTCGTCAACGGCAGTGCGGGCAGCGTCGCTTCAGGGCGTGTCTCGTACACGTTCGGCCTGGAGGGCCCGGCGGTCACGGTCGACACGGCGTGCTCCTCCTCGCTGGTGGCGCTGCACCTTGCGGCTCAGGCGCTGCGCAGCGGTGAGTGCACGATGGCCCTGGTCGGCGGCGTCACCGTCATGGCCGGCCCGAGCGTCTTCGTGGAGTTCAGCCGTCAGCGGGGCCTGTCGGCGGATGGTCGGTGCAAGGCGTTCGCGGCTGGTGCGGATGGTACGGGGTGGGCTGAGGGTGCGGGCATGCTGTTGGTGGAGCGGTTGTCCGATGCTCGTCGTCATGGTCATCGGGTGTTGGCGGTTGTTCGGGGTACGGCGGTGAATCAGGACGGTGCGTCGAATGGTCTGACGGCGCCGAACGGTCCTTCGCAGCAGCGGGTGATCCGGCAGGCGTTGGCGAATGCCGGTGTGTCGTCGGACCAGGTGGATGCGGTGGAGGCGCATGGTACGGGGACGCGGTTGGGTGATCCGATCGAGGCGCAGGCGTTGATCGCGACGTACGGTCGGGAGCGGGCGGGGGAGCGGCCGTTGTGGCTGGGTTCGTTGAAGTCGAACATCGGGCATGCGCAGGCGGCAGCGGGTGTCGGTGGTGTGATCAAGATGGTCATGGCGATGCGGCACGGGGTGCTGCCGCAGACGCTGCATGTGGATGAGCCGACGCCGCATGTGGACTGGTCGGCGGGCGATGTCCGGCTGCTGACCGAGGCCGTGGAGTGGCCCGCGCATGACGGGCCGCGCCGAGCCGCCGTGTCCTCCTTCGGCGTGAGCGGCACCAACGCGCACGTCATCGTCGAGCAGGCGCCCGACCTTGCCGAGGAGCCCCCGGCTCCGGCCCCGACCCCGGGGTCGGGTGCGGTCGTACCGTGGGTGCTGTCGGCGAAGAGCGATACGGCGCTGCGGGAGCAGGCGGCCCGGCTGCTGTCCTTCCTGGACGACGAAGGCGCGGGCGTCCGCCCGGAGGACGTGGCGTTCTCGCTGGCGACGTCCCGCGCGGTGCTGGAGCGCCGTGCGGCGGTCGTGGGGACGGAACTCGGTGAACTCCGGGGTGGGTTGGAGTCGATCGTCTCCGGTGCCGTTCCGGCGGCCGGTGCCGTCGGCGGCAAGGTCGGGTTCCTGTTCTCGGGTCAGGGTTCGCAACGTCTCGGTATGGGGCGTGAGTTGTACGCGTCCTATCCGGTGTTCGCCGCTGCGTACGACGAGGTGTGTGCGCTTCTTGACATCGAGGTTGATGTCGAGGCGGAGGCACTGCATCAGACGGGTGTGACTCAGCCTGCGTTGTTCGCCGTTGAGGTGGCGTTGTTCCGGTTGTTGGAGTCGTGGGGTGTGCGGCCGGATTATGTGGCCGGTCATTCGGTGGGGGAGATCGCGGCTGCTCATGTGGCGGGTGTGCTGTCCCTTGAGGATGCGGCGAAGCTGGTGTCGGCGCGTGCCCGTCTGATGCAAGCCCTGCCGAGTGGCGGTGCGATGGTCGCCGTACAGGCCGCCGAGGACGAAGTCCTTCCGTACCTGACCGATGGCGTCGGTATCGCGGCGGTCAACGGCCCGCAGTCGGTCGTGGTTTCGGGCGCGGAAGACGCGGTGGTCGCGATCGGTGAGACGTTCCGGGAGCAGGGTCGTAAGACGTCCCGGCTGAAGGTCAGCCATGCCTTCCACTCGCCCCTGATGGAGCCGATGCTGGAGGAGTTCGGGCAGGCGATCGCGGGCCTGACCTTCAACGAGCCGCGGATCCCCGTCGTTTCGAACCTCACCGGACAGCTGGCGGAGCCGTACACGCCGTCGTACTGGGTGCGGCACGTGCGCGAGGCGGTCCGTTTCGCGGACGGTGTGCAGACCTTGCGCGAGCTGGGTGTGACCACCTTCGTGGAGGTCGGTCCGGGCGGGGTGCTGAGCGCCCTCGCCCAGGGCTGTGTGGATGACATCGTCACCGTGCCCGTCCTGCGCGCCGACCGCCCGGAGCCGTACGCGATCACCGCCGCGCTGGGGTCGCTGCACACGTACGGCGTCTCGCCGGACTGGCGGGCTCTTCTTCCCGGCGCCCGCCGTGTCGATCTGCCCACCTACGCCTTCCAGCGCGAGCGCTTCTGGCTCGACGTGCCCCCGGTGTCCGGTGATGTCCGGGCCGCCGGTCTGGGGGCGGCGGATCATCCACTGCTGGGTGCCGCGATCGTGACGGCCGACAGCGATGGCGTCCTGCTCACCGGCCTGCTCTCCCTCGAAACCCACCCATGGCTCGCCGACCACGCCGTACACGGGACCGTGCTGCTGCCCGGCACCGCGTTCGTGGAGTTGGCGATCCGGGCGGGCGACGAGACGGGGTGCGGGGGGATCGAGGACCTCACCCTTGAGCTTCCCCTGGTCGTGCCCGGGAACGGTGGCGTCACCCTTCAGGTGGCTGCCGGGGCTGCGGACGAGTCGGGCCGTCGGCAGCTGAGCGTGCACTCGCGGACCGGTGACGGCCCATGGCTGCGGCACGCGACGGGCGTGCTGTCCCCGGCTGTGGCACCCTCCGCCGTGGACGTCGGCGTATGGCCACCGGCGGGCGCGGAGGCCGTGGACCTGACGGCGTTCTACGAGGGCATGGCCGCCATGGGCCTGGACTACGGCCCGCTCTTCCAGGGCCTGCGCTCGGTGTGGCGCGGCGGCGACGACGTCTACGCCGAGGTCGAGCTGCCGGAGGAGTCGGCCACGGAGGCGGCGGCCTTCGCCCTGCATCCGGCGCTGCTGGACGCCGCCCTGCACGCACTGGCCGCCGGGGGACTGGTGTCGACGTCGGACGGCCTGGCGCTGCCGTTCGCCTGGTCCGGCGTCCTCGTGCACGCGGCCGGTGCGGCGACGGCCCGGGTGAAGCTGTCGCGGACGGCCACCGGCTCGATCACGCTGGCCGTGGCCGACGGCGCGGGTGAACCGGTGGCCTCGGTCGAGTCGCTGTCGCTGCGGACGGTCTCGGCGGAGCAACTGCGCGATGCCGGTGGTGGCGAGCGGCTGTTCGGGCTGGAGTGGACGCCGTTCGCTCTCCCCGCCGCCGACGAGGCGGTGACGATTGAGACGCTCGCGGACTTCGACGCGCTGCGTGCCTCGGAAGGGACGCCGGAGGCCGTTGTCGTGCCGTGCCCGGCAGGAACAGGCGCGGAGGCCGACCGGGCGCACACCAAGCACGCCAAGCACGCCAAGCACGCCATGCACACGGTGCACACCGTGCACAGCGTCACGGATGAGGTTCTGGCGCTGGTGCAGTGGTGGTTGGCGCGGGAGCGTGCGGGGCGGCTGGTGCTGGTGACGCGTCCCGGCGATCTGGCTCATGCGGCGGTGTGGGGGTTGGTGCGGTCCGCGCAGTCGGAGAACCCGGACCGGTTCGTGCTGGCGGAGGCCGAGGACACCGACGAGGTGGTCCGCGTCCTGCCCGCCGTACTCGCCGCCGATGAACCGCAGTTCGCGGTCCGGGGCGGGGAGGTGTTCGTCCCGCGTCTGACGAAGGCCACCGGCACGGCCACCGGAACGGCCATCGGCACGGCCGCCGGAACCGCCATCGGCACGCCGGACTTCGGCGCCGGCCCCGTGCTGCTGACCGGTGCGTCTGGGGCGCTGGGCGGGCTCGTCGCCCGGCACCTGGTCGCCGAGCACGGCGTACGGAGCCTGCTGCTGCTCAGCCGGCGTGGCGCGGAGGCGCCCGGCGCGGTCGAGCTGGAGGCCGAACTGACCGCGTGGGGCGCCGAGGTGACCTGGGCGGCCTGCGACGCGGCCGACCGGGACGCCCTCGCCGAGGCGCTGTCCGGCACACCGGTGACGGCCGTGGTGCACACGGCCGGTGTCCTCGACGACGGCGTGATCGCCTCGCTCACCCCCGAGCGCATGGAGAAGGTGCTGCGGCCCAAGGTCGACGCCGTGCTCAACCTCCATGAATTGACTGACGGGTTGTCGGCGTTCGTCGTGTTCTCCTCGGTTTCCGGCATCCTGGGCAGCGCGGGACAGGGTAACTACGCCGCGGCGAACACCTTCCTCGACGCCTTCGCCGAATCCCGCCGCGCCCAGGGACTCCCCGCCACCTCACTCGCCTGGGGCCTGTGGGAGCAGGGCGGCGGCATGGCCGACCGACTCGACCAGGCGGATCTCACCCGCCTCAAGCGGGCGGGCCTGGCCCCGATAGGCGTCGATGAGGGACTGCGGCTCTTCGACGCGGCGCTGGCCCTGGACCGGGCCACCGTCGCCCCCCTGCGGCTGGACCTGGGCGGTCTCCAGGGCACGGTGCCGCCGGTCCTGCGCGGGCTGCGCGGACCCGTACGGGGCACCGCGCGGCGCACGGCGCAGAGCGCACCGAAGGGCTCGCTGGGGCAGCGGCTGGCCGGGTTGCCGGTGGCCCAGCGGGAGGAGGCGGTGCTGGACCTGGTGCGCGGTGAGGTCGCCGCCGTGCTCGGACACACCTCGGCCCAGGCCGTGCAGCCCGAACACGCCTTCCAGGACGCCGGTTTCGACTCGCTCACCTCGGTGGAACTCCGCAACCGGCTGAACGCGGCGACCGGGCTGCGGCTCCCCGCGACCCTGGTCTTCGACCACCCCACGCCCCTCGCGCTCTCCCGCTTCCTGCTGGCCGAGACACTGGGCGGCCAGGAACGGCCCGAGGCCGCGGTGGCCGCGGTGACCGGCACGGACGAGCCGATCGCGATCGTGGGCATGGCCTGCCGGTTCCCCGGCGACGTGCGGTCGCCCGAAGACCTGTGGCGCCTCGTCGCCTCCGGCGGCGACGCGGTCTCGGGCTTCCCCGAGGACCGCGGCTGGGACGTCGAGAACCTCTACGACCCGGACCCCGACCGCTCCGGCAAGTCCTACGTGCGCCACGGTGGATTCCTCCACGAGGCCGCCGCGTTCGACCCGGCCTTCTTCGGGATCTCGCCGCGTGAGGCGCTGGCGATGGACCCGCAGCAGCGTTTGCTCCTGGAGACGTCGTGGGAGGCGTTCGAGCGGGCCGGGATCGATCCGGCGACGGTGCGCGGGAGCAGGACCGGTGTCTTCGCCGGGGTGATGTACCATGACTACGGCGGCCGCGTGAAGACGCCGACGGAGGGCATGGACGCCTACCTGGGCAGCGGCAGCGCGGGCAGCATCGCCTCCGGCCGGGTCTCGTACACCTTCGGTCTCGAAGGCCCCGCGGTCACGGTCGACACGGCGTGCTCGTCGTCCCTGGTGGCGCTGCATCTTGCGGCTCAGGCGCTGCGCAGCGGTGAGTGCACAATGGCCCTCGTCGGCGGCGTCACCGTGATGGCCACTCCTTCGACGTTCGTGGAGTTCAGCCGTCAGCGGGGCCTGTCGGCGGATGGTCGGTGCAAGGCGTTCGCGGCGGGTGCGGATGGTACGGGGTGGGCTGAGGGCGCGGGCATGCTGCTGGTGGAGCGGTTGTCCGATGCTCGTCGTCATGGTCATCGGGTGTTGGCGGTTGTTCGGGGTACGGCGGTGAATCAGGACGGTGCGTCGAACGGTCTGACGGCGCCGAACGGTCCTTCGCAGCAGCGGGTGATCCGGCAGGCGTTGGCGAACGCCGGTGTGTCTTCGGACCAGGTGGACGCGGTGGAGGCGCATGGTACGGGGACGCGGTTGGGTGATCCGATCGAGGCGCAGGCGTTGATCGCGACGTACGGTCAGGAGCGGTCGGGGGAGCGGCCGTTGTGGCTGGGTTCGTTGAAGTCGAACATCGGGCATGCGCAGGCGGCAGCGGGTGTCGGTGGTGTGATCAAGATGGTCATGGCGATGCGGCACGGGGTGCTGCCGCAGACGCTGCATGTGGATGAGCCGACGCCGCATGTGGACTGGTCGGCGGGCGATGTCCGGCTGCTGACCGAGGCCGTGGAGTGGCCCGCGCATGACGGGCCGCGCCGGGCTGCCGTGTCCTCCTTCGGTATCAGTGGCACCAACGCCCACGTGATCGTGGAACAGGCCCCGGACTCGGCGGAGTCGGTACCCGAGTCCGAGCCCGATGCGGTCGTACCGTGGGTGCTGTCCGCGAAGACCGACACGGCACTGCGGGCCCAGGCGGAGCGCCTGCTCTCCCTGGCCTCGGCCACGGACGCACGGCCGGCCGACCTCGCCCTCTCCCTCGCCACCACGCGCTCGGCCATGGAGTACCGGGCCGCCGTGGTGGGAGAGGACCGCGAGGAACTCCTCGACGGACTGCGCGCGTTGGCCGCGGGCTCCGCGTCCCCCCGGATCGTCACGGGTGAACCGGGTAGCGGGGGCAAGGTCGGGTTCCTGTTCTCGGGGCAGGGCTCGCAACGGCGCGGTATGGGCCGCGAGTTGTACGAGGCGTTCCCCGTGTTCGCCGCCGCCTACGACGAGGTGTGCGCGGCTCTGGACGCGCCCGTGGATGTGGATGCGGAGGAGTTGGACCAGACGGGTTCGACGCAGCCCGCGTTGTTCGCGGTCGAGGTGGCGTTGTTCCGGCTTCTCGAATCGTGGGGTGTGCGGCCGGATTATGTGGCCGGTCATTCGGTGGGGGAGATCGCTGCCGCGCATGTGGCGGGGGTGCTGTCCCTTGAGGACGCGGCGAAGCTGGTGTCGGCGCGTGCCCGGCTCATGCAAGCCCTGCCGAGTGGCGGTGCGATGGTCGCCGTACAGGCCACCGAGGACGATGTCCTCCCGTACCTGACCGACGGCGTCGGTATCGCGGCGGTCAACGGCCCGCAGTCGGTCGTGGTTTCGGGCGCGGAAGACGCGGTGGTCGCGATCGGCGAAGTCTTCCGGGAGCAGGGTCGTAAGACGTCCCGGCTGAAGGTCAGCCATGCCTTCCACTCGCCCCTGATGGACCCGATGCTGGAGGAGTTCGGGCAGGCGATCGCGGGCCTGACCTTCAACGAGCCGCGGATCCCCGTCGTTTCGAACCTCACCGGACAGCTGGCGGAGCCGTACACGCCGTCGTACTGGGTGCGGCACGTGCGCGAGGCGGTCCGTTTCGCGGACGGGGTGCAGACCTTGCACGAGCTGGGCGTGGCCACCTTCGTGGAGGTCGGTCCGGGCGGGGTGCTGAGCGCCCTCGCCCAGGGCTGTGTGGACGACATCGTGACCGTCCCCGTCGTACGGGCGGACCGGCCCGAGCCGCAGGCCGTCGTCACCGCGCTCGCCGAGCTGTATACGCACGGTGTCTCCCCGGGCTGGTGGGCGGTGTTCCCGGGTGCCCGGCGGGTCGATCTGCCCACCTACGCCTTCCAGTACGAGCGGTTCTGGCTGGAGGTGCCGGAGGAGTTCAGCGGTGGCGCCGCTGCCGCCGGGCTCGGACTGGGCGCGGCGGAGCACCCGTTGGCCGGTGCGGTGGTCGCGCTGCCCGGCGCCGGTGGGTTCCTGGTCACCGGGCGGCTGTCGCTCAGGACGCACCCCTGGCTCGCTGATCACACGGTGATGGGCAGGGTGCTGCTGCCGGGTACCGCGCTCGTGGAACTGGCGGTGCGCGCGGGCGACGAGGCCGGTTGCGCGCAGGTCGAGGACCTGACGCTGGAAGCACCGCTGATCGTCCCGGACCGTGGCGGTGTCGCCGTGCAGGTGTGGGTCGGGCCCGAGGAGGAGTCCGGTCGGCGCGCGCTGAGCGTGCACTCGCGACCGGACGACGCCCCGGACGACGCGCCGTGGGTACGGCATGCCGTCGGCTACCTGGCGGACGAACTGCCCGACCCGCCGCACGGCGTGGACCCCGGAGCGTGGCCGCCGTCAGCCGCGGAGCCCGTCGACCTGAGCAGGTTCTACGAGGGCCTGGACGGGCTCGGTCTGAGCTACGGCCCGGCCTTCCGCGGGCTGCGCTCCGTGTGGCGCGACGGGGACGACGTCCTCGCCGAGGTCGCCCTCCCCGAGGACACGGCGGCGGACGCGTTCGCCGTTCATCCGGCGCTGCTGGACGCGGCGCTGCACGCGATCGGCGCGGGCGGGCTGGTCCCCGTGGCCGACGGGCCGCTGCTGCCCTTCGCCTGGTCCGAGGTGGGGGTGCGGGCCACGGGCGCGACGGCGCTGCGGGTCAAGGTCTCCCGTACGGGCACGGACGCGGTGTCGCTGACCGTGGCCGACGCCTCGGGCGGCCTGGTCGCCACGGTCGGTTCGCTGTCCCTGCGGCCGGTGTCGCGCGAGCAGTTGCTCGCGGCCGGCGATCTCGGTGGGCGGGCGGACGACTCGCTGTTCGGCCTGGCCTGGCAGCCCATTGCCCTGGTGGAGGGCGACGCCCCACTCGATGTACGGGTCTACCCGGACCCGGCCGCCGCCCTGTCCGCCGACCTTCCCGAAGCGGAGACCGAGAGCGGGACCGCGAGCGACAGCGACAGCGCGAGCGGGACCGGGAGGGCGACCGAGGCCGTCACGGTCGTACCGTGCCCGGAGCTGCCCGGCACCCCGACCGCCGACCGCGTGCACGGCATCGCGAGCGAGGTTCTGGCGCTGGTGCGGTCGTGGTTGGCGCGGGAGTGTGCGGGGCGGCTGGTGCTGGTGACGCGTCCCGGCGATCTGGCTCATGCGGCGGTGTGGGGGCTGGTGCGGTCCGCGCAGTCGGAGAACCCGGACCGGTTCGTGCTGGCGGAGGCCGAGGACACCGACGAGGTGGTCCGCGTCCTGCCCGCCGTACTCGCCGCCGATGAACCGCAGTTCGCGCTCCGCGACGGGGAAGTGCGCGTGCCGCGTCTCGTGCGGAGCACCGGGGAGCTCGTCGACGCGCCGGACCTCGCCACCGGCACGGTACTCGTGACCGGCGCCTCCGGGGCGCTGGGCGGACTCGTCGCACGGCACCTGGTGTCCGAGCACAAGGTACGGCGGCTGCTGCTGGCGAGCCGCCGGGGCGCGGACGCGCCGGGCGCCGCCGAGCTGGCGGCCGAACTCGCCGCGCTGGGGGCCGAGGTCACCTGGGCGGCCTGCGACGTCGCGGACCGGGAGGCCGTCTCCGCGATGCTGGACGGGCTGGGCGGACACGCGCTGTCCGCCGTCGTGCACACCGCGGGCGTGCTGGACGACGGTGTGATCGGCTCGGTCACACCGGAGCGGATGAGGGAGGTGTTCCGCCCCAAGGTGGACGCCGTGCTGAATCTGCACGAGTGCACCCGGGACATGGGCCCGGCCGCCTTCGTGGTGTTCTCGTCCGTCGCCGGTCTGATCGGCAGCGCGGGGCAGGCGAGTTACGCGGCGGCGAACTCCTTCCTTGACGCCTTCTCGGCCCACCGGCGCCGGGCGGGACTGCCCGCCACCTCCCTGGCATGGGGGGTGTGGGAGCAGTCCGGCGCGATGACGGACGGTCTCGCCGCGGCCGACCGGGCGCGGATGGCGCGCAGCGGGGTGCTGCCGCTGCCGACGGGGGAGGGGCTGCGGCTGTTCGACGCGGCGCTGGCCTCGGACGCGGCGGTGCTCGCCCCGGTCCGGATCGACACCGGCGCCCTGCGCGGCGGTGAGGCGCCGCCGGTGCTGCGCGCCCTCGTACCGGCCCCGGCCGGCCGACGGACCGTACAGTCCGCCACCTCCGCCGGCTCCTCGGCCGCCGCCCATGGGCCCTCGCTGGCCGAGCGTCTGGCACAGCTGCCCGAGGGTGAGCGGGAGAAGAGCGTGCTGGATCTGGTGCGGGCCGAGGTGGCCGCGGTCCTGGGGCATGCCTCGGACCGCACGGTCCGGCCGGAACACGCCTTCCAGGATCTGGGCTTCGACTCCCTCACGGCCGTCGAACTGCGCAACCGGCTGAACCGGGCCACCGGGTCGCGGCTCCCCGCGACCCTGGTCTTCGACCATCCGACACCCGCGCTCCTGGCCCGTCATCTGTTCACGGAGATAGCGGGGGCCGCCGAACCGGACCTAGTGGATTCCCTACTTGCCGACTTGGACAACGTCGAACAAGAATTGGTCACGAAGTTGGCAGCGGGCGAAGCTCGCGACCGGATCCTGGTGAGGCTCCAGGAACTGCTGCTGATTGCCGGTGAATCCGGCAAGACATCGGACCAGGAAGTCCCTGGCACGAGCGGCAGTGATCTGGAAACGGCCACGGACGATGAGATGTTCGATCTGCTCGGCAAGGAATTCGGGATTTCCTGACCGCTTAGGCGCGTCCCGGTGAGCCTTTGCCGAATTCCGGTAAGTCATCGCAGGGGTGAGGGACGATTTCGGTGGCGAACGAAGACAAGCTCCGTTATTTTCTGAAGCGAGTCACCGCGGACCTCCAGGAGACCCGGCGGCGCCTTCGTGACTACGAGGACGCCGCCGGGGAGCCGGTGGCCATCATCGGGATGAGCTGCCGCTATCCGGGGGGCGTCGACTCGCCCGAGGACCTGTGGGAGCTGGTCGCGGGCGGGCGCGACGCCGTCGCCGGGTTCCCGGCCGACCGCGGCTGGGACCTGGACGCGCTCTACGACCCGGATCCGGAGGCCCGCGGCACCAGTTACGCCCGCGAGGGCGCGTTCCTGAGCGACCTCGCGCGGTTCGACGCCGGTCTCTTCGGGATCTCGCCCCGCGAGGCCCTCGCCATGGATCCCCAGCAGCGGCTGCTGCTGGAGACGTCGTGGGAACTCTTCGAGCGGGCCGGTATCGACGCCGCCTCGCTCGCGGGGAGCAGGACCGGTGTGTTCACCGGGGTGATGAACCACGAGTTCCTGGCCGCCCTCCAGAACTCCCCGGAGGACCTGGAAGGTTACCTGGGCACGGGGACCTCGGGCAGTGTCGCCTCCGGGCGGATCTCGTACACCTTCGGACTTGAGGGCCCGGCGGTCACGGTCGACACGGCGTGCTCGTCGTCCCTGGTCGCCCTGCACCTGGCCGTCCAGTCGCTGCGCAACGGCGAGTGCTCGCTGGCCGTCGCGGGCGGTGTCACCGCGATGGTCGGCCCCGCCACCTTCGTCGGCTTCAGCCGCCAGCGCGGACTGGCGCCCGACGGCCGCTGCAAGGCGTTCGCGGCGGGCGCCGACGGCACCGGCTGGGGCGAGGGCGCCGGCCTGCTCCTGGTGGAACGCCTCTCCGACGCCCGGCGCAACGGACACGAGATCCTCGCCGTCGTCCGCGGCTCCGCCGTCAACCAGGACGGCGCGTCCAACGGCCTGACCGCCCCCAACGGCCCCTCCCAGCAACGGGTGATCCGCCAGGCCCTGGCCGCCGCCCGGCTGACCACCGCACAGGTCGACGCGGTCGAGGCGCACGGCACGGGCACCCGGCTCGGCGACCCGATCGAGGCAGGGGCGCTCCTCGCCACGTACGGACAGGGCCGCCCCGAGGACAAGCCGCTGATGCTGGGCTCCATCAAGTCCAACATCGGGCACACCCAGGCCGCGGCCGGTGTCGCGGGCATCATCAAGATGGTGATGGCCCTGCGCCACGGCGAACTGCCGCGCACGCTGCACATCGACGCCCCCTCCCCGCATGTCGACTGGTCGGCGGGCGGCGTACGGCTGCTCACCGAGAACACGCCGTGGCCCGCGTCCGACCAGCCGCGCCGGGCCGGGATCTCCTCCTTCGGGATCAGCGGCACCAACGCGCACACGATCATCGAAGAGGCCCCGTCTGCCGAGGCGTTCGCGCCGGACACCGAGGACCCGGACGCGCCGGAGGAAAGCGCGGAGAGCACCGAGGCCGTCGCCCCGGAGGTCGCCCGCCCGGCCGAGGGCGGACCGGTGCCGTGGGTGATCTCGGGCAGGACCGAGGAGGCCCTGCGCGCCCAGGCCGCACGGCTGCTGTCCCGCATGGACGCCGAAGTCCCCCTGTCCGACGTCGCGTTCTCCCTCGCCACCACGCGCACGGCCCTTGACCATCGCGCGGTGGTCCAGGGCGAGACGCCGGACGAACTCGCCGCAGGACTGCGGGCCGTGGCCTCCGGCTCCCCGGCCCCGGGCGTCACCCGCGGCCTCTCCGGCACCGGCGGACGCGTCGGGTTCCTCTTCTCGGGGCAGGGCTCGCAACGGCGCGGTATGGGTCGCGAGTTGTACGAGGCGTTCCCCGTGTTCGCCGCCGCCTACGACGAGGTGTGCGCGGCTCTGGACGCGCCCGTGGATGTGGATGCGGAGGAGTTGGACCAGACGGGTTCGACGCAGCCCGCGTTGTTCGCGGTCGAGGTGGCGTTGTTCCGGTTGTTGGAGTCGTGGGGTGTGCGGCCGGATTATGTGGCCGGTCATTCGGTGGGGGAGATCGCGGCTGCTCATGTGGCGGGTGTGCTGTCCCTTGAGGACGCGGCCAAGCTGGTGTCGGCGCGTGCCCGTCTGATGCAAGCCTTGCCGGGCGGCGGCGCGATGGTAGCGGTGCAGGCCACCGAGGACGAAGTCCTTCCGCACCTGACCGATGGCGTCGGTATCGCGGCGGTCAACGGCCCTCAATCGGTGGTGGTTTCGGGTGCGGAAGACGCGGTGGTCGCGATCGGTGAGACCTTCCGGGAGCAGGGTCGTAAGACGTCCCGGCTGAAGGTCAGCCATGCCTTCCACTCGCCCCTGATGGACCCGATGCTGGAGCAATTCAGCGACGTCGTCAGCGCGTTGGTGTGCGCGAAGCCGACGATTCCGGTGGTCTCCAACCTCACCGGGCGGCTGGCCGAGCCGTACACGCCCGCATACTGGGTCCGCCATGTGCGGGAGGCGGTGCGGTTCGCCGACGGCGTGAGGACGCTCGGCGAGCTGGGTGTGACCACCTTCGTGGAGATCGGACCGGGCGGGGTGCTCAGCGCCCTCGCCCAGGGCTGCCTGGACGACGACGTGGTCACCGTGCCCGTCCTGCGCGAAGGCCGCCCCGAGCGGGCCGCGCTCGTCGCCGCCGTGGCCGAACTGCACGTACACGGCGTCTCGCCGGACTGGCACGCCTTCTTCCCCGGCGCTCGCCGGGTCGATCTCCCCACCTACGCCTTCCAGTACGAGCACTACTGGCTCGACACCGCGGCGGCCGCCCCTGGCGACGTCCGCGCCGCGGGCCTCGGCTCCGCCGACCACCCGCTGCTGGGCGCCGCTGTCTCCCTGGCCGGCGGCGACGAGCGGCTGCTGACCGGCCGGCTCTCCCTGCGCACGCATCCCTGGCTGAGCGACCACGCCGTGCTCGGGACCGTGCTGCTGCCCGGTACCGCGTTCGTGGAACTGGCCGTGCGCGCCGCCGACGAAGCCGGTTGCGACCTGCTGGAGGACCTCACCCTCGAAGCGCCCCTGGTGGTGCCCGAGCAGGGCGGCATCGCGGTGCAGGTATGGGTCGGCGCGGCCGACGGCTCCGGCCGCAGGCCGCTGACCGTGCACGCGCGCCCCGAGGACGACACCGACCTGCCGTGGGTCCGCCACGCGACCGGCTTCGTCACCGAAGGAAGCGCCAGGGCGGGCGGCGACGAGGACAAGGCCGTCGGCCGGACGCTCACCGCGTGGCCGCCCGCGGGCGCCGAACCGATCGAACTCGACGGCTTCTACGACCGGTTGGCCGACCTCGGGCTGGCGTACGGGCCCGCGTTCCGCGGACTGCGGAGCGCCTGGCGCACGGGCGACGACATCTTCGCGGAGGTCGCCCTCCCCGACGGCACGGACACCGGGTCCTTCCTGCTGCACCCGGCGCTGCTGGACGCGGCGCTGCACGCGATCGGCGCGGGCGGCCCGGTCCCCGAGGCCGACGGGCCGCTCCTGCCGTTCGCCTGGTCCGGGGTGTCCGTGCACGCCACGGGCGCGTCCACCGTGCGAGTGAGGCTGGGGACGGCCGGTACGGACACGGTGTCCCTGACGGTGGCCGACGGCGCCGGTCAGCCGGTGGCGTCCGTCGAGTCGCTGACGCTCCGCCCCGTGTCGGCCGAGCAGCTCCGCCCGCGCTCCGGTGACGCGCTGTTCACCGTCGAGCGGACGCCGTTGAGCCTGGCCGCCGACGACACGGACCGGACGGCCGTCGCGTACGTCACGGACATCGACGCACCGGCCGAGGCCGACGGGTCGGCGCAGCCGGACGTGGTCGTGGTGCCGTGCCCCGACGGGCCGGAAGGGGCGAGCGGGGCCGAGCGGGTCCGCGCGGTCACCACCGAGGTGCTGCGACTCGTCCAGCGCTGGTCGGCCGAGGACCGGACGGCGCGCCTTGTGCTGGTGGCGCGCTGCGACGACCTCGCGCACGCCGCCGCGGGCGGACTGGTGCGCTCGGCCCAGGCGGAGAACCCCGGCCGGATCGTGCTCCTCGAAACCGACCGCCCGGACGAGGCGGCCACGCTCGTGCCCGGCGTCGTACGGTCCGGCGAGCCCCATGTCGTCGTCCGCGAGGGGGAAGCGGGCGTGCCGCGCCTGGTCCGCGCCGCCGCCTCCGCCGGGCCCGCCCCCACCCACCTCGGCACCGTGCTGCTCACCGGCGCCTCCGGCGTGCTGGCAAGCGCCCTCGCCCGGCACCTGGTGACCGGACACGGCGTACGGCGGCTGCTGCTGGTCAGCCGCCGGGGCGCGGACGCGCCCGGTGCCACGGACCTGGCGGCCGAACTCGCGGCGCTCGGCGCCGAGGCGACCTGGGCCGCCTGCGACCTCGCCGACCGCGCCGCCGTCGCCCGGCTGCTGGCCGCCCACCCGGTCGACTCCGTCGTGCACACCGCCGGAGTCCTCGACGACGGCGTGATCGCCGCACTCACCCCGGAGCGTGTGGACGCCGTCCTCGCGCCCAAGGCCGACGCCGTGCTCCACCTGGCCGAACTCACCGACGACAGCACCCCGTTCGTGCTGTTCTCCTCCGCCGCGGGCGTCTTCGGCAACCCCGGCCAGGGCAACTACGCCGCCGCCAACGCCTTCCTCGACGCCTTCGCCCGGCACCGCCGCGCCCAGGGCCGCCCCACCGTCTCCCTCGCCTGGGGCCTGTGGGAGCAGGAAGGCGCCATGGCCGACGCCCTGGACGCGGCGGGCAGGTCGCGGATGGCACGCTCCGGCGTGCTGGCGCTGACCACCGAGGACGGGCTGCGGCTGTTCGACGCGGCGCTCGCCGCCGACGAACCCCTGCTCGTACCGGTCCGCCTCGACACCGCCGCCCTGCGCGACCGCGCCCCGGAGACCGTACCGGCCCCGCTGCGCGGCCTCGTCCGCGGCGCCCCGCGCGGCACGGCCCAGCGGGCGCCCCGCGCGGCACGGCCCAGCGCGCGGCCACCGGCTCCCTGGCCGACCGCCTCGCCGGGCTGACCGGCGACGAGCGCGGGGAGGCGCTCCTCGAACTGGTCCGCGGCGAGGTCGCCGCCGTGCTCGGACACTCCTCGCCCCGGGCCGTCCAGCCCACGCACGCCTTCCAGGACCTGGGCTTCGACTCGCTGACCGCCGTCGAACTGCGCAACCGTCTCGCCGGTGCCACCGGCCTGCGACTGCCCGCCACCCTCGTCTTCGACCACCCCACCCCCACCGCCCTCGCCCGGCACCTCGGCGGCGAACTCCTCGACGGGGCCCCCGCCGCCACGGCCCCGCCCATGGCACGGCGGACCGTGGCCGACGCCGACGAGCCGATCGCCATCGTCGGCATGAGCTGCCGCCTCCCGGGCGGCGTGCGCTCCCCGGAGGACCTGTGGCGGCTGGTGGCCTCCGGCCGCGACGGCATCTCCCGGTTCCCCGACGACCGGGGCTGGGACATCGAGGGGCTGTACGACCCCGACCCGGAGCGCCTCGGCAAGACCTACGCGCGCGACGGCGGATTCCTCTACGAGGCCGCCGAGTTCGACGCCGGATTCTTCGGGATCTCGCCGCGCGAGGCGCTGGCCATGGACCCCCAGCAGCGGCTGCTCCTCGAGGCGTCCTGGGAGGCGTTCGAAGGGGCCGGTATCGACCCGGCGACGCTGCGGGGCAGCCGTACCGGCGTCTTCACCGGCCTGATGTACCACGACTACGGTCAAGGCCCGCGCGAACTGCCCGAAGGCGTCGAGGGGTTGCTCACCACCGGCGGTTCCGGCAGCGTCGCCTCCGGGCGCGTCTCCTACACCTTCGGCCTGGAGGGCCCCGCCGTCACCGTCGACACGGCCTGCTCCTCCTCGCTCGTCGCCCTGCACCTCGCCGTCCAGGCCCTGCGGGGCGGAGAGTGCACGATGGCGCTGGCCGGCGGTGTCACCGTCATGGCGAGCCCGACGGTCTTCGTGGAGTTCAGCCGCCAGCGCGGACTGGCCCCCGACGGCCGCTGCAAGGCGTTCGCGGCCGGTGCCGACGGCACCGGCTGGGGCGAGGGCGTCGGCATGCTCCTCGTGGAGCGGCTGTCCGACGCCGAACGCCACGGGCACCGCGTGCTGGCCGTCGTCCGGGGCAGCGCCGTCAACCAGGACGGCGCGTCCAACGGTCTGACCGCGCCGAACGGTCCCGCGCAGCAGCGGGTGATCCGGCAGGCGCTGGCGTCCGCCGGGCTCACCCCGGCCGATGTGGACGCCGTGGAGGCGCACGGTACGGGAACGAAGCTCGGCGACCCCATCGAGGCGCAGGCGCTGCTCGCCACCTATGGGCGGGAGCGCCCCGGGGGACAGCCGCTGTGGCTGGGCTCGCTGAAGTCCAACATCGGCCATACGCAGGCCGCCGCGGGCGTCGCCGGAGTGATCAAGATGGTCATGGCGATGCGGCACGGCGTGCTTCCGCGGACGCTGCACGTGGACGAGCCGACGCCTCACGTGGACTGGTCGGCGGGCGACGTACGCCTGCTGACCGAGGCCGTGGACTGGCCGGAGACGGACCGCCCGCGCCGGGCCGCGGTGTCGTCCTTCGGGGTCAGCGGCACCAACGCCCACACGATCATCGAACAGGCTCCCGCGGTCGGGGCAGCGCCGTCGGCGCCCGGCTCCGGCGCGGCCGTGCCGTGGGTGCTGTCCGGCAGGACCGAGGCGGCCCTGCGGGCTCAGGCCGCCCGCCTCGCGTCCTTCCTTGAGGAGAGCGGCGACAGCGACGACAGTGACGGCGAGGCGGCCCTCCTGACCGACGTGGCGCACTCGCTGGCCACGACCAGGGCGGCCTTCGAGCACCGCGCCGTGGTCGTCGGGCAGACCCTCCAGGAGCTTCGGCGGCAGCTGGCCGGTGTCGCGGCCGGTGCCACCCCGCCCGGCGCGGTGACCGGTGGGGCACGCGGTGGCAGGACCGTCTTCGTCTTCCCCGGGCAGGGCTCGCAGTGGGTGGGCATGGCCGCCGAACTCCTGGAGACCAGCCCGGTCTTCCGCGACCGCGTCGACGCCTGCGAACGCGCCCTCGCCCCGCACGTCGACTGGTCCCTGACCGCGGTGCTGCGCGGCACGTCCGAGGTCGAGCAGGACCGGGTCGACGTGCTGCAACCCGTGCTCTGGGCGATGACCGTCGCCCTCGCCGAGGTGTGGCGCTCCTTCGGCGTGACCCCCGACGCGGTCGTCGGGCACTCCCAGGGCGAGGTGTCCGCGGCGGTGATCGCCGGTGCGCTCTCCCTGGAGGACGGGGCCCGCGTCGTGGTGCGGCGCAGCCTCGCGGTGCGCGAACTCCAGGGGCTCGGCGCCATGGCCTCGGTGCCACTCCCGGACGAGGAGGTGCGGGAACTGGTCGCCCGCTGGGACGGCCGGCTCGGCATCGCCGCCGTGAACGGCCCCGCGACCGCCGTGGTCTCCGGTGACACCGACGCCCTGGACGAACTCCTCGCGCACTGCCAGCGGGAGGGCGTCCAGGCCCGCCGGGTCGCCGTCGACTACGCCGCGCACTCGCCGCAGATCGAACGCGTCCGGGCCCAGGCCACCGAGGGCTTCGCCGGTGTCGTCCCGCTCCCCGGCGCCGTGCCCTTCTACTCCACGGTGACGGGCGGGAAACTCGACGCGGACCAGCTGGACTCCGGCTACTGGTACCGCAACATGCGCCGGACGGTACGGTTCCACGACGCCATCCGGGCCGCGCTGAGCGACGGATACGACGTCTTCGTCGAAGTCAGCCCGCACCCGGTCCAGTTGGCCGGTATCCAGGACGCCATCGAGGCCGCCGAGGCGGACGCCGCGGTCGTACCCACGCTGCGCCGCCGCGACGGCGGACCCGACCGGCTGATGCTCTCCCTGGCCCAGGCGCACGCGCACGGCGTCGGCATCGACTGGGACGCCGTCCTGCCGGGCGCGCGCCGCACCGACCTGCCGACCTATGCCTTCCAGCACGAGCGGTACTGGCTGGAGGCGGGCGCCCCGGCCGGTGACGTACGGGCGGCCGGTCTCGACGCCACCGACCACCCGTTCCTCGGCGCGGCGGTGGAGCTGCCGGACGCGGGCGGCCATCTGCTCACCGGGATGCTGTCCCTGCGGGCCCAGCCCTGGCTGGCCGACCACGCGGTGCTCGGTACGGTCCTGCTGCCGGGCACGGCCTTCGTCGAACTGGCCGCCCACGCCGCCGCCGAGACCGGCTGCGACCTGGTGGAAGAACTCACCCTGCACGCACCGCTGATCCTGCCCGAGGAGGGCGGCGTCGCGCTCCAGGTGCTGGTGGGCGCCCAGGACGAGTCCGGCCGCCGCCCGCTGGGCGTGCACTCGCGCGCCGGTGCCGGATCCTGGGTCCGCAACGCCACCGGCGTCCTCACCACGGGCGCGACCCCCTCCGGCACCGACCTGCGCAGCTGGCCCCCGGCGGACGCCCGGCCGGTGGACCTGGACGGCTTCTACGACCGGCTGGCGGACCTCGGCCTGAGTTACGGCCCGGTCTTCCAGGGGCTGCGCGCCGCCTGGCGCGGCCATGACGCGGTGTACGCCGAACTCGCCGTCACCGACGAGGCACGCACGGACACCTTCGGCCTGCACCCGGCCCTGCTCGACGCGGCGCTGCACGCGCTGGGCGCGGGCGGCCTCGTACCGGCCGCCGACGGGCCCCTGCTGCCCTTCGCATGGTCCCGTGTCACCCTGCACGGCACCGGGGCGGGCGAGCTGCGGGTGCGGCTCTCCCCGGCCGGCGGGGACACCGTACGGCTGGAGGCCGCCGACGGCACGGGCCGTCCCGTCGTCTCGGTGGAGTCGCTGACGCTGCGCCCGGTGTCGGCCGAGCAACTGCGCACGAACGCCCGGGACTCTCTGTTCACCGTGGAGTGGGCGCCGCTCACCGCACAGGCCGACGGGCACACCACGGTCGTACGGGCCTACGACGACATCTCCGCCCTCCTCGCGGCCCCCGCGACGGAGACCGGGGCGCGGGCGTACGCGGACGCCGTGGTCGTGCCCTGCCCCGCCGGGTCGGGCACCGGCGCCGAACGCGTCCGGGACGTCCTGCGCAAGGTGCTCGGGCTGGTGCAGTGGTGGCTGGCCGAGGACCGGGTGGCCCGACTGGTGCTGGTGACCAGGGGCGCGGTCGCCACCGGGGACGGCCCGGAGGCGGAGGACGGTCCGGGAGCGGGCGGGGCGGTGACGGCCGACCCGGTGCAGGCCGCCGTATGGGGCCTGATCCGCTCGGCGCAGTCCGAGAACCCGGACCGCATCGTCCTCATCGACGCCGAGGCCGACGCCGGCGCGCACCCGGACGCGGAAGGCACGGACGACGGCGACGGGAGCACCGACGTGGAGCGGATCGCGGCGGCCGTCGTCCCCCGGCTCCTCGCCTTCGAGGAGCCGCAGGCCGCGCTGCGCGGCGACACGCTCCTGCTGCCCCGGCTCACCAGGACCGCCGCCGAAGCCCCGCGGGCCACCGTGGACTTCGGGGCCGGCCCCGTCCTGCTGACCGGCGCGTCCGGCGCCCTGGGCGGACTCGTCGCCCGGCACCTGGTCACCGAGCACGGCGTGCGGAGCCTGCTGCTGATGAGCCGGCGCGGGGCGGACGCCGAGGGTGCGGCGGAACTCCAGGCGGAACTGACCGCGGCCGGTGCCGAAGTGCGCTGGGCCGCCTGTGACGTGGCCGACCGGGACGCCCTCGCCGAGGCGCTGTCCGGCACACCGGTGACGGCCGTGGTGCACACGGCCGGAGTCCTCGACGACGGCGTGCTCCCCTCGCTCACCCCGGAGCGCCTGGAGACGGTCCTGCGCCCCAAGGTCGACGCCGTGCTCAACCTGCACGAACTGGTCGGCGACGTCTCGGCGTTCGTGGTCTTCTCCTCCCTCGCGGGCACCCTCGGCACCCCGGGCCAGGCCAACTACGCGGCGGCCAACGCCTACCTGGACGCCTTCGCCGGACACCGCCGGGGACTGGGGCTGCCCGCGGTGTCCCTGCCGTGGGGCCTGTGGCAGCGCACCGGCGCCATGACCGAGGACCTCGGCGGCGCCGACCGCAGTCGGCTGGCCCGTGGCGGCGTACTCCCGCTGTCCGACGAGGACGGCCTTGAACTCCTCGACGCGGCCCTCGCGTTGGACGAACCCGTGGTGGTGCCGGCCCGGCTGGACCTCGCCGCGCTGCGCAACGCGACCGCGCCGGTGCCGCCGCTGCTCAAGGCACTCGTCGGCGGCCGGCCGCGCCGTACCGACCGCGCGTCCGCCGTGCCGCTGGCCCAGCGGATCGCGGGGCTGCCCGAGAGCGAGCGCGCGGACGTCGTCCTGGTTCTCGTGCGGTCCGAGGCCGCCGCCGTCCTCGGGCACAGCTCGGCCAAGGCCGTCCAGCCCGACCAGGCATTCGGCGACCTGGGCTTCGACTCGCTGACCGCGGTGGAGCTGCGCAACCGGCTGAACCGGGCCACCGGCCTGCGCCTGCCCGCGACGCTGGTCTTCGACCATCCGACGCCCGCGGCGCTCGCCCAGCGGGTGCTGAAGGACCTCCCCGGCGGTACGACGGGGACGGCACCGGTCTTCGACGAGCTGGACCGCCTCGCCGCCGCCCTGGAAGGCGCGGGCGGGGACGGTCTCGACAACGTCACCCGGACCAGGATCAACATGCGTCTCCAGGCCCTGCTCGCCCGCTGGAACGGGAACGAGCCGGCCGATCCGGGGGACACGGGCGGAGCCGAGAGCGATGACGATCTCAGCTCGGCCAGCGACGAGGAGCTGTACGACCTCCTCGACGACGAACTCGGCAACTCCTGAACCGCGCAGGCCAAAAGGGGCGGGCAACACCGATGATGAACGAAGACAAGCTCCGGGACTACCTCAAGCGGGCCACCACCGACCTGCGGCAGGCCCGGCGACGCGTGCGCGAGCTGGAGACCCGGGACCAGGAGCCCATCGCCATCGTGGGGATGAGCTGCCGGTTCCCCGGCGGCGTCGGCACCCCCGAGGAACTGTGGCGGCTGCTGGCCGAGGGCACGGACGCCGTCTCGGGATTCCCCGAGGACCGCGGCTGGGACGTCGACGCGCTCTACGACCCCGACCCCGAGCGGCCCGGCAAGGTCTACACCCGGCAGGGCGGCTTCCTGCGCGACGCGGCGGACTTCGACGCGGACTTCTTCGGGATCTCACCGCGCGAGGCACTGGCCATGGATCCCCAGCAGCGGCTGCTGCTGGAGACCGCCTGGGAGGCCTTTGAACACGCGGGCATCGACCCCGCCACCCTCAAGGGCAGCCGCACCGGTGTCTTCGCGGGACTGATGTACCACGACTACGGCTTCCTGCCCGGCGACCTCCCCGAAGGGGTCGAGGGGCTGATGAGCACCGGCAACTCCGGCAGCGTCGCCTCCGGACGCATCGCCTACACCTTCGGTTTCGAGGGCCCCGCGGTCACCGTCGACACCGCCTGCTCCTCCTCGCTCGTCGCCCTGCACCTGGCTGTGCGGGCCCTGCGGGGCGGTGAGTGCGCGATGGCGCTGGCCGGCGGAGTGACGGTCATGGCGGGCCCGTCCGCCTTCGTCGAGTTCAGCCGTCAGCGCGGGCTCGCCCCCGACGGCCGCTGCAAGTCCTTCGCGGCGGCGGCGGACGGCGCGTCCTGGTCCGAGGGTGCCGGGCTGCTGCTGGTGGAGCGGCTGCGGGACGCCCGGCGGCTCGGCCACCGGGTGCTCGCGGTCGTCCGCGGCAGCGCCGTCAACCAGGACGGCGCCTCCAACGGCCTGACCGCCCCCAACGGCCCCTCGCAGCAGCGCGTGATCCTCGAAGCGCTGGCGGGTGCCGGGCTGTCCGCCGAGGAGATCGACGCCGTGGAGGCGCACGGCACGGGCACCGACCTCGGCGACCCGATCGAGGCGCAGGCGCTGCTGGCGACCTACGGGCAGGACCGTCAACGTCCGCTGCTGATCGGCTCGTTGAAGTCCAACATCGGACACGCGCAGGCCGCGGCCGGGGTCGCCGGGGTGATGAAGATGGTGCTGGCGATGCGGCACGGCGTGCTGCCGAAGACGCTGCACGTGGACCGGCCCACCCCCCGGGTCGACTGGTCGGCCGGCTCCGTCGAGCTGCTGACCGAGGCGACCGCGTGGCCGGAGACCGACCATCCCCGCCGGGCCGGGATCTCCTCGTTCGGGATCAGCGGCACCAACGCGCACATCATCCTCGAAGCGGCCCCCGAGGAAGCGGCGCCCGAGCCCGAGGGGGAGACCCCGGCCGAGGAACCGGCGCGGGCCCGGACCACCGTGGTGCCGTGGGTGCTCTCCGCGAAGAGCGGACCGGCACTGCGGGAAGGAGCACGACGACTGCTGTCGTCCACCTGCCTCGCGACCGCGTCTCCGGCCGACGTGGGCTTCTCGCTGGCGGCCACCCGCTCGGCGCTGGAACACCGGGCGGTGGTCGTCGGCGCCGACGGCGAAGAGCTGCGCGCGGGACTGACCGCCCTCGCGGCGGGCGAGCCCGCGCCCCAGGTGGTGACCGGCCGCGCCGGCGCCGACCGGGGCAGGACCGGGTTCCTGTTCTCCGGCCAGGGCTCCCAACGCCTCGGCATGGGACGCGAGTTGTACGAGGCGTACCCCGTGTTCGCCGCCGCCTACGACGAGGTGTGCGCGGCTCTGGGCACGCCGGTCGACGTCGACTCGGAGGAGTTGGACCAGACGGGTTCGACGCAGCCCGCGTTGTTCGCGGTCGAGGTGGCGTTGTTCCGGTTGTTGGAGTCGTGGGGTGTGCGGCCGGATTATGTGGCCGGTCATTCGGTGGGTGAGGTCGCGGCTGCTCATGTGGCGGGTGTGCTGTCCCTTGAGGACGCGGCAAAGCTGGTGTCGGCCCGTGCCCGGCTCATGCAAGCCCTGCCGGGCGGCGGCGCGATGGTCGCCGTACAGGCCCCCGAGGACGAAGTCCTTCCGCACCTGACCGACGGCGCCGGCATCGCGGCGGTCAACGGACCCCAGTCCGTCGTGGTCTCCGGAGCCGAGGACGCGGTGCTGGAGATCGCCGAGGAGTTCGCGCGGCAGGGGCGCAAGACCTCCCGGCTGAAGGTCAGTCACGCGTTCCACTCGCCGTTGATGGACCCGATGCTGGCGGAGTTCGCGCGGGCGGTCGGCGGACTGGCCTTCAACGAGCCGCGGATCCCGGTCGTTTCGAACCTCACCGGCCGCCTGGCCGAGCCGTACACCCCCGAATACTGGGTCCGGCACGTCCGCGAGGCGGTCCGGTTCGCCGACGGCGTCAAGACCCTCGGCGGCCTGGGGGTGACCACCTTCGTGGAGATCGGCCCGGGTGGCGTCCTCAGCGCCCTCGCCCAGGGCTGCCTCGACGACGCCGACATCGTCACCGTCCCCGCCCTGCGCACCGACCGCCCCGAACCACAGGCGCTCACGCTCGCCCTCGGGCAGCTGCACGCGCACGGCGTCTCCCCCGACTGGGCGGCGCTGTTCCCCGGCGCCCAGCGGATCGACCTGCCCACCTACGCCTTCCAGCGCGAGCGCTACTGGCTCGAAGGCACGGCCGCGCCCGACGTCTCCTCGGCGGGCCTTGACCCGGCGGGCCACGCCCTGCTCGGCGCGGTGGTGGAGACCGCCGGGGCGCAGGACCTGCTGTTCACCGGCCGGCTGTCCCCGGCCGACCTGCCCTGGATCGCGGACCACACCGTCGGCGGGGTGCCGGTGCTCCCGGTCGCCGCGTTCGTGGAACTCGCCCTGTCCGCCGGGCGGCGGGCCGGGTTCCCGCACCTGGACCAGCTGGACGTGGACGCCCCGCTGGTCCTGGCGGAACAGGGCGCCGTCCGCGTCCAGGTGCAGATCGGCGCGGGCGACGACCCCGACCGGCGCCCGGTACGCGTCTTCAGCCGGCCCGCCTCGGCGGGCGCCGATGAGCCGTGGGTCCGGCACGCCACCGGAGAACTGACCCGGAACGCTCCGGCGCCGGACTTCGATCTGATGCTCTGGCCGCCGACGGGCGCCGAACCCATGGACGTCGAGGACCGTCCGCACCTGCGCGCCGCCTGGCGGGCGGGGGAGGAGCTGTACGCCGAGGCCATACTCCCCGCCACCGAGCAGGGCCGGGCGGGCCGGTACGCGCTGCACCCCGTACTGCTGGCCGCCGCCCTCGGCCTGCCGCCCGCCGGGGAACCGGGCGAGGCGCGCATGCCGTACGCCTGGAGCGGTCTGTCCGTGCACACGCCCGGGTCCGGCGCCGTACGCGTCCGGGTCCGGCCCGTCGGCGACGACGCGGTGGCGGTCGAACTGGCCGACGCCGACGGCTCTCCCGTCGCCTCGGCCGCCTCCGTGCGGACCCGGACCATGTCCGCGCAGCAGGTACTCGCCTCGCGCGTCGCACACCAGGACTGGATGTTCGGGATCGAGTGGGTCGAGCGTCCCACGCCGTCCGCTCCCGCCACCGGCTCCGCAGCCGGGTGGGCGGTCCTCGGCGACGGGGGCGCCTTCGCCGACCTCGACGCGCTCCGCAGCGCCGTGGACGACGGAACGGCCCTGCCCACGCACGTCCTGCTGCCCTGCGCCCCCAGCCGGGGCGACCTCGCCGCGGCGACCCGTGACGCGCTGGCGGGTGTGCTGTCGGTCGTCCGGGAGTGGGTCGCGGACGAGCGGTTCTCCGACGCGCGACTCGTGGTGCTGACCCGGGGAGCCGTCGAACTGGACGGCCCGGCGGCCGACGTGGCGCATGCCGCGATCGCCGGGCTGGTGAAGTCGGCCCAGACCGAACACCCGGACCGGATCGTGCTCGTAGACGTAGACGTAGACGTAGACGTAGACGTTGATGTGGACGCGGACGGCTCGGTCGCGGATGTCACCACCGACCCCGCGTTCATCGCCGCGCTCGCCGCCCCGGACGAGCCGCAGGCCGCCCTGCGCGGCGGAAAGCTGTACGTGCCGCGCCTCGCCCGGATCACCCCGCCCGAGGAGCCCGCCGGGCCCGCCTGGGACCCCGAGGGGACCGTGCTGCTCACCGGCGCGACCGGTGGCCTCGGCCGGTCCCTCGCGCGCCACCTCGTCGCCGAACGCGGCGCCCGCAGGCTGCTGCTGACCAGCCGCCGTGGGCCCGCGGCCGAGGGCATCGGCGAACTCGTGGCCGAACTCTCCGAGTTGGGCGCACACGTCGACGTGGCCGCCTGCGACATCGCGGACCGGGACGCCCTCGCCGCCCTGCTGGCCACGGTCCCGGCCGGGCACCCGCTCACCGCCGTGGTGCACGCGGCCGGGGCCCTGGACGACGGGGTGATCACCGCACTGGCCCCGGAGCGCCTGGACACCGTGCTGCGGCCGAAGGCCGACGGGGCACTGAACCTGCACGAACTGACCCGGGACCTGGACCTCTCCGCGTTCGTGCTCTTCTCCTCCCTGGCCGGAGTCCTGGGCAGCGCCGGCGCCGCGGGCTACGCCGCCGCCAACGCCTTCCTCGACGGGCTGGCGCGCGGGCGCCGGGCCGCAGGCCTGCCCGGCACCTCGCTGGCCTGGGGCCTGTGGACCGACAGCGGCGGCATGGGCGACCGGATCACCGACGCCGACCGCGACCGGATGGGGCGCGCCGGAGTCGTGCCGTTCACCCCGTCCGAGGGACTGGCCCTGTTCGACGCCGCCCTCACCGTGGACCGGCCGGTGATCGTGCCGGTCCGGCTGGACATGCCGGGGCTGCGCGCCATGGCCCGCGCCGGTCTGCTGCCCGCCGTCCTGCGCGGCCTCGTCGGCAGCCCCGGCGCCGCGTCCGGCGAGACCACGGCCTCGGCGACCCCCGCACTGGCCCGCAGGCTCGCCGGGATGCCAGAGGCCGACCAGGAGAAGATCCTGCTGGAGCTGGTGCGCAACCAGGCGGCGGCCGCCCTCGGTCACGCCACCGCCGCCCGCGTCGAACCCACCACCGCCTTCCGGGACATCGGCTTCGACTCCCTGACCGCCGTGGAACTGCGCAACCGGCTCAAGGCCGCGACCGGCCTCCGGCTCAAGCCCACCCTGGTCTTCGACCACCCGAGCCCCGTCGCCGTCGCCCGGCTGCTGCACAAGAACCTCGTACGGGAGTCGGCCGCCGAGGCCCCGCCCGTGCTCGGCGAACTCGACCGGCTGGAGACGCTGCTCGCGGCGCTCACCCCTGAGGACGCGGTACGGGACAAGGTCACCGCCCGCCTGAAGGCGCTGCTCTGGAAGTGGACCGACACCCAGGGCACCGCGTCGAACACCGCCGACACCGGCACCGGCGCCGACCGCGATCTCGACCTCGACCGGATCGACGCGGCCACCGACGACGAGATGTTCGACCTCATCGACCAAGAGCTCGGGTCTCTCTGAACCTCTCTCACGCACTGCTACCGAGGACGTAAAACATGTCGAACGACGACAAGCTCAGGGACTACCTCAAGCGCGTGATGGTGGACCTGCGCCAGACCCGCAGGCAGCTGGGTGAGCTGGAGGCGAAGGACACCGAGCCCGTCGCCATCGTCGGTATGGCCTGCCGCTACCCGGGTGGCGTCGCCTCCCCCGAGGACCTGTGGCGCCTGGTCGCCTCGGGCGGCGACGGCGTCTCCGGGTTCCCCACCGACCGGGGCTGGGACCTCGACGCGCTCTACGACCCCGAGCCCGGACGGACCGGCCGCAGCTATGTGCGCGAGGGCGGATTCCTTTACGGCGCAGGGGAGTTCGACCCCGCCTTCTTCGGGATCTCGCCGCGTGAGGCCCTGGTCATGGACCCGCAGCAGCGGCTGCTCCTGGAGACCTCCTGGGAGGCGTTCGAACGCGCGGGCATCGACCCCGCCACCGCGCGCGGCACCCGGGCCGGTGTGTTCGTCGGCACCAATGGTCAGGACCACGCCTACCTCCAGCGGCCCGGCGACAGCGACATCGAGGCCCACCTCGTCACCGCGAACACCGCCGCCGTGATCTCCGGCCGTATCTCCTACGCCCTCGGCCTGGAAGGCCCGGCGGTCACCGTCGACACGGCCTGCTCGTCCTCCCTGGTCGCGCTCCACCTGGCCGCCCAGGCGCTGCGCCGGGGCGAGTGCTCGCTCGCCCTCGCGGGCGGTGCCACCGTGATGGCCACCCCGAACACCTTCGTCGCGTTCAGCGCCCAGCGCGGTCTGTCGCCCGACGGCCGCTGCCGCGCGTTCTCCGCCACCGCCGACGGCACGGGCATGTCCGAGGGCGTCGGCGTCCTGCTGCTGGAGCGGCTGTCCGACGCCCGTCGGCTCGGCCATGACGTGCTCGCCGTCATCCGGGGCAGCGCCGTCAACCAGGACGGCGCCTCCAACGGGCTCACCGCCCCGAACGGCCCGTCGCAGGAACGGGTGATCCGGCAGGCGCTGGAGAACGCGCGCCTGACCGCCTCCCAGGTCGACGCGGTCGAGGCACACGGCACGGCCACCACCCTCGGCGACCCGATCGAGGCGGAGGCGCTGATCGCCACGTACGGCCAGGAGCACCCGGCGGACCGGCCGCTGTGGCTCGGGTCCGTCAAGTCCAACATCGGGCACACCCAGGCGGCTTCCGGCGTCGCCGGGGTCATCAAGATGGTGATGGCCATCCGCAACGGCGTCCTGCCGCGGACGCTGCACGTATCCGAGCCGACCGACCAGGTCGACTGGACGGCGGGCGGCGTACGGCTGCTCACCGAGGCCGTCGACTGGCCCGAGTCGGACCACCCCCGCCGCGCCGCCGTCTCGTCCTTCGGCGTCAGCGGCACCAATGTGCACACGATCATCGAACAGGCCCCGGCCCTCGACGAGGAGCCCGCCACCGAACCCGCCGAGGCCCCCGCCACCGGTGTACGGCCGTGGGTGCTCTCGGCGAGGAGCGAGACCGCGCTGCGCGCCCAGGCCCAGCGCCTGCTGGCCTTCCTGGAGGACCGCGGCCCCGGCTGCGCACCGGCCGACATCGGCTACTCCCTCGCCACCACCCGCGCCGCCTGGGACCACCGGGCGGCCGTCGTCGGTGCGAGCCTCGAAGAACTCACCGAGGGCGTAAGGGCGTTGGCGTCCGGTGCCCCCTCCGCGGCCGTCGTGCGGAACACGGGCCGCCTCGGCGACAGGACCGGGTTCCTCTTCTCCGGTCAGGGCTCGCAGCGGTTCGGCATGGGCCGTGAACTCTACGACGCCTTCCCCGCGTTCGCCGCCGCCTACGACGAGATCCGCGCCCACCTCGACGTCACGCTCGACACGGACGCGGAACAACTGAACCGGACCGGGCACACCCAGCCGGCGCTGTTCGCCCTGGAGGTGGCGCTGTTCCGGCTGCTGGAGTCGTGGGGTGTGCGGCCGGACTACGTGGCCGGTCACTCGGTCGGCGAGATCGCCGCCGCGCACGTGGCCGGGGTGCTGTCGCTCGAAGACGCGGCGAAGCTGGTGTCGGCGCGTGCCGCGCTGATGCAGGCGCTCCCCGAGGGCGGCGCGATGGTCGCCGTCGAGGCGACGGAGGACGAGGTGCTGCCGCAGCTCACCGACGAGGTCGGTGTCGCGGCGGTCAACGGCCCCCGTTCGGTGGTGGTCTCGGGCACCGAGGACGCGGTCCTCGCGGTCGCGGAGCTGTTCTCCGGCCAGGGGCGCAAGACCTCCCGGCTGAAGGTCAGTCACGCGTTCCACTCGCCGTTGATGGACCCGATGCTGGCGGAGTTCGCGCGGGCGGTCGGCGGACTGACCTTCAACGAGCCGCGGATCCCGGTCGTTTCGAACCTCACCGGCCGCCTGGCCGAGCCGTACACCCCCGAATACTGGGTCCGGCACGTCCGCGAGGCGGTCCGCTTCGCCGACGGCGTGCGCACCCTGCACGAGCTGGGCGTGACCACGTTCGTGGAGATCGGTCCCGGCGGCGTCCTCAGCGGTATGGCACAGGGCTGTGCGGACGGCATCGCCACCATCCCCGTACTCCGCGCCGACCGCCCCGAACCCCGAGCCGTCGTCACCGCGCTCGCCGAACTGCACACGCACGGCGCGTCCCCCGACTGGGGGGCCCTCTTCCCGGGCGCCCGCCGTGTCGACCTGCCCACCTACGCCTTCCAGCAGCAGCGCTACTGGCTGGAGACCCCCGAGGCCGAGACGGCCGTCGTGGACGCGGTCGACGCCGACTTCTGGGCGAGCGTCGAGCGCGAGGACGCCGAGTCCCTCGCCGCGACACTGGAGCTGAGCCCCGGCGAACTCGACGTCGTCGTACCGAAGTTGTCCGCCTGGCGGCGCAGGCGGCGCGAGCAGTCCGCCGTGGACGGCCGGCGCTACCAGCTGACCTGGCAGCCGCTGAACGGCCTGTCCGGAGGCGATCTCTCGGACCGCACCTGGCTGTTCGCCGCACCCGAGGGCGACGAGTGGGCCCAGACGGTCCGCGCGGCCCTCGCCGGACGCGGCGCGCGACTGATCCCGCTGACGGTCGGCGCGACCGCCGACCGCGCCCGCCTGGCACGGGAGTTGACCCGGGCCGCGGCCGAAGCCGGAACGCCCGACGGCGTCCTGTCGCTGCTCGCGACCGACGAGTCCGCCACGCCCGAGCACCCCGCGCTCTCCCGGGGCCTCGCACAGACCGTGGCCCTCGCACAGGCACTGGGCGACGCGGACATCGACGCCCCGCTGTGGTGCGCCACCCGTGGCGCGGCCGGCACCGGCCGCTTCGACGACGCCCCGCTCAGCGCCGTGCAGAACCAGGTGTGGGGCCTCGGCCGGACCCTGGCCCTGGAGCACCCCCGCCGCTGGGGCGGCCTGATCGACCTGCCCGCCACCGTGGACGAACGCGCCGCCGGTCGGGTCGCCGCCGTACTCGCCCAGGGAAGCGGCGCCACGGACGGCCGGGGGGAGCGGGAGGACCAGGTCGCCGTCCGCGCCTCCGGGGTGTTCACCGCCCGGCTCGACCACGCTCGCGGCGGCACCGCCCGGACATGGTCGCCGCGCGGCACCGTCCTGATCACCGGCGGCACGGGCGCCCTCGGCGGACACATCGCCCGTCGGCTCGCCGGTGCGGGCGCCGAGCACCTGGTGCTCACCAGCCGCCACGGCGCCGACGCCCCCGGCGCGCCCGCGCTCAGGGCCGAACTGGAGGAACTGGGCGCCCGCGTCACCCTCGCCGCCTGCGATGTCGCCGACCGTGACGCGGTGGCGGCCCTGCTCGCCGAACACCGCTTCACCGCCGTCTTCCACGCCGCGGGCGTGCCCCAGTTCACCCCCTTCGACGAACTGACACCGGCCGACTTCGCCCGCACCCTCGCGGCGAAGGCCCACGGCGCCACGCACCTGGACGAACTGCTCGGCGACCGCGAGCTGGACGCCTTCGTGCTCTTCTCCTCGATCGCCGGGGTGTGGGGCAGCGGCGGCCAGACCGCCTACGCCGCCGCCAACGCCCACCTCGACGGCCTCGCCGCCCGGCGCCGGGCCAGGGGCCTGACCGCCACCGCGATCGCCTGGGGCCCCTGGGCCGACGGCGGTATGGTCACCGACGCCGACGAGGAACACCTGCGCCGCCGCGGCGTCGTCCCGCTGCCCGCCGCGCTCGCCGCGACCGCGCTCCAGCGCGCGCTCGACTGCGACGACACCGCGGTCGTCGTCGCCGACATCGAATGGGAACGGTTCATCGGACCGTTCACCCTCGGCCGTCCCAGCCCGCTGCTGTCCGAGATCCCCGAGGTGCGCCGCGCCCGCGCCGCGGCACCTGACGCCCCCGGGACTGGCACCGCACCCCTGACGGCCCAGCTCGCCGGACTGCCCGAGGCCGAGCGCACCCGGGCCCTGCTCGACCTGGTCCGCGCGCACGTCGCGGCCGTCCTCGGCCACAGCGGCAGCGGCGAGATCGAGCCCGACCGGGCCTTCAAGGACCTCGGCTTCGACTCCCTGACCGCCGTCGAACTCCGCGACAAGGTCAACGCGGCGACCGGTCTCGCCCTGCCGCCCACCCTGGTCTTCGACCACCCCAGCGCCACCGCCCTCGCCCGCTTCCTGGAGAGCGAACTCCTCGGCGTGCAGAGCGCCGTACCGCAGGACCTGCGGGCGCCCGCCGCCGACGACGAGCCCATCGCCATCGTCGCGATGAGCTGCCACCTGCCCGGCGGCGTCGACTCGCCGGAGGCCCTGTGGGACCTGGTGGCGTCCGGCGGCGACGCCATCGCTCAGTTCCCGGCCGACCGCGGCTGGGACGTCGACGCGCTCTACGACCCCGACCCCGAACGCCCCGGCAAGACCTACGCCCGCGACGGCGGATTCCTCTACGACGCCACCGACTTCGACGCCGGCTTCTTCGGGATCTCCCCGCGCGAGGCACTGGCCATGGACCCCCAGCAGCGCCTGCTCCTTGAGACCTCGTGGGAGGCCTTCGAACGCGCCGGGATCACCCCCGGACAGCTGCGCGGCAGCCGGACCGGCGTCTTCGTCGGCATGGCCTACCAGGGCTACGGCGCCGATGTGCACCGTACGCCCGAAGGCGTCGAGGGACACCGGCTCGTCGGCGGCGCCTCCAGCGTCGTCTCCGGCCGGGTCGCCTACACCTTCGGTCTCGAAGGCCCCGCCGTCACCATCGACACCGCCTGCTCCTCCTCCCTGGTCGCCCTGCACCTGGCCATGCAGTCGCTGCGGGGCGGCGAGTGCACGATGGCCCTGGCCGGCGGCGTCACCGTCATGGCCAGCCCCAACGTCTTCGTAGAGTTCAGCCGCCAGCGCGGACTGTCCCCCGACGGCCGCTGCCGTGCCTTCGGCGCGGACGCGGACGGCACCGGCTGGTCCGAGGGCGTGGGCGTGGTGCTGGTGGAGCGGCTGTCCGACGCCGTGCGCAACGGCCATGAAGTCCTCGCGGTGGTGCGAGGCAGCGCCGTGAACCAGGACGGCGCGTCCAACGGCCTGACCGCGCCCAACGGCCCGGCGCAGCAGCGGGTCATCCGGCAGGCGCTCGCCTCCGCCGGGCTCACCCCGGCCGACGTGGACGCCGTGGAGGCGCACGGTACGGGGACGACGCTCGGCGACCCGATCGAGGCGCAGGCGCTGCTCGCCACCTACGGACGGGAGCGTCCGGAAGACCGGCCGCTCCTGCTCGGCTCGCTGAAGTCCAACATTGGCCACACCCAGGCCGCCGCGGGCGTCGCCGGTGTGATCAAGATGGTCATGGCGATGCGCCACGGCGTGCTTCCCCGGACTCTGCACGCCGATGAGCCGACGCCGCACGTGGACTGGTCGGCGGGCGCGGTACGGCTGCTGACGGAGCCCGTGGACTGGCCGGAGTCGGGCCGCCCGCGCCGCGCGGCGGTCTCGTCCTTCGGCGTGAGCGGCACCAACGCCCACACCATCATCGAACAGGCCCCCGCCACAGCCGAGTTGCCCCCGAACCCGACCCCGGACTCGGACTCCGGCGCACCCGTGCCATGGGTCCTGTCGGGCAAGGGCGAGCCCGCGCTGCGCGCACAGGCGGCCCGGCTCGCCGCCCACCTCGACGCGACGAACGGCTGGACCGCCTCCGGCATCGGCTACTCCCTGGCCGCCCGCGAGACCTTCGAGGACCGCGCCGTACTCCTGGCCCAGGACCCCGACGAACTCCGCCACGCCCTCACCGCCCTCGCCACCGGCGAACCGATCGCGAACGTCCTCACCGGACGCGCCCACGCGACGGGCAAGGTGGGGTTCCTGTTCTCGGGTCAGGGTTCGCAACGCCTGGGTATGGGGCGTGAGTTGTACGAGGCGTTCCCCGTGTTCGCCGACGCGTACGACGAGGTGTGTGCGCGGCTGGACGTGCCGGTCGATGTCGACTCCGAGTCCCTGCATCAGACGGGGTGCACTCAACCGGCGTTGTTCGCGGTCGAGGTGGCGTTGTTCCGGCTGCTGGAGTCGTGGGGTGTGCGGCCTGATTACGTGGCCGGTCACTCGGTGGGTGAGATCGCGGCCGCGCATGTGGCCGGGGTGTTGTCGCTGGACGACGCCGTGAAGCTGGTGTCGGCGCGTGCCGCGTTGATGCAGGCGTTGCCGAGCGGCGGTGCGATGGTCGCCGTGCAGGCCACCGAGGACGAAGTCCTTCCGCACCTGACCGACGGCGTCGGCATCGCGGCGGTCAACGGACCCCAGTCCGTCGTGGTCTCCGGAGCCGAGGACCTGGTGCTGGGGATAGCCGAGGAGTTCGCGCGGCAGGGTCGCAAGACCTCCCGGCTGAAGGTCAGTCACGCGTTCCACTCGCCGCTGATGGACCCGATGCTGGACGAGTTCGCACGGACCATCAGCGACCTGACCTTCAACGAGCCGCGGATCCCCGTCGTTTCGAACCTCACCGGTCGCCTGGCCGAGCCCTACACCTCCGAGTACTGGGTACGGCACGTGCGCGAGGCGGTCCGCTTCGCCGACGGTGTGCACACCCTGCACGAGCTGGGCGTGACCACGTTCGTGGAAATCGGCCCCGGCGGCGTCCTCACCGCCCTGGCGCAGGGCTGCCTGGACGACACCGTGGCCGTGCCCGTCCTGCGCGGTGACCGCCCCGAGCGGCAGGCCGTCGTCACCGCGCTCGCCGAACTGTACGTGCGCGGCGAGACCCCCGACTGGCAGGCACTCGTCCCCGGCGCCCACCGCGTCACCCTGCCCACCTATGCCTTCCAGCGCGAGCGCTACTGGCTGGCGGGCGACGCGGACCCCGCCGCCGTCGGCGCCCCGGCCGACACGGCGGACTCCGGTTTCTGGGACAGTGTGGAGCGCGAGGACGCCGAGTCCCTGGCCGCGACCCTCGGCGTGAGCGCGGACGCCTCGCTGAACGCGCTCCTGCCCCGGCTGTCCGCGTGGCGTCGGCAGCGCCGCGAGCGGTCCGTGGTCGATGGCTGGCGCTACCGCGTCACCTGGAAGCCGCTCGGTACGCTCCCGCAACCCGGCGCGGCCGGGACCTGGCTGCTCGTGGTGGCCGAGGAGAGCGAGTGGACCGCCTCGGTCCGCGCCGCCCTCACCGACCACGGCACGGCACCGGTCACCCTCGTCGCCGCACCCGGCACCGACCGCCGCACCCTGGCCCGCGAACTGGCCGACATCGGCCCGGTGAGCGGCGTACTCTCCCTGCTCGCCGAGGCCGAGGCCGAGGCCGAGGGTGTGGGTGTGGGCGCGGCCGAGGGCCAGGACCAGGATGCGGCCCAGGACCAGGCCGAGACCGCCTCGGCCGAGCAGCCCGGGATGCCGTACGGCCTCGCCGCGACCCTCTGCCTGACGCAGGCGCTCGGCGACGCGGGCATCGACGCCCCGCTGTGGTGCGCCACGCGCGGCGCGGTGGCCACCGGCCGCTCCGACCGCGTCGACCGCCCGCTCCAGTCCCAGGTGTGGGGCTTCGGCCGGGCCGCGGCGCTCGAACACCCGCAGCGCTGGGGCGGGTTGATCGACCTGCCCGACCTGCTGGACGCCCGTTCCGCGGCCCGCCTGGCCGCCGTTCTCGGCCAGCGGGCCGAGGACCAGGTGGCGGTCCGCGCCTCCGGCGTCTACGGGCGCCGAGTCGTCCGGGCCACCCGCGCCACCGAGCCCACACAGGAGTGGTCGCCGCGTGGCACGGTGCTGATCACGGGCGGTACGGGCGCGCTGGGCGGGCATGTGGCCCGCTGGCTCGCCGGTGCGGGGGCCGAGCATCTGGTGCTGACCAGCCGTCGAGGTCTCGACGCGCCCGGAGCCGCCGCGCTGAAGAGGGAGTTGGAGGAGTCGGGCGTACGGGTGAGTGTCGTCGCGTGCGATGTCGCCGACCGTGCGGCGCTGGCCGCGCTGCTCGCCGAGCACCCGGTGAACGCCGTCGTCCACGCCGCGGGCGTCGGCGACCACGCCATGATCGAGGACAGCGACCCGGCCGGGTTCGCCCGTACGGTGTCCGCGAAGGCCGCGGGCGCCACCCACCTGGACGAACTGCTGGCCGATCGGGAACTCGACGCCTTCGTCCTGTTCTCCTCCGGCGCCGGCATCTGGGGCGGCGCCGGCCAGTCCGCCTACGCCGCGGCCAACGCCTACCTGGACGCCCTCGCCGAGCACCGGCGGGCACGCGGACGCACCGCGCTCGCCGTCTCCTGGGGCGGCTGGGCCGACGGCGGCATGGCCGCGGTCGGCGACGGCGAGGAGATGCTGCTCCGCCGCGGTCTGCCGCCGATGCGCCCCGCGCTCGCGCTCTCCGCGCTCCAGCGGGCGCTGGCCGACGACGAGACCGCCCTCACCGTCGCCGACTTCGACTGGCAGCGGTTCATCGGCCCCTTCACCGTCACCCGGCCCAGCGCCCTGTTCGCCGACGTGCCCGAGGCGGCCCGCGCCCTGGAGGGACCGGCCGCAGGTGGCACCGAGGCGGGCAACGCGCTCGCCGCACGACTGGCCGGGCTGTCGGCGGGCGAGCAGGACCGCACCCTGGTGGACCTCGTCCGCGGCCACGCCGCCGCCGTGCTCGGCCACGACGGCAGCGCGGCCGTGGAGCCGGGCCGGGCGTTCAACGACCTCGGCTTCGACTCCCTGACCGCCGTCGAACTGCGCAACAAGCTCACGGCCGACACCGGCCTGAAACTGCCCACCACCCTGGTCTTCGACTACCCCAACGCCACCGCCCTGGCCCACTTCCTGCGCACCGAACTGCTCGGTACGCAGGACGCCGCGCTACCGGAACGGCACGCGGCCGCCGACGGCGACGAACCCATCGCCATCGTGGCCATGAGCTGCCGCCTCCCCGGCGGCGTCGGCTCGCCCGAGGACCTGTGGCGGCTCGTGACATCCGGCGGCGACGCGATCTCCGGCTTCCCCGAGGACCGAGGCTGGGACATCGAGGGCCTCTACGACCCCGACCCGGGCACCCCCGGAAAGACGTACGCGCGCGACGGCGGATTCCTCCACGACGCGGGCGACTTCGACGCCGCGCTGTTCGGGATCTCGCCGCGCGAGGCGCTCGCGATGGACCCCCAGCAGCGGCTGCTCCTCGAAGCCACCTGGGAGGCGTTCGAGCGGGCCGGGATCGACCCGGCCGCCATGAAGGGCAGCCGCACGGGTGTGTTCGTCGGCATGTCCTATCAGGGCTACGGCGCCGGCCTCCCGGAGGTCCCCGAGGGCGTCGAGGGCCATCTGCTCACCGGCAGCGCCGCCAGCGTCGTCTCCGGGCGCGTGGCCTACTCGTTCGGCCTGGAGGGCCCGGCCGTCACCGTCGACACGGCGTGCTCGTCGTCCCTGGTCGCCCTGCACCTGGCCATCCAGTCGCTGCGGGGCGGCGAGAGCACCATGGCTGTCGCGGGCGGTGTCAACGTCATGGCCGTACCGGCCGCGTTCGTGGAGTTCAGCCGTCAGCGCGGACTGTCCCCGGACGGCCGCTGCAAGGCGTTCGGCGCCGGTGCGGACGGCACCGGCTGGGCGGAGGGCGTCGGCGTGGTGCTCGTGGAGCGCCTGTCCGACGCCGTGCGCAACGGCCACGACGTCCTCGCGATCGTGCGGGGCAGCGCGGTCAATCAGGACGGCGCGTCCAACGGCCTGACCGCGCCCAACGGTCCGGCGCAGCAGCGGGTCATCCGGCAGGCGCTCGCCTCCGCCGGGCTCACCCCGGCCGACGTGGACGCCGTGGAGGCGCACGGTACGGGGACCACGCTCGGCGATCCGATCGAGGCGCAGGCGCTGCTCGCGACCTACGGACAGGATCGCGAACGGCCGCTCCTGCTCGGCTCGTTGAAGTCCAACATCGGCCACGCCCAGGCGGCGTCCGGCGTGGCCGGCGTCATCAAGATGGTCATGGCCATGCGCCATGGCGTCCTGCCCCGGACCTTGCACGCCGATGAGCCGACGCCGCACGTGGACTGGTCGGCGGGTGCGGTACGGCTGCTGACGGAGTCCGTGGACTGGCCGGAGTCGGACCGCCCGCGCCGCGCGGCGATCTCGTCCTTCGGCGTGAGCGGCACCAACGCCCACACCATCATCGAACAGGCCCCCGCCACAGCCGAGTTGTCCCCGTACCCGAACCCAGCCCCGGACTCGGACTCCGGCGCACCCGTGCCATGGGTGCTGTCCGGCAAGACCGAGGCCGCGCTGCGCGCCCAGGCCGAACGCCTGCTCGCCCTTGTGGCCGACGGCGCCGAACCCTCCCTCACCGACATCGGGTTCTCGCTGGCCACCACCCGGGCTGCCCTGGAGCACCGCGCCGCCGTGGTCGGCGCCGACCACGACCGGATGACCGAGGGCCTGCGGGCCCTGGCCGTCGGAGCGCCCGCGCCCGGGGTCGCCGTCGGCCGCGCCGACACCGGCCAGGTGGGGTTCCTGTTCTCCGGCCAGGGCTCCCAGCGCGTCGGCATGGGGCGTGAACTGTACGACGCCTTCCCGGTCTTCGCGGCGGCCTACGACGAGGCGTGCGCCCACCTCGACCGGCACCTGGACCGGCCGCTGCGTGAGGTGGCCTTCGGCGAGAACGGCCACGGCGACGGCACGCACCTGAACCGCACCGCCTTCACCCAGCCCGCCCTGTTCGCGCACGAGGTCGCCGTCCACCGACTGCTGGAGTCCTGGGGCGTCCGACCGGACTACCTGGCCGGACATTCCGTCGGTGAGATCGCCGCCGCGCACGTCGCCGGGGCCCTCTCACTGGAGGACGCGGCCACCCTCGTGACCGCCCGTGCCGCGCTGATGCAGGCCCTGCCCACGGGCGGCGCGATGATCGCCGTACAGGCCACTGAGGACGAGATCCGGCCGCACCTGACCGACGACACCGACATCGCGGCGGTCAACGGCCCGGACTCCGTGGTGGTCTCCGGGGCCGAGGACGCCGTGCTGGAGATCGCCGAGGTCTTCACCCGCCAGGGCCGCAAGACGTCCCGGCTCACGGTGAGCCACGCCTTCCACTCGCCGCTGATGGACCCCGTGCTGGAGGACTTCGCCCGCGTCGTCGGCGGTCTGCGCTTCGCGCCGCCCCGGACGCCCATCGTCTCGAACCTCACCGGTGAACTCGTCGACGCGTACACCCCGGACTACTGGGTCCGGCACGTCCGCGAGGCCGTGCGCTTCGCCGACGGCATCCGCGCCCTGGGCGAGCTGGGCGTCACCACGTTCGTGGAGACCGGCCCCGGCGGGGTGCTGAGCGCCATGGCCCAGGGCTGCCTGGACAGCGCGGTCACCGTACCCTCCACCCGGTCCGGCAGCCCCGAGCCCGAGGCGATCACCGGCGCGGTCGCGCGCCTGCATGTGCTCGGCGTCCCCGTCGACTGGGCGGCGTTCTTCGCCGGGCGCGGCGCCCGGCGCGCCGAACTGCCCACCTACGCCTTCCAGCACCAGCGGTACTGGCTCCGGACCACCACGCCCACGGCCGCCGCGCCGACCGACACCGTGGAGGCCGGGTTCTGGGAGACCGTGGAGCGCGAGGACGCCCAGTCCCTCGCCGCCACCCTCGATCTGCCCGCCGAGCAGCTGGACGCGGTGCTGCCCCGGCTGTCCGCGTGGCGCCGGCAGCGGCGCCGGCAGTCCGCCGTGGAAGGCTGGACCTACCGCACGAGCTGGAAGCCGCTCAGCGGACTGCGGACCCATGAACTGCCGGGTACCTGGCTGTACTTGACCACCCAGGAGCCGACGGGCACGGACGAGGCGACGGCCGCCGAGGACCGGTCGGCCGCGACCGAGTGGACATCCGCACCTGCGTGGACGTCCGCCCTCGCCGACGGGCTCGCCGCCCGTGGCGCCCGGCTGATCCGCGTCACCGTCGACCCCGCCGCCGACCGGGACGCACTGCTGCGCCAACTCACCGACGCCGCCGGGGACATCCCGGTCGACGGGGTGATCTCCCTCCTCGGCACCGATGAGCGGCCCCACGCCGTCCACCCGGCCCTTTCCGTCGGCACCGCGCTGACCCTCGCGCTCGTCCAGGCCCTGGGCGACGCGGGCATCGACGCCCCGCTGTGGGCGCTGACCAGGTCCGCCATGTCCACCGGCCACACGGACCCGGTGCCGAGCGCCACCCAGCATGCCGTCTGGGGCCTGGGCCGGGTCGCCGCGCTGGAACACGCGCCGCGCTGGGGCGGCCTGATCGACCTCCCGGACACGATCGACGACCGGGTCACCGACCGTCTCGCCGCGGTCCTCACCCAGTCGGCCGAGGACCAGGTCGCCCTCCGCGCTCGAGGTGTCTTCGGACGCAGGCTCACCCGGGCCACCGCCCGCCGCGACACCGGCACCAGCCACGGATGGTCGCCGCGTGGCACGGTGCTGATCACGGGTGGTACGGGTGCGCTGGGCGGGCATGTGGCGCGGTGGCTCGCGGGTGCGGGGGCCGAGCATCTGGTGCTGACCAGCCGTCGTGGTCTCGACGCGCCCGGTGCCGCCGCGCTGAAGGGGGAGTTGGAGGAGTCGGGCGTACGGGTGAGTGTCGTCGCGTGCGATGTCGCCGATCGTGCGGCGCTGGCCGCGCTGCTCGCCGAGCACCCGGTGAACGCCGTCGTCCACACGGCGGGAGTGGACCACCTGGACCCGCTGGACACCATGACACCGGGCGCCTTCGCCGACGTACTCTCCGCGAAGGCGGCGGGCGCCCTGCACCTCGACGCGCTCCTCGACGGCCGGGAACTGGACGCCTTCGTCCTCTTCTCGTCCATCGCCGGTGTGTGGGGCGGCGGCCACCAGGCCGCCTACGCCGCCGCCAACGCCCTGCTCGACGGACTCGCCGAACGCCGCCGCGCCCGAGGACTTCCGGCGACCGCCGTGGCCTGGGGTCCCTGGGCGGGCGGCGGCATGGCCGAGGGTGACGGCGCGGACGAACGGCTGCGCCGCCGCGGCCTGCTCCCGATGCCCGCCGCGCTCGCCGTGGCCGCCCTCGGACGGGCACTGGACTCCGGCGCGGCCACCACCACGGTGGCCGACATCGACTGGGAACGGTTCCTGCCCCCCTTCACCCTGGGCCGCCCGAGCGCCCTGCTCGGCGACCTCCCGCAGGCCGAACGGATCCGCACCAAGGACAGCACCCCGGGCGAACCCGGCACGGCCGCCGCCTCGCCCCTGGCCGACCGCCTCACCAAGCTGCCCGAGACCGAACAGCACACCCTGCTGGTCGACCTCGTGCGCACCCACGCGGCGGCCGTCCTCGGACACAGCGGCATCGGCGAGGTCGAGGCCGACCGGGCCTTCAAGGACCTCGGCTTCGACTCCCTGACCGCCGTCGAACTGCGCAACAGGCTCAACACCGAGACCGGCCTCACCCTGCCCACCACCCTGGTCTTCGACCACCCCAACGCCCAGGCACTCGCACGGCAGTTGCGCACCGAGATCACCGGCCGCACCCCGGCGGCCACCCCGGAGCCGGGCACCGCACCCGCCGTGGACGACGAACCCATCGCGATCGTCGGCATGGCGTGCCGGTACCCGGGCGGGGTGCGTTCGCCCGAGGACCTGTGGCGGCTGGTGGCCTCCGGTGGCGACGCGATCGGTGAGTTCCCGGCTGACCGCGGCTGGAATGTGGACGGCATCTACGACCCGGACCCGGACGCCTCCGGCAAGACATACACGCGCCACGGTGGATTCCTTTACGACGCGGGGGAGTTCGACCCCGGGTTCTTCGGGATCTCGCCGCGTGAGGCCGTGGCGATGGATCCGCAGCAGCGGTTGCTGCTGGAGACGACGTGGGAGACGTTCGAGCGGGCCGGTATCGACGCGGAGTCGGTGCGCGGCAGCCGTACCGGAGTCTTCGTCGGATCCGGCTACCAGGACTACGCCGCCCAGGCATTCCACGCGATCGACGACTCCGAGGGCTTCTTCGGCACCGGCAACTCCGCCAGCATCATGTCCGGCCGCATCGCCTACACCCTCGGCCTGGAAGGACCGGCCGTCACCGTCGACACGGCCTGCTCCTCCTCACTGGTCGCCCTGCACTGGGCGGTCCAGGCGCTGCGCGGCGGCGAGTGCTCCATGGCACTGGCCGGCGGTGTGATGGTCATGTCCACCCCGCGCGCCTTCGTGGAGTTCAGCCGCCAGCGCGGACTGTCGCCCGACGGCCGCTGCAAGGCGTTCGGCGCCGGAGCGGACGGCACCGGGTGGGCCGAGGGTGTCGGCATGCTGCTGGTGGAGCGCCTTTCCGACGCCCGCCGCAACGGGCACCAGGTCCTGGCCGTCGTTCGCGGCAGCGCGATCAACCAGGACGGCGCGTCCAACGGCCTGACCGCGCCCAACGGCCCCGCGCAGCAGCGCGTCATCCGGCAGGCCCTCGCCTCCGCCGGCCTCACCTCCGCCGACATCGACGCGGTGGAGGCGCACGGTACGGGAACGACGCTCGGCGATCCGATCGAGGCGCAGGCGCTGCTCGCCACCTACGGACGGGAGCGTCCGGAAGACCGGCCGCTCCTGCTCGGCTCGCTGAAGTCCAACATCGGTCACTCACAGGCCGCCGCCGGTGTCGGCGGCATCATCAAGATGGTCATGGCCATGCGCCATGGCGTCCTGCCCCGGACTCTGCACGCCGATGAGCCGACGCCGCACGTGGACTGGTCGGCGGGCGCGGTACGGCTGTTGACCGAGGCCGTCGACTGGCCCGCGTCGGACCGCCCGCGCCGCGCCGCGATCTCGTCCTTCGGCGTCAGCGGCACCAACGCCCACACCATCATCGAACAGGCCCCGCCCGCCGAAGCCGAGGAGTCGGGCGCCGCCCCGGCCCTCCTGCCCTGGCTGCTCTCCGCCAAGAGTGCCGCCGCACTGCGCGACCAGGCACGACGGCTGCTGGCCCAGGTACAGGACGACACCTCACCGGCCGACGTCGGCTTCTCCCTGGCCACCACCCGCAGCGCCCTGCGCCACCGGGCGGCCGTCATCGGCGAGACCGGCGCCGAACTCCGCCGAGAACTGGGCCTGCTGGCCGACGGCACACCCTCACCCGGAATCGTCCAGGGCCGACCGGGAGGCAAGGTGGGGTTCCTGTTCTCGGGTCAGGGTTCGCAACGCCTGGGTATGGGTGGTGAGTTGTACGAGGCGTTCCCCGTGTTCGCCGATGCGTACGACGAGGTGTGTGCGCGACTGGAGACGCCGTTCGACGTCGACTCCGAGTCCCTGCATCAGACGGGGTGCACGCAACCGGCGTTGTTCGCGGTCGAGGTGGCGTTGTTCCGGCTTCTCGAATCGTGGGGTGTGCGGCCTGATTACGTGGCCGGTCATTCGGTGGGGGAGATCGCGGCCGCGCATGTGGCCGGGGTGTTGTCGCTGGACGACGCGGTGAAGTTGGTGTCGGCGCGTGCCGCGTTGATGCAGGCGTTGCCGAGCGGCGGTGCGATGGTCGCCGTGCAGGCCACCGAGGAGGAGGTGCTGGCGCAGCTGACCGACGGCGCCGGTATCGGGGTCGGTGTCGCGGCGGTCAACGGGCCTCGATCGGTCGTGGTCTCCGGCACCGAGGACGCGGTCGTCACGATTGCCGAGGCGTTCGCCGAACAGGGCCGTAAGACGTCCCGGCTCACGGTGAGCCACGCGTTCCACTCGCCGCTGATGGACCCGATGCTGGACGAGTTCGCGCGGACCATCAGCGACCTGACCTTCAACGAGCCGCGGATCCCGGTGGTTTCGAACCTCACCGGACGAGTGGCCGAGCCCTACACCCCCGAGTACTGGGTACGGCACGTGCGCGAGGCGGTGCGCTTCGCCGACGGTGTCCGGACCCTGCACGAGCTGGGTGTGACCACGTTCGTGGAGGTCGGTCCTGGTGGTGTCCTCAGTGGTATGACGCAGGGGTGCCTGGACGGGGCCGTGACGGTGCCGGTGCTGCGTGGTGAGCGTTCGGAGCGGCTGGCGCTGGTCACCGCTCTGGCTCAACTGCACACGTACGGCGTGGCGGTGGACTGGGGTGTGTTCTTCGCGGGTGCGCGGAGGGTCGATCTGCCGACGTACGCGTTCCAGCACGAGCGGTACTGGGTGGACGCCCCGCAGGCCGTGGCCGACGCGGTGGTGGACCCGGTGGACGCCGAGTTCTGGGAGACGGTGGAGCGCGAGGATCTGCGCGCCCTCGCCGAGACCCTGGACATCGACGCGGGCGACACCTTCGGCGACGTACTCCCACGGCTGTCGGCATGGCGACGGCAGCACAAGGAGCAGACCGCCGTGGACAGTTGGCGCTACGGCATCACCTGGAAGGCGATACCCGACCCCACCCCGCAGAGTCCCGCCCGCAACGGCGTATGGCTGGTTCCGGTCAGTGCCGCGCACCTCGGCGACGACTGGGTCACCGCCTGTCTGCGCGGGCTGACCGAGCGGGGCCTGACCACGCTGCCGTTCCCGGTCGAGCCCTCCACGGACCGGGCGGAACTGACCGTCCGACTCGCCGGGGCCGTCGGTGAGGAGGCCGTGGAAGGTGTCCTGTCGCTGCTCGCCATCGACGGCGAGGCCGCCCCGGCGGCCGCCCCGCTGACCCTCGGCGTCGCGCTTTCCGTCCTGCTCGTCCAGGCCCTGGGCGACGCCGGTATCGACGCCCCGCTGTGGTGCGTGACCCGGAACGCGATGGGCGTGAGCGCCGCCGAGACGGTGGCGGACCCCCACCAGTCTCAGGTCTGGGGGCTGGGCCGTGTGGCGGCGCTGGAGCACGCGCGGCGCTTCGGCGGTCTCGTGGACCTTCCCGGCACGGTCGACGACCGGATCGCGGGCCGTCTGGTCGCGGTGCTCGGACAGCCGGCCGAGGACCAGGTCGCGATCCGTGAGCGCGGGGTGTTCGCGCGGCGCCTGTCACGGCTGCCCGCGGCGCGGAGCGACCGTTCGTGGTCGCCGCGTGGCACGGTGCTGATCACGGGTGGTACGGGTGCGCTGGGCGGGCATGTGGCGCGGTGGCTCGCCGGTGCGGGGGCCGAGCAGCTGGTGCTGACCAGCCGTCGTGGTCTCGACGCGCCCGGAGCCGCCGCTCTCAAGGCGGAGCTGGAGGAGTCGGGCGTACGGGTGAGTGTCGTCGCGTGCGATGTCGCCGACCGTGCGGCGCTGGCCGCGCTGCTCGCCGGGTACCCCGTCGACGCCGTGGTCCACGCGGCCGGCACGGCCGAGGCGGGCATGCTCGCCGAGACGAGCCTTGGCGACTTCGCGGCGACGGTCGCCGCGAAGGCCCTCGGCGCCCTGCACCTCCATGAACTGCTCGGCGAACGGGAGTTGGACGCCTTTGTGCTCTTCTCCTCGATCTCCGGCGTATGGGGCGGCGGCGGACAGGCGGCGTACTCCGCCGCCAACGCCTTCCTCGACGGCCTGGCGCGCCACCGGCGGGACCGCGGCCTCACCGCGACCGCCGTCGCCTGGGGCCCCTGGGCCGACGGCGGCATGGTCGCCGACACCGGGGACGAGGAGCGGCTGCGCCGCCGCGGCCTCGCCACCCTGCGGCCGGACCGGGCGATCTCCGCGCTGCACGGCGCGCTGAGCGGCGCGGACAGCACGGTCACCGTGGCCGATGTGGACTGGGCGCGGTTCGTCGTCCCGTTCACCGTCAGCAGGCCAAGCGCGCTGCTGGGCGACCTGCCCGAGGTCAGGGACGCCCTCGCGGAGCGGCGGCCCGCCGGGCAGGGCGCGGAGCCGTCCGCGCTGCGGGAGAAGCTGGCCACGCTGTCCGAGGACGAACGGCGACGCCTGCTCGTGGACACGGTGTGCGCGCACGCGGCGGCCGTACTCGGCCACAGCGGCGCCACGGCGGTGGAACCGGACCTGGCGTTCCGGGACCTCGGCTTCGACTCCCTGACCGCGGTGGAGCTGCGCAACCTGCTCACCGCCGACACCGGACTCACCCTCCCCGCGACCCTGGTCTTCGACCACCCGACCCCCGAGGCGGTCGCCCGCCATCTGGGAAGCCGACTCACCGGCGGGCAGGGCCCGGACGAGGTGTCGGTCTTCGGCGAACTCGACCGGCTGGAGTCGGTGATCGGGGCGGCCGCGACCGCGGAGGAGACGGTCCGGTCGGGCGTGCGCAGGCGGCTCCAGGAGCTGCTGACCTTGATGAACACCGCCGGCGAGCAGCACTCCGGAGCGGCCGACGCACAGCGGCAGCTCCAGGACGCGACGGTCGACGACATCTTCGATCTGATCGATCAAGATCTAGAAAATTCCTAGTTCTTGGCGCTCTACCTTTGACGACAGCCGAGGACGGATGAGGCGGATGAGCAGCAACGAAGACAGGCTTCTCGAATATCTCAAGCGTGTCACCGGGGACCTTCGCCAGGTCCGGGAGCGCCTGCGCGAAGTCGAGGAGAAGAACCAGGAACCCATCGCGATCGTCGGCATGGCGTGCCGGTACCCGGGCGGGGTGCGTTCGCCCGAGGACCTGTGGCGGCTGGTGGCCTCCGGTGGTGACGCGGTCGGTGAGTTCCCGGCGGATCGCGGCTGGGACGTGGACGGCATCTACGATCCGGACCCGGAGGCGGCCGGTAAGACGTACGCGCGCCATGGTGGATTCCTGTACGACGCGGGGGAGTTCGACCCCGGTTTCTTCGGGATCTCGCCGCGTGAGGCCGTGGCGATGGATCCGCAGCAGCGGTTGCTGCTGGAGACGACGTGGGAGACGTTCGAGCGGGCCGGTATCGACGCGGAGTCGGTGCGCGGCAGCCGTACCGGAGTCTTCGTCGGCTCCGGCTACCAGGATTACGTCAACCTCCTCGTCGGCGTGGGCGGCGAGTCCGACGGCCACCTTGGGACCGGCAACTCCGCCAGCGTGATGTCCGGTCGTATTTCCTACACCTTCGGGCTTGAGGGTCCTGCGGTCACCGTTGACACGGCGTGCTCGTCGTCGCTGGTGGCCCTGCACTGGGCGATCCAGGCGCTGCGCGGCGGCGAGTGCTCCATGGCACTGGCCGGCGGCGTGCAGGTGATGACCACACCCACCCCGTTCGTGGAGTTCAGCCGCCAGCGCGGACTGGCCCCGGACGGCCGCTGCAAGGCGTTCGGCGCCGGTGCGGACGGCACCGGCTGGGCCGAGGGTGTCGGCATGCTGCTGGTGGAGCGCCTTTCCGACGCCCGCCGCAACGGGGACCAGGTACTGGCCGTCGTCCGTGGCAGCGCCGTCAACCAGGACGGCGCGTCCAACGGCCTGACCGCGCCCAACGGCCCCGCGCAGCAGCGCGTCATCCACCAGGCCCTGGCGTCGGCCGGACTGTCTCCCGCCCAGATCGACGTCGTGGAGGCGCACGGCACGGGCACCACGCTCGGCGACCCGATCGAGGCGCAGGCCCTCCTCGCCACCTACGGCCGGGAGCGCCCCGAGGACCGGCCGTTATGGCTGGGCTCGCTGAAGTCCAACATCGGTCACTCACAGGCCGCCGCCGGTGTCGGCGGCATCATCAAGATGGTCATGGCGATGCGCCACGGCGTGCTTCCCCGGACCCTGCACGTGGACGAGCCGACGCCGCACGTGGACTGGTCGGCGGGCGCGGTACGGCTGTTGACCGAGGCCGTGGACTGGCCCGCGTCGGACCGCCCGCGCCGCGCCGCTGTCTCGTCCTTCGGCGTCAGCGGCACCAACGCCCACACCATCATCGAACAGGCACCGGCCCAGGACGAGGAGCCCACCGCCGACACCACCGCCGAGGGCCCGCTGGCATGGGTGCTCTCCGCCAAGAGCGACGCGGCGCTGCGGGATCAGGCGGCCCGGCTGCTGCCCCTCGCACGCGGCGCGGCCCGGCCGCAGGACATCGCGCTCTCGCTGGCCACCACCCGCACGGCCCTGCGCCACCGGGCCGCCGTCGTGGGCGAGAACCAAGCCGAACTCCTCCTCGGACTGGAGGACTTGGCGACCGGGGCCCCCTCGTCCCGGGTCCTGCTGGGCCGCCCGTCCGGAGGGAGGACCGGCTTCCTCTTCTCCGGGCAGGGATCGCAACGCCTGGGCATGGGAGGCGAGTTGTACGCAGCGTTCCCCGTGTTCGCCGCCGCCTACGACGAGGTCTGCGCACGGCTCGACATGCCCGTCGACGTCGACTCCGAGTCCCTGCATCAGACGGGACGCACACAGCCCGCGCTGTTCGCGGTCGAGGTGGCCCTCTTCCGGCTCCTCGAATCCCTGGGCGTGCGCCCCGACTTCGTGATGGGTCACTCTGTGGGCGAGATCGCCGCCGCGCACGTGGCCGGCGCGCTCTCCCTGGACGACGCGGCGAGACTGGTCTCGGCCCGCGCCGCGCTGATGCAGGCGCTGCCCACGGGCGGCGCGATGGTCGCCGTACAGGCCACCGAAGAGGAGGTCCTGCCCCACCTCACCGACGCCGTGAGCATCGCCGCCGTCAACGGCCCCTCCTCGGTGGTCGTCTCCGGTGACGAGGGGGCGGCTCTGGCGATCGCCGCCGCCTTTGCCGAACAGGGCCGCAAGACGTCCCGGCTGAAGGTCAGCCACGCCTTCCACTCGCCCCTGATGGACCCGATGCTGGAGGAGTTCGCCCAGGTCGTCCGGGGCCTGGCCTTCGAGAAGCCCCAGCTCCCCGTCGTCTCCAACCTCACGGGCCGGCCCGTCGAGACCTACACCCCGGAGTACTGGGTGCGGCACGTGCGCGAGGCGGTCCGCTTCGCCGACGGTGTCCGGACCTTGCGCGACCTGGGTGTGACTACGTTCGTGGAGGTCGGTCCTGGTGGTGTCCTCAGTGGTATGACGCAGGGGTGCCTGGACGGGGCCGTGACGGTGCCGGTGCTGCGTGGTGAGCGTTCGGAGCGGCTGGCGCTGGTCACCGCTCTGGCTCAACTGCACACGTACGGCGTGGCGGTGGACTGGGGTGTGTTCTTCGCGGGTGCGCGGAGGGTCGATCTGCCGACGTACGCGTTCCAGCACGAGCGGTACTGGGTGGACGCCCCGCAGGCCGTGGCCGACACGGTGGTGGACCCGGTGGACGCCGAGTTCTGGGAGACGGTGGAGCGCGAGGATCTGCGCGCCCTCGCCGAGACCCTGGACATCGACGCGGGCGACACCTTCGGCGACGTACTCCCACGACTGTCGGCATGGCGACGGCAGCGCAAAGAACAGTCCGCCGTGGACAGTTGGCGCTATCACGAGTCGTGGCAGCGCCTGACCTACCCCGCCCCGGACGGCACCGGCGGCACCTGGCTGCTGGCCGTCCCCGAGGAGGAGGACGAGCGGACCGACGCGATCCGCACCGCGCTCACCGCTCGTGGCGCCACCCTGCGGACGCTGGTCGTCGGCGCCGTGAGCGACCGCGCCGCGCTGGCCGCGGAACTGGCCGGGACCGGACCGGTCGACGGCGTGCTCTCCCTGCTCCTCACCGGCGACCCGGTGCTCCCCACCCTGCGGCTCCTCCAGGCCCTGGGCGACGCGGGCCAAGACGCCCCGCTGTGGTGCCTCACCTCGGGCGCGGTGGCCGTGAGCGGCTCCGACGCCGTACGGAACGCCCGGCACGCCCAGGTCTGGGGACTGGGCCGCACCGCCGCCCTGGAACTGCCCCGCCGCTGGGGCGGTCTGCTCGATCTGCCGGAGACCCTCGACGACCGGACCGCCGCACGCCTCGCCGACGTACTGACGCGGGCGCTGACGGGCCGGTCGGCGGAGGACCAGCTTGCGGTCCGCGCTTCCGGGGTCTTCGCCCGGCGGCTCGTCCACGCGCCGGCACGCGCCGCCACCCGCCGCTGGCAGCCACGCGGCACCGTCCTCGTCACCGGCGGCACCGGCGCACTGGGCGGCCACGTCGCCCGCTGGCTGGCCCGCGGCGGCGCCGAACACCTCGTCCTCACCAGCCGCCGGGGCGCGACCGCGCCGGGCGCCGCCGCACTGCGCGACGAACTGACGGCCCTCGGCGCCCATGTCACCCTCGCCGCCTGCGACATGGCCGACCGGGACGCCGTCGCGGCCCTGCTCGGGGAGCACACCTTCACCGCCGTCGTGCACACCGCCGGGGTCGCCGACTCCGGCATGGTGGACGCCACCACCGCGGACGCCTTCGCCACCGCGCTCGCCGCCAAGGCCGACGGCGCCGCCCACCTGGACGAACTGCTCGGCGACCAGGAACTGGACGCCTTCGTGCTGTTCTCCTCCATCTCCGGCGTCTGGGGCAGCGGCGGCCAGGCCGCCTACGCCGCCTCCAACGCCTTCCTCGACGCCCTCGCGCACCACCGGCGGGCCCGGGGCCGCACCGCGACCGCCGTGTCCTGGGGCCCCTGGGCCGACGGCGGCATGGTCGAGGACGGCGCCGACGAGGAGCGGCTGCGCCGCCGCGGCCTGTGCGCGATGACCCCCGCCGCGGCGATCGGCGCCCTCCAGCGCGCCCTCGACCGGGACGAGACCCTGCTGACCGTGGCCGACGTGGACTGGGCGCGCTTCATCGTGCCGTTCACCCTCGGCCGGCCCAGCCCGCTGCTCGGCGACCTCCCCGAGGTCCGCGCGGCCCTCACCGAGGAAGCCCCCGAGCCGGGCCCCGGCACCGGCGCGCTCGCCGAGAGCCTGGCCGGGCTGTCGGCGGAGGACCGCGCACGCGCCCTCGTGGACCTCGTGCGCACCCACGCCGCCGCCGTGCTCGGCCACCGCACGGCGGGCGCCGTCGAGGCCGACCGGCCCTTCCGTGACCTCGGCTTCGACTCCCTGACCGCGGTGGAACTGCGCAACCGGATCAACGAGGCCACCGGCCTCACCCTGCCCACCACCCTGGTCTTCGACCACCCCACGGCCGCGGACCTCGCCGCCCGCCTGCTCGCCGAACTCACCGGCGACCAGGACGACATGACCACCGCCTCGGCGGCCGCCGCCGTACTGGACGAGCCGATCGCCATCATCGGCATGGCCTGCCGCTACCCCGGCGGCGTCCGCTCGCCCGAGGACCTGTGGGAGCTGGTCGCCGAAGGCCGCGACGCCATCACCCGCTTCCCCGGCAACCGAGGCTGGGACATCGAGGCCCTCTACCACCCGGACCCCGACCACTCCGGTACGACGTACACCACACAAGGCGGATTCCTGCACGACGCGGACGAGTTCGACCCCGCGCTCTTCGGGATCAGCCCCCGCGAGGCCATCGCCATGGACCCGCAGCAGCGCCTGCTGCTGGAGACCACCTGGGAGGTCTTCGAACGCGCTCGGATCGCCCCCGACACGATGCGCGCCACCGCCACGGGCGTCTTCGTCGGCTCCGGCTACCAGGACTACACCGGCCGCCCGCTCAAGGTCCCCGACGGCGTCGAGGGCTACCTGCCCAGCGGCAACGCGGCCAGCGTGATCTCCGGCCGGCTCTCCTACACCTTCGGCCTCCAGGGCCCCTCGGTCACCGTCGACACCGCCTGCTCCTCCTCGCTGACCGCCCTCCACCTCGCCGTACAGGCCCTGCGGGGCGGCGAATGCGCCATGGCGCTGGCCGGCGGTGTGATGGTGATGGCCGGACCGTCCGCGTTCACGATGTCGAGCCGGCAGCGCGCCCTGTCCGCCGACGGCCGCTGCAAGGCGTTCGCCGCGTCCGCCGACGGCACCGGCTTCGCCGAGGGCGTGGGCCTGGTCCTGGTGGAGCGGCTGTCCGACGCCCGCCGCAACGGACACGAGGTACTGGCCGTCGTCCGGGGCAGCGCCATCAACCAGGACGGTGCCTCCAACGGCCTGACCGCGCCCAGCGGCAGGGCCCAGCGGCAGGTCATCCGGCAGGCACTGGCCAACGCCCGGCTCACCCCGGACGAGGTGGACGCCGTGGAGGGCCACGGCACCGGCACCCGGCTCGGCGACCCGATCGAGGCCCAGGCACTGCTGGCCACGTACGGCAAGGAGCGCGACGAGGACCGGCCCCTGTGGCTGGGCTCGCTGAAGTCCAACATCGGCCACTCCCAGGCCGCCGCGGGCGTCGGCGGTGTCATCAAGATGGTGATGGCGATCCGCAACGGCGTCCTCCCGCGGACGCTGCACATCGACGAACCGAGCCCGGACGTCGACTGGTCCGACGGACACGTACGCCTGCTCACCGAGCAGCGGGCCTGGCCCGAGCGGGACAGGCCCCGGCGCGCGGCCGTCTCCTCCTTCGGGATGAGCGGCACCAACGTCCACACCATCATCGAACAAGCCCCCCGGCCCGCACCCCCCGCGGCGGACGAACAGCCCCCCGCCACGCCCGGGGACGTCTGCCCCTGGCCGCTGTCCGCCAAGACCGCCGGGTCCCTGCGCGAACAGGCCCGCCGACTCCTGACCCACCTCGACAGGGACGAAGGGCTCGCCCTGCCCGACATCGGCCGCGCCCTCGTCACCACCCGGACCCGGCTGGAGCAGCGGGCCGTGATCGTCGGCCGCGACCGGCACGCCATGCGGAACGGACTCGCCGCGCTCGCCGCCGGCACCCCGGCGGACCACGTGATCCAGGGCACCGCCACCGCCTGTGGCAAGGTGGCCTTCGTCTTCCCCGGCCACGGCTCGCAGTGGACGGAGATGGCCCGCGAACTCCTCGACACCTCCCCGGTGTTCACCGCACAGGCCACGGCCTGCGCCGAGGCGTTCGCCCCCTACCTCGACTGGTCCCTGCTCGACGTGCTGCGCGCCACACCGGGCGCACCGGACCTGGCCGAGGTGGAGGTCGCCCAGCCCGCGCTGTTCACCGTGATGGTGTCGCTGGCCGCGCTGTGGCGCTCGCACGGGGTGACACCCGCCGCCGTCGTCGGCCACTCCCAGGGCGAGGTCGCCGCCGCGTACGTCGCGGGCGCGCTGACCCTGGACGACGCGGCCCGGATCGTGGCCCTGCGCAGCCGCTGCCTGACCAAACTCATCGGCAAGGGCGCGATGCTCGCGGTCGCCCTGCCCGCCGACCGGGTGCGCGCCCGCCTGGAGAAGTACGGCGACCGGCTGTCCGTCGCCGCCGTGAACGGGCCCGCCGCCCTGACCGTCTCCGGAGAGCCCGACGCCGTCGACGCCCTCCTCGCGGAACTCAAGGCCGAGGGCGTGCGCGTGCGCAAGGTCCGCGGCGCCACCGGCGCCGGACACTCCGCCCAGGTCGAGAGCCTGCGCGCGGAGATGCTCGAACTGCTGGCCCCGGTCACCCCGGCCACCGCGGACATCCCCTTCTACTCCACGGTGACCTGCGCCGCGCAGGACACCGCCACCCTGGACGCCGAGTACTGGTACCGCAACGCGCGCCGCACGGTGGAGTTCGAACGGACCGTACGCGCGCTCCTGGCCGACGGGCACGGGGTGTTCGTCGAATGCAGCCCGCACCCGCTGCTCGCCGACGCGGTGCAGGAGATCGCGGAGGACGCCGAGGCCGAGGCCGTGACCGGTGGCTCGCTGCGCCGGGACCAGGGCGGCATGGAACGCTTCCTGCGCTCCGTGTCCGAACTGCATGTCAGCGGCGTGCCCGTGGATCTGGCGGTTCCCTTCGCCGGGCATCCGGTACGACGCGTGGACCTGCCGACGTACGCGTTCCAGCGGCGCCGGTACTGGCTGGACAGCGCCGACCCGGCCCCCGCGGGCGTCGACCCGGTCGAGGCCGGGTTCTGGGAGCTGGTGGAGAACGGGGACCTCGCCGCACTCACCGACCGGTTCGGGGCACAGGACGCCGCCCTCGTCGGCCCGGCGCTGCCGGTGCTCTCCGCCTGGCGCCGGCAAGGCCGCGAGAAGTCCACGGTGGACGGCTGGCGCTACCGCGTCTCCTTCCGGCGGCTTGCCGACGACCCGGCGCCCGGCCTGGACGGGCTGTGGCTCGCCGTCCTGCCCACCGGTCTGGCGGACGGACAGTGGCCGCCCTGCGTCGTCGGCGTGCTCGGCGCCCACGGCGCCAAGGTGCGCGTCGTGGAGATCCCCGCCCACAGCGACCGCGCGCGGACGGCACGGCTGCTCGCCGAGGAACTCGACGGCGAACAGCCCACCGGGGTCCTCTCCCTGCTCGGCCTCGCCCCTGGTGTCCACCCGGACCATCCGGCGCTGTCCGCGAGCCTCGCCATGACCCTCACCCTGATCCAGGCACTGGGCGACCTGGACGTGCGGGCACCCCTGTGGTGCGCGACCCGCGGCGCCGTCTCCACCGGGCCCACCGACCCGCTGCACGACGTCGGCCAGGCACAGCTGTGGGGCCTGGGCATCGTCGCCGCACTCGAACTGCCCCGGCGCTGGGGCGGCCTCGTCGACCTGCCCGACACGGTCGACAAGCACGCGCTGCGGCGGCTGGCCGCAGTGCTGGCCCAGCACGAAGAGGACCAGCTCGCCGTACGCGCCGACGGCGTCTACGGCAGGCGCCTGCTCCGGGCGCGGCCCGCCGACACGAAGCCGGCCACACCGTGGCAGCCGCGCGGCACCGTCCTCGTCACCGGCGGCACCGGCGGTGTGGGCCGCCACCTCGCCCGCTGGCTCGCCGGTGCGGGCGCCCGGCACCTGGTCCTGACCAGCAGGCGCGGACCCGACGCCCCCGGCGCGGCGGAACTGCGCGCGGAGCTGACCGCCCTCGGCGTCGAAGTGACCATCGCCGCCTGCGACATCGCCGACCGCGACGCGCTCGCCCGACTGCTCGACGGCATCGAGTCCCGGCACCCGCTCACCGCGGTGCTGCACGCCGCCGGTACGGCACGGTCCTCCCTGCTGGCCGACGCCGACCTCCAGGAGTTCGCCGAAGCCGCCGCCGCCAAGGTCACCGGCGCCGTCCATCTGGACGAACTGCTCGACGGCCGTGCCCTGGACGCGTTCGTCCTCTTCGCCTCCGGCGCGGGCGTCTGGGGCAGCGGCGGCCAGGCCTCCTACGCCAGCGCCAACGCCTTCCTCGACGCCCTCGCCCTGCGGCGGCGGGCCCGCGGCCTGACCGCCACCTCGATCGCCTGGGGCGGCTGGGCGGGCGGCGGCATGGTCGACGACACGGTGCGCGAGCGCGGCGAGCGACGGGGCCTCGGCGTCATGCCCCCCGAACTCGCGATCTCCGCGCTGCGCCAGGCCGTCGACCACGACGAGGCCGCCCTCACCGTCGCCCCGATCGACTGGGAGAAGTTCCTGCCCGCCTTCACCGTGGGACGGCCCAGCCCGCTGCTGGCCGAACTCCCCGACGTACAGCGGCTTTTGGAGGCCGAGCAGGCCGCCGTCGAGGAGACCGGCAGCGGCGCGGCACTGGCCACCGAACTGGCCCGGCTCGACGCGGCCGAACGCGAGGAGCGACTGCTGGAGCACATCCGCTCCCAGAGCGCCGTGGTCCTCGGGCACGCCTCCGCCGAGGACGTCCTGCCCACCGCGCACTTCCTGGAACTCGGCTTCGACTCGCTCACCGCGATCGACCTGCGCCGCCGCCTGTCCGCCGCGACCGGTCTGCGGCTGCCCGCCGGACTGGCCTTCGACCACCCCACACCCGCCCGGCTCGCCCGGCACCTGCTGACGCTCCTCCAGGGCGCGGGCGGCGGCGCGGCGCAGGAGCGGCCCACCGACATGCTGGTCCAGCTCTACCGGCACGCCAGCCGGACCGGTACGGCAGCCGAGGCCATGGGGATGCTGATGGAGGCGGCCCGCTTCCGGCCCTCCTTCGAGAACCCCGAGGACCTGGCCGAACTCCCCGCACCGGTACGGCTGTCCCAGGGCGACGACCTCCCGTACACGGTGATGTGCTTCTCGCCGTACGTCGTACCGGCCGGGGCGCACCAGTACGCGCGGTTCGCCGCGCCCTTCCGCGACCGGCTGGACATGTGGGCGCTGGTCAACCCCGGCTACGAGAAGGACGAACCGGTCCCCGCCGACCCGGACGCCGTGCTCCGGCTGCACGCCAGGACCGTACGCGAGTGCGCGGGCGGAAAGCCGGTCGTCCTGCTCGGCTACTCCTCGGGCGGCTGGATCGCCCACGGCGTCGCCGCACATCTGGAGGCCATGGGGGAGCGGCCCGCGGCCGTGGTGATGGTCGACAGCTTCAGCCGCGCGATCCCCTTCGACCGCCAGGTGCTCAACGCGATGGCCCAGGCGCAGTCGGAGCGCCTGGACTTCATGAGGTCCGGCGGCGAGCAACTCACCGCGATGGGCCGCTACATGCGCCTGTTCGACGACTGGGCCGCGCCGGAGATCACCGCGCCGACCCTCCTGGTGCGGGCGAGCGAGCCCGTACCGGCCGCCGCCGCGGACGGCGGCGGGCGGGCGGCACCGCCCGAGCACATGGACACGACCGTCGAGGTCGCCGGAAACCACTACTCGATGCTGGAGGACCACGCCGGCACCACCGCCGCGGCGGTGCACTCCTGGCTGGCGGACGTCGTCACCGAGGCGACCCGCCCCACCGCATCCGAGGACACGACCACCGCATGACCGGCCCGCGGCCACCGCGAGCCCAGGACACCAACCGCGCAGACGTGGGAGACAAACCATGACCAAGGCTCTTTACGAGATCGGCGAGACGCCGCCGCTCGGTGAGGTACCGGAGCGGATGTACGCCTCCGTCATCCGCCAGAGCCGCTTCGGCGAGCCGAAGCAGGCGTTCCGCACCGAGGTCGTCGACACCCCGGCGGTGGGCCGGGGACAGGTGCTGGTCTATGTGATGGCCGCCGGCATCAACTACAACAACGTGTGGTCCTCGCTGGGCCAGCCCGTCGACGTCATCGGGATGCGGCAGCGCCAGGGCGAGCCCGAGGACTTCCACATCGGCGGCTCGGAGGCCTCCGGCGTGGTCTGGGCCGTCGGCGAGGGCGTCCGCCACGTCAAGATCGGCGACCATGTGCTGCTCACCAGCGGCCAGTGGGACGAGACCGCCAAGGACATCCGGCTCGGCAGGGACCCGCTGGTCTCGGAGAGCATCAAGGCCTGGGGGTACGAGACCAACTACGGCTCCTTCGCCCAGTTCTGCCGCGTCGACGAGTACCAGTGCCACCCCAAGCCCGCCCGGCTGACCTGGGAGGAGTCGGCGGCCTTCCTGCTCACCGGGCCCACCGCCTACCGGCAGCTGTTCGGCTGGCAGGGCAACACGGTCCGCCCCGGCGACCCCGTGCTGATCTGGGGCGGCGCGGGCGGCCTCGGCTCCATGGCCATCCAGCTGGTCCGGCTGGCCGGCGGCATCCCGATCGCCATGGTCTCCAGCGAGGACCGCTCCGAGTACTGCCGCCGCCTCGGCGCCGCGGGCACCATCAACCGCCGCGACTTCGACCACTGGGGCCGGCTGCCCGACGTCGGGGACGCCGAGGCATCGGCGCGTTTCCTGCGCGGCGCCCGCGGGATCGGCAAGAAGATCTGGGAGATCCTCGGCGAGCGCAGGTCCCCGCGGATCGTCCTGGAGCACAGCGGCCAGGACACCCTGCCCACCTCGATGTACCTGTGCGACAACGCCGGCATGGTGGTGATCTGCGGCGGCACCTCCGGCTACAACGGGGACGTCGACCTGCGCCACCTGTGGATGCGCTCCAAGCGCCTCCAGGGCTCGCACTACGCCGACACCCGCGAGTGCCGCGAGGTCATCGAGCTCGTCGGCGCCGGCATGCTCGACCCCTGCCTGTCCGCCTGCGAGACCTTCCAGGACGTCGGGCGCATGCACCAGATGATGCACGACAACGTGCACCCCTCCGGGAACATGGCCGTCCTCGTGAACGCGCCCCGGCGCGGCGAGAGCACCCTCGAACTCCCCGCCGCCTGACCCGCGTCGCACGGCCCACCCCTCACCCCCAGCGCAAGGAGAGTCATGTCCGAGCCCACCGGCGCCGCACCCGCCGTCCCCAAGGCCCGCAGCTGCCCGTTCCTGCCGCCGGACGGCATCGCCGAGGTCCGGGCGGCCGCCCCGGTGACCCGGGCCACCTTCACCAGCGGCCACGAGGCCTGGCTGGTGACCGGCTACGAGGAGGTGCGCACCCTGCTGCGCGACCCCTCCTTCAGCGTCCAGGTGCCGCACGCCCTGCACACCCAGGACGGCGTCGTCACCCAGAAGCCCGGCCGCGGCAGCCTGCTGTGGCAGGACGAGCCGGAGCACACCGCCGACCGCAAGCTGCTCGCCAAGGAGTTCACCGTCCGGCGCATGCAGGCGCTGCGCCCGAACATCCAGCGCATCGTGGACGAGCGCCTCGACGCGATCGCGGCCCAGGGCGGCACCGTCGACCTGGTGAAGGCCTTCGCCAACCCGGTGCCCGCCATGGTGATCTCCGACCTGTTCGGCGTCCCGGTCGAACGCAGGCCCGAGTTCCAGGAGATCGCCGAGGCGATGATGCGGGTCGACCAGGACGCCGCCGCCACCGAGGCCGCCGGTATGCGCCTGGGCGGCCTGCTCTACCAGCTCGTCCAGGAGCGCCGGGCCAGCCCCGGCGACGACCTGATCTCGGCGCTGACCACCACCGAGGACCCCGACGGCGTCCTCGACGACATGTTCCTCATGAACGCGGCCGGCACCCTGCTGATCGCCGCCCACGACACCACCGCCTGCATGATCGGCCTCGGCGCGGCCCTGCTCCTGGACCGCCCCGACCAGCTGGCCCTGCTGCGCGAGGACCCGTCGCTGATCGGCAACGCGGTCGAGGAACTGCTGCGCTATCTCACCATCGGCCAGTTCGGCGGCGAGCGCGTCGCCACCCGGGACGTGGAACTGGGCGGCGTCCGCATCGCCGAGGGCGAGCAGGTCGTCGCGCACGTCCTCGCCGCCGACTTCGACCCCGCCTTCGTCGAGGAACCGGAACGCTTCGACATCACCCGCCGCCCCGCGCCGCATCTGGCCTTCGGCTTCGGCGCCCACCAGTGCATCGGCCAGCAACTCGCCCGGATCGAGCTGCAGATCGCCTTCGAATCGCTGTTCCGCCGCTTCCCGACCCTGCGCCTGGCCAAGCCCGTCGAGGAACTCCGCTTCCGCGACGACATGGTCTTCTACGGCGTGCACGAGCTGCCCGTCACCTGGTGACGCCCCCGCCTGCCGGGGCCGTTCCCGCATCGCCGAACCACCGCACCGCCGATCGTCCGAAAGGCACGACATGACCGAGACCGACGTTCGCCACACCGGGTCCGAGGCCCCGGCCTTCCCCCAGGACCGGACCTGCCCGTACCAGCCGCCGCAGGCCTACACGGAATGGCGGGGCGAGAGCCCGCTGACACGGGTCACGCTGTTCGACGGGCGGCCGGCGTGGCTGATCACCGGGCACGCCGAGGGACGGGCACTGCTCGCCGATCCCCGGCTGTCCTCCGACTGGGGCCACCCGGTCTTCCCCGTCGTCGTCCAGCGCACCGAGGACCGCGGCGGACTGGCCTTCCCGCTGATCGGCGTGGACGACCCGCTGCACGCCCGGCAGCGCCGCATGCTGATCCCCAGCTTCGGCGTCAAGCGCATGAACGCCATCCGGCCCAGCCTGCAGGGCCTGGTCGACCGGCTCCTGGACGACATGCTGGCCAAGGGGCCGGTCGCGGACCTGGTGTCGGCCTTCGCCCTGCCCGTGCCCTCCATGGCGATCTGCGAACTCCTCGGCGTCCCCTACGGCGACCACGACTTCTTCGAGGAGTGCTCCCGCGACTTCGTGGGCGCCGCCACCTCCGGGGAAGCCGACGCGGCCTTCGCCAAGCTCTACCAGTACCTGCACGGCCTGGTCGCCGCGAAGCAGGCCGAGCCCGGGGACGGTCTCCTGGACGAGCTGATCGCCCGCCAGCTGGAGGAGGGCGAACTGGACCACAACGAGGTGGTCATGATCGCGCTGGTCCTGCTGGTGGCCGGCCACGAGACCACCGTCAACGCCATCGCCCTCGGCGCCCTCACCCTCATGCAGCACCCCGAGCAGATCGAGGTGCTGCTGGCGGACCCGGCCGCGGTGCCGGGCGTGGTCGAGGAACTGCTGCGGTTCACCTCCGTCTCCGACTACATGGTCCGGATGGCCAAGGAGGACATCGAGGTCGGCGGCACGACCGTCAAGGCCGGGGACGCCGTACTGGTCTCCATCACGCTGATGAACCGGGACGCCCAGGCGTACGACGACCCCGACGTCTTCGACGCCCGCCGCAACGCGCGGCACCACGTCGGCTTCGGCCACGGCATCCACCAGTGCCTGGGGCAGAACCTCGCCCGCGCCGAACTGGAGATCGCCCTCGGGGCGCTCTTCACCCGCATCCCCGGCCTGCGCCTGGCCGTACCCCTGGACGAGGTGCCGCTCAAGGCCGGCCACGACGCCCAGGGCCCGATCGAACTGCCCGTCACCTGGTGATGTCACGGGCCGCGGAAACCGAACGAAGGGGGGCGGGCCACGCCTTGCGCATCACCGTCGACCGTGACCGGTGCATCGGCTCCGGCCAGTGCGTCATGACCGCACCCGGTGTCTTCACCCAGGACGACGAGGCACTGGTCGCCCTGGTCCCGGGAGGGGAGGACGGCGCGGGGGACCCCCGGGTCCGTGACGTCCCCCTGGCCTGTCCGGTCCAGGCCATCGTGATCACCGAGGACTGAGCGGCGGCGGCGTGCGGGGGACTACGGGGCCACCGGACCGTACGCGTCACGCACGTCGTCGTCATCGAGGCCCAGCAGTTCGCGCAGCAACGGGGTCGCCGGCAGGGCCGGGTGGAGGTACACGCGCTCACGGCGCTGCTCCACCGCGGCCAGCAGCGCCCGGAAGGTGCCGCGCGCCTCCTCGGTCCGCCCGTCGTGCCGCTGGGCCTGCCCCAGCAGACCCAGGTGCAGCGGGTGGCGCAGGCACGTCCTGGACCGGCCCAGCTCGGCCAGCGAGGCGTGCATCAGGGCCAGACCGTCGTCCCGGTCCCTGGAGTGGGCGAGGCTCCACCCCTTGACGACCCCCAGCATCGCCTTCCAGTAGAGCAGCCCGTGCTCGCCCGCGACGCGCACGCCCTCGCCGCTCGACGCGAGCGCGGTGCGGGTGTCACCCTCCCAGGCCGCCACGACCCCGTCCACGTACAGCGCGAACGAGCGGTCGGACGGCCTGCTCTCGAACTCCGTGAGGGACAGCAGCTCACGCCGTCGCTCCCCGGCGGCCTCCCGGTTCCCGAGGAGCCAGTGGGTGAAGGTGTCGTAGGAGCGGCAGGAGACCCGCGGGTCGTGCTGGAAGGTGCGCGCCAGCGCATGTCCCTCGTCGGCCAGCCGGTCCGCCAGACCGACGCCCCGTTCCAGCTCGGCGAGCGCCTGCGGCAGCATCCCGCGCACATGCAGCACGATGCCCTCGCCGTACGCCGCGCCGAGCGCCGCCACCGGCTCCCGGGTCCGGCGCGCGATGTCCCGCAGCAGCCCCGACAACTGCCGTGAGGCGTCGTAGCGGCCGGTGACCAGGCGCGACGCGCACAGCGCCCACAGCACCGACGGGTCCTCGGGCGCCTGCGTGGCCGCGTTCAGGGCGCGCCCGCGGGCCAGTGCCGTCTCGGCCTCGCGGTGGCCGTAGCCGCGTGTGGTGGCGAGGATCTGGCCGAGCTGGATGTGCAGCCGCTGCTCCAGCCGTACCGTGGCGGCGGCCTCCGGCGGCAGGAAGCCGATCAGGTGCACCGCGCGGCGCAGCCAGATCTCCGCCTGCTCGTACGCCATGGCCCGCTCGGCGTGCTCCGTGGCGAGCAGCAGCCGGGGCAGTACCTCCGCGGCGGGCAGCGCGCTCTTGGCGTGCCAGCTGTGGTGGGCCACCCGTTCGATCTCCTCGTCGCCCATCTGCCCCCGGTGGCGGGCGTGCAGCGCCTCGGCGATACCGGCGTGCAGACGATGGCGGTCGGCGCGGGGGAGTTCCTCCACGAGCGCCTCCCGGACCAGGGCGTGCGCGAAGTGCAGTCGCCCCGGATGATGCGGGTCCTCCGCGAGCAGACCGGCGCGGATGGCCGACTCCAGGCCGGCGATGACCGGTTCGTCGGGCGTGGCGGTCCGGTGCAGCAGATCCGTGTCCACCTCGGCACCGATGACGGCGCACAGCCGGAGCACCCGCAGCACCGGCTCAGGCAACGCGGCGAACCGCTGGCGCAGCGCCTCGCGTACGCCGGTGGGAATGTGGGCCAGCAACACATCGACCGCGTCCGGGCGCTGGAGATCGCGCGCGTCGCTCACGAGGGACAGCAACTGCATCACGAAGTACGGGTTGCCCTCGCTGCGCCGGTGCAGCACCTCGACCACCTCCGGGTCCACCCCGGGCCCCGCGTGCGCCTCGACCAGCGCGCCGACGGCCCCCTGGGACAGCCCGCGCAGCCGCAGCGTGTCCGTCCTCGGCCCGCGCAGCACGTCGGAGACCACCCGGCGCAGCGTCGCGTCCGATTCGGCCTCGAACTCCCGGGCCGTGAGCACGACGGCGAGCGGATGGCCCTGGCAGCGGGTGCTCAGCAGCCTGAGCAGATCGAGGGAGGCGGTGTCCGCCCACTGGAGGTCTTCGAGGAGCAGTACGAGGGGATGGCGCGCGGCGAGGGCGAGCAACACCTCGCACACCGCGTCATGGGCGAGGAAGCGGGCCTGGCACCAGTCGGAGGACGGGGTCGGGCCGTCGGTCCGGGCCGTCGACCGCTCGGGCATCAGCGGGGCGAGCAGCGCGCCGTACGGCTGTGCCGCCGCGCGGAAGGCGTCCGGCCGGGTCACGGACAGCCGCCGCAGGATCTGGGTCCACAGCCAGTAGGCGGGGACGCCCTCACCGGGGAAGCAGTGACTCCAGACCACCTCCAGCCGGGAGCCCTCCTCGCGCGCGTCCATGTTCTCCAGACGCGCGGCGAGTTCGAGCAGCAGCCGGGTCTTGCCGACGCCCGGGGGGCCGAGGACACCGGCCACATGGCCGTGCCCCATGACCGCGCTCGCGGCGCCGGTCGTCAGCCGGTCCAGTTCCTGGGAGCGACCGGTGAACGGCGACGGGGCGGCCGCCCACTCCGACGCGAACTCCGGGAACCCGCCCGCCTCTTGGGCCGCCACCGGATCGTCCTTCGGCCCGGGTACGGGGTGTTGAGTGGTCCCGGCCCGCGGCCCGACGGCGTCCGTCCCGGCGCCCGGCGGCACATCGGCCCGCCCCTGCGGGCGCCCGCCGGCTCCCGTGTGCTCCTCGTGTTCGGCGCCCGCGCTCGACCCACCCGTTCCGCCGGTGCCGTCGGCCGCCGCCACTCCCTCGTGCGTCGGAGCGGTGATGGTCCCGCCGCCCGCGCGCTGTGCGTCCGATAACCCCGGTAAACCCGCTAAACCGGCGCCGTCCGACAACGCGCCCGCACCCGCCTCCTCCGGTGCGCGCGCGACGACGGACACCGCGGTGTGCTCCGGGGACAACTTCCCGGGCGGGGTGCTCGCCCCCGGCTCCTGGCGCAGGATCGCGTTCCTGACCTCGCGCAGTTCGGCCGCGGTGTCCACGCCGAACTCCTCCACGAGATGACTGCGCGTGCGCTCGTACACCTCGAGTGCCTCGGCCTGCCGCCCGAGCCGGGACAGGGCCGTCATGAGATGGCCGACCAGCCGCTCCCGCGTGGGATGGCGGCGCGCCTCCCCGTCCAGATCCGCGGCGACCTCCTCGGCCGCGCCGAGGGTCAGCCGCGCCTCCGCGCAGGACTCCACCGCGGTGAGCCGGATCTGCTCCAGCCGGGCGCACTCGTCGCTGAGCGGCGGATGGCCGTCGAACTCCGCGTACGGTGAGTCGCGCCACAGCCCGAGGGCCTCGGTGAACCGGGCGTGCGCGGTACGCGGATCGTGCTGCTCCAGCAGCCGCCGTCCGTCGGTGACCAGACGCTCGAACCGGCAGGCGTCGACGTGTTCGGGATCGAGTTCCAGCACATACCCGGGCGTCCGATGCCGAAGCACGGAAAGTTGGCCCGTTTGCGCCGTGTCCAGGGTACGGCGCAGATGGGACACATGACTCTGGAGGGTCGCGACGGCATGCCGGGGCGCGCCGTCGCCCCACAGTTCCTCCACGAGCAGTTCGGTGGGCACCACCCGGCCCAGCCGGATGAGCAGCAGGGCGAGCAGGGTGCGCCGTCGCGGCGGGCCGAGCGGGAGGTCGCGCCCGTCCAGCCGCGCCGACATGGGCCCCAGAACGCTCAGGAAGGGTTCGGCCGGGCCGGTGGTCATGGGTGTCGCGTTCACGGTCTTAGGCGTGGACATGACGGTCCCCAATCTCTTACGGGTACGGCGGGTTGACGGACGGCTTCGAGCAGGGGCTGTCGCAGGGCGTCCGCTACCGATCATGACATAGCGAAAGCACCTGCTGAGCTGGCGTTCCGTCGATTGGCAAGAAAGCGGAAGGTGTTGGGCAAGGATTTCGACAAGGGGTCCTGAAAACGACGGCAGCGGACGGCAAGTGGACGTCAGCGACTCGTCCAGGACCCCGCAAGGTCGGTGACGCAGGATGTCCGGGTCTGGAGATACTGCTGGTCCAGGGCCGATGACGCCCCTGCCGACGGTCCCCACGGCCGCCCACCAGCCTCCGAATTGATTTCGCGCTCAAGTCTCTGACAGGGAGCACATTCTTGCTGAGTCCAGCACCTGCAGCTCCGGGCCTGTGCGTGGCAAGCCTCGATAAAACACTGGCCATCCAGCAGGCGAACCAGGAGTTCTTCCGGCAGTTCAACGGCTCGTCCGAGGACCTATGCGGCCGCAATTTCCGCGACGTGGTCCACCCGAGCGCGCAGCAGCCGTTGGTGCGCCAATTCGCCAATTTGTTGGAAGGCAAGCACCAGCGATTCGTCACCCCCGTCCTCGCGGTGGGGCCCGGCGAGGAGAGTGCCTTCACCGTCCCCCTCACCGCGGTCGCGGTGCGCGGGGGAGTGCCCGACACGACCGCGATCCTGGTCATGATGCCCACCGCCGGGGACGGCGAGGGAGCACGCGTGGTGTCCAGGCGCAAGAAGATCCTCTCCGCGATGGACGCCCGCATCCTGGAGGGCATCGCCGCCGGTGTCTCCACCATCCCCCTCGCGGCGAGCCTCTACCTCAGCCGGCAGGGCGTCGAGTACCACGTGACCTGTCTGCTGCGGAAGTTGAAGGTCCCCAACCGCGCCGCACTGGTCTCCCGCGCCTACTCCATGGGCGTGCTCAAGGTCGGCGCCTGGCCCCCCGAGGTCGTCGAGGACTTCGTGAAGTGAGCGGGTCCCCGCCCGCGGACTTCGTGAAGTGAGCGGGCCCCCCGCCCGCGTTCGCCCCGCACGGCCGCTTCCGCACACCCGGTGACCCGACCCCGCTCGGGCCCGACGTCCGCCGAACTCCCCGACAGTCCCCAGGCCGAGCCTCCCCGGGCCGGCCCCCCAATACCCCTGAATCCCCTCTCGAAGCTCAGGAGCAACAGCGTGAACGCACACCAGCCTCTGTCGCGCCGCCGCATGCTCGGCCTGGCCGCCTTGGGCGCCGCCGCACTCACCGGGCAGACCATGATCAGCGCGGCCCCCCGCGCGGCCGCGGCCACCGCCGCCGACGGCTCAGGCAGCACGTTCGTGCCCGCCGTCGTGGTCGGCACCGGGTACGGCGCGGCCGTCTCCGCCCTGCGGCTCGGCGAGGCCGGGGTCTCCACCCTGATGCTGGAGATGGGCCAGCTGTGGAACCAGCCCGGCCCGGACGGCAACACCTTCTGCGGGATGCTCAAGCCCGACAAGCGCTCCAGCTGGTTCAAGACCCGGACCGAGGCCCCGCTCGGCTCCTTCCTGTGGCTCGACCTCGCCAACCGGGACATCGACCCCTACGCGGGCGTACTGGACCGGGTCAACTTCGACCAGATGTCCGTGTACGTGGGCCGCGGGGTCGGCGGCGGCTCGCTCGTCAACGGCGGCATGGCCGTCACCCCCCGGCGCTCCTACTTCCAGGAGGTGCTGCCCCAGGTCGACGCCGACGAGATGTACGGCACGTATTTCCCGCGCGCGAACTCCGGTCTGCGGGTCAACAACATCGACAAGGACTGGTTCGAGCAGACCGAGTGGTACCAGTTCGCCCGCGTCGCCCGCCAGCAGGCCGAGAGCGCCGGTCTGAAGACCACCTTCGTGCCCAACGTCTACGACTGGGACTACATGCGCGGTGAGGCGGACGGCACCGTGCCCAAGTCCGCGCTGGCCGCCGAGGTCATCTACGGCAACAACCACGGCAAGGTCTCCCTCGACAAGAGCTACCTGGCGGCCGCGCTCGGCACCGGCAAGGTCACCATAGAGACCCTGCACCAGGTCAAGACGATCCGTCAGCAGAACGACGGCACCTACCTGCTGACCGTCGAGCAGAAGGACCCCGACGGCAAGCTGCTCGCGACCAAGGAGATCTCCTGCCGCCACCTCTTCCTGGGTGCCGGCAGCCTCGGCTCCACCGAACTGCTGCTGCGCGCCCGGGAGACCGGCACCCTCCCCGCCCTCAGCTCCGCGATCGGCGGCGGCTGGGGCCCCAACGGCAACATCATGACCGCCCGCGCCAACCATGTGTGGAACCCCACGGGCAGCAAGCAGTCGTCGATCCCCGCCCTCGGCATCGACGACTGGGACAACCCCGACAACCCCGTCTTCGCCGAGATCGCCCCCATGCCGGCGGGCCTGGAGACCTGGGTCAGCCTCTACCTGGCCATCACCAAGAACCCGCAGCGCGGCACCTTCGTCTACGACGCCGCCAAGGACCGCGCTGACCTGCGCTGGACCCGGGACCAGAACGCGCCCGCGGTCGCCGCCGCCAAGTCGCTGTTCGACCGCATCAACAAGGCCAACACCACCATCTACCGCTACGACCTCTTCGGCAAGCAGATCAAGGCGTTCGCCGACGACTTCTGCTACCACCCGCTCGGCGGCTGCGTCCTCGGCGAGGCCACCGACAACTACGGCCGGGTGTCCGGGTACAAGAACCTCTACGTCACCGACGGCTCGCTCATCCCCGGCAGCATCGGCGTCAACCCGTTCGTGACCATCACGGCGCTGGCGGAGCGCAACGTCGAGCGCGTCATCAAGGAGGACATCGCGGGTTCCTGACGAGCGGCGGGCGGGGCGCGACGCGCGCCCCGCCCCTCCTTCGCCCCGCCTCCTCGCCCCGCGACACACGCCCCGCGCGGTGGGCGGCCGAACCCCGACCGAAAGGGAACGCTTCAGTGAACTCCCCGCCCACCGATGCCGACGGGCTCTGGATCCGCAGGTTCCATCCCCGCCCCGACGCCCGTGTCCGGCTGGTCTGCCTGCCCCACGCGGGCGGCTCCGCCAGCTTCTACTTCCCCGTCTCCCGGTCCATGCCCGAGGACGTGGACGTGCTGTGCGTGCAGTACCCCGGCCGCCAGGACCGCCGTGCCGAACCGCTCGTGGACTCCGTACCGGCGCTCGCCGACCAGGTCCACGAGGCGCTGCTGCCCTGGACCGACCGGCCCCTCGCCCTGTTCGGCCACAGCATGGGCGCCTCCCTCGCCTACGAGGTCGCCCGCCGCCTGGAACGGGACCGGGACATCGTGCCCGCCGCCCTCATCGCCTCCGGCCGCCGCGCACCCTCCAGGCACCGCGCCGAGACGGTCCACCTGCGCGACGACGACGGCCTGGTCGCCGAGATGCGCGCCCTCAGCGGCACCAACCCCCAACTGCTGGGCGACGAGGAGATCCTGCGCATGATCCTCCCGGCGATCCGGGCGGACTACCGCGCGGCCGAGACGTACGCCTGGGAACCCGGACCGCCGCTGCGCTGCCCGGTGACCTGCCTCGTCGGCGACGACGACCCGAAGGTCACGGTGGCCGAGGCCGCCGCCTGGTCCGAGCACACCGAAGGACCCTTCGCCCTGCAGGTGTTCCCCGGCGGCCACTTCTTCCTCGCCGCACACCAGCCGGAGATCATCCGCCTCATCACCGCCCGGCTGGAGGCGCCCGCCCTGCCCTGAGGGCGGCCGGGGTGACCCGCGTCGCATCGGGGCGGGCAGGGGTTGCTATGCAACGAGTTGCATAGAAGGATCGACGGCATGGCGCTCGAACACGCGATCCTGGTGTCGCTCCTGGAGAAGCCGGGCTCCGGCTATGAGCTGGCCCGGCGCTTCGAGCGCTCCATCGGCTACTTCTGGACCGCGACCCACCAGCAGATCTACCGCGTGCTCAAGCGCATGGAGAACGACGGCTGGGTCGACGCCCGGGACGTCCCGCAACAGGGCCGGCCGGACAAGAGGGAGTACAGCGTCGCCGACCTCGGCCGCGCCGCGCTGTCCTCCTGGCTGCACGACCCGATCGAGCCGGAGAGCGTCCGCCACGACCTGGCCGTCAAGATCCGGGGCGCCGCCTTCGACGATCCGGCCGCCCTGATCCGCGAGGTGGAGCGGCACCGCCAGGCGCACCGCGACCGGCTGACGCACTATCTCGCGGGCCAGGAACGGGACTTCACGGAGCCCGGGCCCGCGGCCCGCCCGGCCGGACCCCAGGCGCCGCCCGACGCGGAGCGCGAGCTGCAGCACGCCGTACTGCGCGGCGGCATCGCGTACGAGCGGATGATGATCGGCTGGCTGGACGACGTGCTCGCCACGCTGGCCCGGTTCGGTCCGCACCGCTGATCCCCGCCTGCCCGACCCCGCTCGCCGCCAGGCCACCCGAACCCCAACCGCCCACCAGCCGAAAGGCGCCCTCACCCATGGCTGACCAGCTGCTGCTCAACCCGCGCACATACGACCCCGCGCACTTCGACCCCGAGACGCGCCGCCTGCTGCGGGCCACCGTCGACTGGTTCGAGGAGCGCGGGAAGCGGCGGCTGATCGAGGACTACCGCAGCCGCGCCTGGCTCGGTGACTTCCTCGCCTTCGCGGCGAAGGAGAACCTGTTCGCCACCTTCCTCACCCCCTCGTCCGCCGCCGGGGAGGGCGAGCCGGACAAGCGCTGGGACACCGCCCGGATCGCGGCGCTCAACGAGATCCTCGGCTTCTACGGCCTGGACTACTGGTACGCCTGGCAGGTCACCATCCTCGGCCTCGGCCCGGTCTGGCAGAGCGGCAACGCCGACGCCCGCGCCCGCGCCGCCGAACTCCTCGACCAGGGCGAGGTGTTCGCCTTCGGCCTCTCCGAGAAGACCCACGGCGCCGACATCTACTCCACCGACATGCTGCTCGAACCCGCGGCCGACGGCGGCTTCCGGGCCACCGGCTCCAAGTACTACATCGGCAACGGCAACGCCGCCGGACTCGTCTCCGTCTTCGGCCGCCGCACCGACGTCGAGGGGCCCGACGGCTACGTCTTCTTCGCCGCCGACAGCCGCCACCCCGCCTACCACCTGGTCAAGAACGTCGTCGACTCCTCGAAGTTCGTCAGCGAGTTCCGCCTGGAGGACTACCCGGTCGCGGCCGAGGACGTCCTGCACACGGGCCGTGCCGCCTTCGACGCCGCCCTCAACACCGTCAACGTCGGCAAGTTCAACCTGTGCACCGCCTCCATCGGCATCTGCGAGCACGCGATGTACGAGGCCGTCACCCACGCCCACAACCGGGTCCTCTACGGCCGCCCCGTCACCGACTTCCCGCACGTACGGCGCGAGTTGACCGACGCGTACGTCCGGCTCGTCGGCATGAAGGCGTTCAGCGACCGCGCGGTCGACTACTTCCGCACCGCGGGCCCCGACGACCGCCGCTACCTGCTCTTCAACCCGATGACGAAGATGAAGGTGACCACGGAGGGCGAGAAGGTCATCGACCTGATGTGGGACGTCATCGCCGCCAAGGGCTTCGAGAAGGACAACTACTTCGCCCAGGCGGCCGTGGAGATCCGCAGCCTGCCGAAGCTGGAGGGCACGGTCCACGTCAACCTGGCGCTGATCCTCAAGTTCCTGCGCAGCCACCTCCTCGACCCCGCCGACTTCCCCGCCGTACCGACCCGCCACGACGCGGCGGACGACGACTTCCTGTTCCGGCAGGGCCCCGCCCGCGGCCTGGGCGCGGTGCGCTTCCACGACTGGCGGCCCGCCTTCGACGCGTACGCGCACCTGCCCAACGTGCGCCGCTTCCGCGAACAGGCCGACGCGCTCTGCGCGTTCGTCGCCACCGCCGCTCCCGACAAGGAGCAGAGCCGCGACCTCGACCTCGTCCTCGCGGTCGGCCAGCTCTTCGCCCTCGTCGTGCACGGCCAGCTCGTCCTGGAACAGGCCGCCCTGACCGGGCTCGACCCGGACGTGCTCGACGAACTCTTCGCCGTCCTCGTCCGCGACTTCTCCGCACAGGCCGTCGAACTGCACGGCAAGGACTCGGCGACCGAGGAACAGCGCGCCTGGGCCCTCGACGCGATCCGCCGCCCCGTCACCGACCAGGACCGCACCGCCCGGGTCTGGCAGCAGGTGGAGGCGCTGTCCGGGTGGTACGAGATGGCCCCGTAGACCGGCTCCACCCGAGCGCCCTGGCACCGCCGCGCCCCCTCGGCGCGGCGGTCGCCCCATGTCCGGCGGGTCCCGGAACGCCGTTTTGCCGGACCGGCAACAGAAGTGGTGCGACCGCTACGCGGTGGGCGACGGTGGGCCCGTGACCAACGACATCGCAGCAGACTCGCCCATGTCCGACGCTCCCGCGCCCCTCGGCCAGTACCTCGGAGACCCCGCGTTGCGGGCGGAGTGGGACCAGCGGTACGCCGACCGGCCACAGCTGTGGAGCGGCCGGCCCAACGGCGCGCTCGTGGCCGAGGCCGCCGGGCTCACCCCGGGGCGGGTGCTCGACGTCGGCTGCGGCGAGGGCGCGGACGCCGTCTGGCTCGCGCGCGCGGGCTGGGACGTGACCGCGCTCGAAGTCTCCGGCGTGGCGCTGGAGCGAGCGGCCGGGCACGCGCGGGACGCCGGCCTCACCGTCCGCTGGGTCCACGCGGCCCTCACCGAGGCCGCACTCCCACCGGCCTCCTTCGACCTCGTCTCCGCGCAGTACCCGGCCCTGCTGCGCACCCCCGGCGCCGCGGCCGAGCGCGCTCTGCTCGCGGCGGTGGCGCCCGGTGGTGTGCTGCTGTTCGTGCACCACGCGGGGGTGGACGCCCGGCAGGCGCGGGAGAACGGCTTCGACCCGGCCGACTACGTCTGGCCCTCGACGGTCACCGCTCTGCTCGACGGCGACTGGGAGGTGGAAGTGGACGAGCAGCGCCCCCGCGTGGCACCCGACAGCGGCGCCGGCGCACACCACTCCGACGACCTGGTGCTGCGCGCCCGACGACTGCGCTGAAGCCGTACGCCCCCGCCGGCGGCCTGACGGACGGGTGGGCGCGGGGCCGAGCCCCGACTAGAGTCCCGCCTCGCCGGTGGTGTCGCCGGAGGGGCGGGCGACGGCCCAGGCCGCTTCGATCATCCGGAAGATCTCGTCCAGCGCGGCGTCAGGGTCGGACGCCGCACGGGCCAGCGCGTAGGCGTCGATCACGAACCTCGCGATCGCCCGGTCCGCCGTCGTGCCCCGGGAGAGAACGGGATCGGCGCCGATGGCCGCGGCCAGCGACTCCCCGTGCCGCAGCCGCATCGACTCCTCGTACTCCCGCAGGGCGGGGGATCCGTCGATCATGCGCCAGATCGGCGCGGCGCCGTCCGCCGTGCAATGCCGGACCATGGACCGGACCTCGCGGCGCAGCGCGGGGACGAGCGGCTCGCCCGGCGCCCGGTCGGTGACCGCCCGCGAGAGACCTTGCTCGAAGTCGTCGTCCCGCTCGAACACCAGGGCCTCTTTCGAGGCGAAGTGCGAGAAGAGCGTGGTGACGGCCACGTCGGCCTCGGCGGCCACATCACGGATACCCACCGCCTCGTACCCGCGTTCCAGGAAGAGCCGGAGAGCGGTGTCGGCGATCTTCTGACGGGTCGCGGCCTTCTTGCGTTCACGGCGTCCGGGCGGGGCGGTCATGCGGTGACGCTATCAGATGCGAACCCGAACCAATTCCAAAACGCTAACCGTTAGTGCTACGGTCGGCCGCATGAAGAAAGTGAGCTTCGCCGAATTCGGCGGACCCGACGTGCTGCGCCTCATCGACGCCGAGGAGCCCCACGCGGGCCCCGGCCGCATACGCATCGCCGTGCGGGCGGCGGGTGTGAACCCCGTCGACTGGAGGATCCGGGAGGGCCAGAAACTGGGGGCTCATCCCACCGTCCTGCCCTCCGGGGTAGGGCTGGACGCCGCCGGGGTGGTGGACGAGGTCGGCGCGGGCGTCGAAGGGGTCGAGGTCGGCGACCGTGTGTTCGGCGAAGGCTCCAGCACCTACGCCGAGTTCGCCGTGCTGTCGGCCTGGGCCCGGATGCCCGAGGGCCTGACGTTCGAGGAGGCGGCCGGATACCCCTCCGTGGTGGAGACCGCGCTGCGCGTCGTCCGCGAGGTCGGTGTGCGGCCCGGCCAGACGCTGCTGGTCAGCGGCGCGGCCGGGGGAGTCGGCTCGGCGGTGCTGCAGATCGCCCGCGACCGCGGCATCACGGTGATCGGCACGGCCGGGCCCGCGAACCAGGACTATCTGCGCGGCCTGGGCGCCCTCGCCACGACGTACGGCGCGGGCTGGGTCGAGCGGGTACGGAGGCTCGGCCGTGTCGACGCGGCCCTCGACCTGGCCGGCTCGGGTGTGCTCCGCGAGCTCGTCGACCTGGTCGGCGACCCGCGGAAGGTCGTCACCATCGCCGATCTCGGGGCGCCGGAGTTCGGTGTCCGGTTCTCCGGCGTGGCCGGGAGCGTGCCGGACGCGCTCGCCGTGGCCGCCGACCTCATCGCGCGGGGAAAGCTCCACATCCCGGTCGAGAAGTCGTACCCGCTCACCGAGGCCGCGGCGGCGCACGTCGACAGCCGAGCGGGCCACGCGCGCGGGCGCAGGGTGATCGTCGTCTGAAAGCCGGCCGGGTGAGCCCGGGCCCGAGCCCCCGGTTGAAAGCAGGCCGAGTGAGGCGGGCCCGAGCCCCCGGTCGCGGGCCCGGCCCGACGGGATCCGTGCCGGTCGCTACGCCCGCCGGACCACGGGTACGGACTCGCAGCCGCGGCGCCGGGCGTCCCGGTGGGCCCGGCCCGGGGACGCCCCGGTGGGCCCGGCCCGGGGACGCCCCGGCGCCCACCACCCGGCCGTCGGCGACTGCCAGCCACTCGCCCTGCGCGGGCTCCGTCACACCGGACGGCCTCAGCGCCCGGAGGATCGCGGGGTCGGGTTCCGCGGCCGCGGCGGGCGGTGTCGGCCGGGGCCGGCCCGCCCGCCATTCGGCGGTGGTGCGCTCGCCGCCCCGGACCCGCCTCCATACCAGGTGCTGCACCACGATCAGCGGTCCCAGCACCGTCAGGAGCGGGAAGGCACCGGTCAGCACTCCCCGCGCGAACAGCACGCTGACCGCGCAGGAGACCGCGAGCCCGACCGCGGCCGCGAGGATTCCGGCGGCCCGCCCGAACGCCTTGACCGCCGTCAGCGGGAAGAGCACCAGGAGCAGCAGGTCACCCAGGCCCAGCGCCACCGGCGGCGTCCCGCGCGTCACCGCGAGCAGCGGGGCGAACGGCAGCCCCATGACCTCGGCCGCGAACCGGTCCATGACGGAGGTGAGCCCGGTGGCCACCAGGTCGTAGCAGGCGAGCGCGCCCGCGAACCACGCCGCCTGCGCGGACCGCATCCCGCTCTGCGCCCACATGGTGGCGACCCCCGCCACCGCCACGACAAGCAGCACATCGGTGAGCGCCAGCACGGCGAGCGGGCGGCCGAGGAGGGCCAGTACGGTGTCGGCGGCGACCGCGGCCAGCGCGATCAGCCAGGCCCGGCCGGCGCCAGACAGTGGCGCGAGGGTGAACTGCAGCGCCGTGCAGAGCACCAGGCCGAACACGGTCGCCACCGCGGCGCGCGGCAGGAACAGATAGAGCAGCGGAGCCGCCGCCACCACGACACACATCACGGCGATGTCCGGCAGCTCGTAGCGCCCCACCGGGGGGCGCGGCATCCGCACCCGGTGGAAGTAGACGGCGCTCGCCACCATCGCCGCGAGGACACAGCAGTTGAGGCCGACCAGGGCGGGGGCGCTCATGCCGGGCTGCCGAGCGTCGCGGCGGCCGGGCGGACCGATTCGAAGGTGTGCTCGCGCAGGTCGGCGCGGACCGGTCCGGTGGGCGGCATCCCGGCCGGGTCGTCGTGGAGCACGATGCCGCCCAGCGCGAGGCCCGCGGCGGTGGCCCGGTCCTCCAGCCTCCCGAGCAGACCGGCACCGGCCCGGCGGCGGGCCAGGACGTGCAGCAGCGGGCCCCCGGACCCCTCCGCCAGGGCGTAGCGGGCGGGCAGCGGGATGTCGGGCTCGGCCTCCAGCAGGTCCAGCAGCGACCGGGTGGTCACCGCCCGGCTGACCGGCCCCGACCAGCGGCCGAGGACGAGCGAGGTCGCCGGCATGTGGGCCAGCTCGCACTCCGGCGCGGTCTCGGGCCGCCGGACCAGGTCGCCCGTGTCGTAGCGCAGCAGCAGGGTGCACTCCCGGTACGGGACGTACGGCGTCTGCACGATGACGCCCACCCCGCCCGGCGGTGTCGGCTCCCACGTCTCGGGGTCGAGCACCTCCAGATGCCCGAACTCGGTGGTGTGGTGCAGATGCCCCGCGCCGCAGACGGTGCCGCCGGACGGCACCGTCTCCGTCATCATGTACGAACTCGTGATCCGGGCCCCGAAGACCGCCTCCGCCCGCTCGCGCAGCGGTTCGGAGAGCACCTCGCCGCCGACGCCGACCGACTCCAGGCCGAAGTCGGACGCCTGCCAGTCGTGCCGCTCCGCCTCCTCGACCAGGGCGGACAGATAGGACGCCGCGACCGTGAGGTGGGTGATCTGCGGGGCCTTGCCGCGCAGCCCGAGCGGTGCCGCGAGCCGGTCGAGCGTCACCGCCGGGTCCACGGTGCCGATCGGCACGAACGCCGCGCCGATCCGGGTGACCGACTCCGCCACGTTGAGCAGCGGCAGCGTCGCCCGGGAGCAGCCCGCGTAGGCCATGCCGTGCCGGGGCCGTAACCCCATGCCGAGCACGGCGGACACGGTGCTCATCGCGACCATGATCTCCAGCTCCGCCCGCGAGAACCACACACTGGTCGGGGTCCCGCTGGTCCCGGTGGTGAGCGCCATCAGCGAGGGCACCGACGCGGCGGAGACGAAGGCGGCGGGCAGCCCGCGCAGGGCGGACTTGGGAGTGACCGGCACCTGTTCCCAGGTCTCCGGGGTGAGCGTGGCCGCATCGAGGCCCAGATCCTCGAACACCCGGCGGTAGTAAGGGGTATGGCGGACGGCGGCGCGAGCGGTGGCCCGCAGACTGCGTGCGGTGACGGTGCGGCGCACATCGGGATCGACGGCCCCGGACTGCCCGGGCAGCAGCACCGAGTCCTCTCCCGGCTCGCCGAACTCCGCGAGGGTCTCGATCAGATCGCGGGCGATCCGTTCGAGGTCCCCCGGACGGATCCGCCGGTTGCGCAGGATCGCCGTGCTGTAACGCAGCTGTCTGAAAGCCGTGCCGAACAAGTACGCCTCCTGGTTCCTGGACCGGGAATCCGACTCCCGGTCCAGGCCGGGACCGATCGTCAGGCCATGCTGGCGAACATCGCCGCGGTGAGCGTGCTGAAGGCGTACTTGATGTAGTGCTTGACCATGATGGATCTCCCTTTTCCAGGCCGCCGCGAGGACGGCCGGGCTCCCGATGGTGCACTTCCGGCTAGAGCAGCCGTTCGATGAACTAGAGGCTAAGCCAAGGGAGTTGGGTGCTCAATGGGAACGCTGAAGCTGAACCTCGGCGTCCGCACCGGGCACGAACGGGCCGCGCACGGCCCTAGTCCGCCCCGGTCGACTCCCCGACGGCCGCGGAGCGGGCGCGCCACCGGTTCAGCAGGCTGCTTCCCACGATCACCAGACCGATGGCGACGACCCTGGCGGCCCCGTAGTAGCCGCTCGCCAGCTCCGTCGGGGTGCCGGGCAGCCGCAACGAGACCCATACCGCCGCGAGACCGCCGAAGGCGATCAGCGCGACGGCCCCCCACACCCCGAGGTCCGCCCACCAGGGCACCGGGCCGTGACCCTCGTCGTCGCTCCGCTCAACGCCCCTGTCTGACACGGTGGTTCTCCGATTCGCAGCTGGTGAAGGTCGCAGAGGAAGACGAGGATCCGGCGCGGGTGGTTCACACGGGACGGCGCCGCAGCCGCAGCGTCATCAGTTCGAACGGCCGCAGCCGCACCGCGATCCGGTCACCGTCCCGCCGGGGTGCCGCCGCCTCGGGCAGGGGCCGCTCCAGCAGGTCGGTCACCGTGGCCCCCGCGACCTCGAACCCGGCGGTCAGTGTGGCCCGCGCCCGGCCGCCGTGGGCCTCGTGGAAGCGCACCACCACATCGCCGCTGCCGTCGTCGGCCAGCTTCACCGCCGTCACGACCACCGCGTCCTCGTCCACCGACACCAGCGGCGCGACCTGCCCGGCGCCGGTCGCCACCCGCTCGGGCACATTGATCCGCCAGCCCTCGCGCACCGCGTCGGCGATGCCCGCGCCCGGCACCAGCGCGTGCCGGAAGCGGTGCACGCCCTGGTCCGTCTCCGGGTCGGGGAAGCGCGGGGCGCGCAGCAGCGACACCCGGACCGTCGTGGTGGTGCCCCGGTCGCCGCCGGAGCGGACGGCCCGGGTCACATCGTGGCCGTACGTCGAGTCGGTGACGACCGCCACGCCCCAGCCCGGCTCCTCCAGATGGACGAAGCGATGGTTGCACGCCTCGAACCGGGCCGCCTCCCAGGAGGTGTTGGTGTGGGTGGGCCGGTGGAAGTGCCCGAACTGGGTCTCGGACGCGTACCGTTCGGCGTGCACGTCCAGCGGGAAGGCGAGCTTGAGGAACTTCTCCGTCTCGTGCCAGTCCACCTCCGTGTCCAGCACCAGCCGCCGCTCACCCGCCGCCAGCGACAGCACCTGGGTGACACGGGAGGAACCGAAGGACCGGACGATCCGCACCGACGCGCCGTCCTCGCCGGGCGTCACCGACTCGGCGTCGGTGAGGTCGGTGACGGTGTTGCGGTAGAACTCGTCCACGTCCCAGGCGTCCCACATGTTCGGGAAATCGGGGTGCAGTTGGAGGAGGTTCGCGGCCCCGCCGGGCGCGATGGTCTCCCGGTCGGCCTCGATGTCGTACGCCGAGACGACCAGGCCGCGGCCGTCGACCTCGATGCGCAGCAGGCCGTTGTCCAGGACGTGCCCGCCGCCCTCGCGGCCCGTCAGACCGGTACGGCCTTCGGTGGCGGGGGTGGCCGCGGCGCCGGCCGGTACGCCCGCGCGGGCGTGCGGGGCCGCGTTGAAGACCAGCGGCGTGCTGCCCTCGCCCGCCAGCGCGCGCTGGGCGGCCTCGATGATCCCGTTCAGTTCCCCGGCGACGCGCCGATAGGTCGCCCGTGCCTCGCGGTGCACCCAGGCGATGGAGGAGCCCGGCAGGATGTCGTGGAACTGGTGGAGCAGCACCGTCTTCCAGATCCGGTCGAACTCCACGTACGGGTAGGGGAGTCCGGTCCGTACGGCCGCCGTCGCCGCCCACAACTCGGCCTCGCGCAACAGGTGTTCGCTGCGCCGGTTGCCCTGCTTGGTCCCCGCCTGGCTGGTGAGGGTGGCGCGGTGCAGCTCCAGATACAGCTCGCCGACCCACACCGGCGGCTCGGGGTACTCGGCCTCCGCCTTGTCGAAGAAGGCCCGCGGGGTCTCCCACACCACCCGTGCCGAGCCCTCCAGGTCACGCAGCCGGGCGGCCTTGGCGACCATCTCGCGGGTGGTGCCGCCACCCCCGTCGCCCCAGCCGGTGGGGGCGAGCGAGTGCCGGGCGAACCCCTTGTCCTTGAAGTTGCGGGCGGCGTGCGCGATCTCGCTGCCCTTCATCGAGCAGTTGTAGGTGTCGACGGGCGGGAAGTGCGTGAAGATACGCGTTCCGTCGATGCCCTCCCACTGGAAGGTGTGGTGCGGGAACGTGTTCGTCTGCGACCAGGAGATCTTCTGCGTCAGCAGCCGGGTGGCGCCCGCCGCCTTGATGATCTGCGGCAGCCCGGCCGCGAAGCCGAAGGTGTCGGGCAGCCACGCCTCGTCGTTCTCGATGCCGAACTCGTCCAGGAAGAACCGCTTGCCGTGCACGAACTGCCGGGCCATCGCCTCCGAGCCGGGCATGTTGGTGTCCGACTCCACCCACATGCCACCGGCCGGCACGAACCGCCCGTCCGCCACCGCCTTCTTCACCCGCGCCCACACCTCGGGCCGGTGCTCCTTCACCCACGCCCACTGCTGCGCCTGGGACATGGCGAAGACGAAGTCCGGTTCGTCCTCCAGCAGGGCGGTCATGTTGGACGTCGTCCGGGCCACCTTGCGCACCGTCTCGCGCAGCGGCCACAGCCAGGCGGAGTCGATGTGCGCGTGCCCGACGGCGCTGATCCGGTGCGCGGAGGGCACGGCGGGCGCGGACAGGACACCGGTCAGCTGTTCGCGGGCGCGGGCCGCCGTGCCGCCCACGTCCTGGAGGTCGACGGCGTCGAGCGCCCGGTCCACGGCACGCAGGATCTCGTGGCGGCGCGGGGAGTCCACCGGCAGCTCGGCCATCAGCTCGCCGAGCACCTCCAGATCGATCACCAGCTGCCACACGGTCTCGTCGAAGACCGCGAGATCCATGCGGGTCAGGGTGTACTGCGGCGCGCTGCCCGCGGTCTCCTTGTCGCCCAACGGCGTGGGCAGGAAGGGGTGGTAGTCGAGGATGACGGGGTTGGAGGCGGCCTCGATGTGCAGCCGGACCTCCTCGCCGCCCGCGACGGGCGCGCCGACGCGCACCCACTGATTGCGCGGGTTGAGGCCCTTCACCGGGGTGCCGTCGGGACGGTAGACCAGGCCCTCGCACTGGAAGCCGGGCATGTTCTCGTCGAAGCCGAGGTCGAGGAGCGCCTCCACGGTCCGCCCGGCCCACTGTCCGGGCACGGTACCGGTCACCCGGAACCAGCTGGTGCCCCACGGAGCACCCCACCGGGCGCCCACCTGGACCGGCTCCGGCTCGGCGGCCAGCCCCTCGGCGACCGGCACGGGCTCGCCGGGCGCGTGCCACACCGCGACGTCGAGGGGGACGGACTCGGGGTACACGGCGGGCCGGATGCGCTCGTCGAGGACGCGCTTGAGCCGGGCTTCGACCAGACTGCGGTCGTCATGCATACGGGATGCTCCGTAGGTCGTAGAACGTGGGTCGGCGGATGGACCGGCGGACGGTCACCAGGGGTGGGTGACGGTCGAGGGGGCGGACGAGGTGTACAGCTCTCCTACCGCCCGAACCTCGATCCGTAGGGCGGGCTCGCCCGGCGCGGGCGTCTGTCCGGCCGTGAAGTACGCCCGCTGGCCGGTGCCGCCCAGGAAGCGGCGGGTCCCGTCGGGCAGCACCCGGTGCAGGGTGTAGTGGCGTACCGTGCCGGGCGCCGGGTGCTCCCAGGCGAGGCGCAGGTCGCCGCCGGACGCGGCGGTGATCCGGGGGCCGGAGGGGGCGGCCGGGGTGTCGGTGCCGTCGTGGACGGCGAGACCGCCGAGCCGCCAGCTCACCGGGCCCCCGCCGGTGGCAGCGAGCCGGACGCCGAGGGCGTGCACGGTCCCGGACAGGCCGGTGAGCCGTACGGCCGAGGTGTGCCAGCCGTCACCCGGCCCGACCGGCACGGGCAGGTACGTGTACGTCGGCGCCGCCCCGGCCGCGTCCGGCTCGGCGGTCGCCACGGCCAGTTCGACGCTGACCGCCCCCGTGTCCGTTCGGTGGGTCAGCTCGACGACCGTGTCGGGGCCGATCGGCAGCCGGGTCGCGTACAGGTCCAGCTCGGCGGGACGGTCCAGCGCCCCGGCCACGAGGACGCTGCTGCCGCCGCGCCAGGCGTCCCCGAAGTCGAAGGCGACGGCGGGCCGTTGGCCTTCGGTGCGCACCACCCAGCGCCGGGAGGGCAGCCGGTCCTGGAGCCCGAGGTGGTTCCAGGGGGCGTCGGAGGCGACCTGGCCGTCCTCGTACCAGCGCAGTCCGTGGCCGGTGTTGAAGACGGTCGCGAACGGTAGCGCGGCGACGGTCGACCGGTCGGCGACGGACACGGCCGGGGCCCGCCAGCCGTCGGCGGTGTCGGGACGGGACGGATCGAGGGAACGGCCGGTCCAGAACCGGTCGTCGGCGGCGTGGAAGTCCTCCGGGGTGTGGCCGGCGGGCAGTTGTCCGCGGGTCCACTCGGGCCGGTACAGGCCGAGGGAGGCGAGGTGCGCCCGGTCGGCGGGCACGATCGCGTCCCAGTCCACCGAGGTGTTCCAGCCGCCCGACTCCACGTCGACTCCTGCCCACAACGCGTAGCGGTCGCGCCCCAGTTGTACGGCCTTCTGCCCGGAGGAGGCGAGCGAGGACGCGCTCCAGCGGAAGTCGACGAACATGTCGTCTGCGGCCTGGAAGAAGGACTGGTTCTGCCCGTTCAGCGCGCCCTGCCAGCTGACCGAGCCGTTCACGGTCATCGCGTCGTACCAGGTGATCCGCTGCCCCGCGGCCGTGGCGAGCCGCTTCAGCTCCTTGACGAAACCGAGCATGTCGGCGCCGAGCGCGCTGTCGCCGCCGCCCGTCTCGGCGTTGACGAACCAGCCGTCGAAGCCGTATGCCGACGCGACCGCCACGAGCTGGGCGGCGAGCGGACAGCGTCCGGACGCGTCCTTGCGCACCAGGTCGCGGGTCCACGTGAGCTGTCCGCCGTAGGCGGCGGGCGGCAGGAAGATGTTGCCGAGGACGGGCACGCCGTGCCGGTGGGCGGCGTCCACGACGGGGGCGTTCGGGGCGAGGATCAGACCCTCCCCGGAGGAGCCGCCCCAGAACACCAGCTCGTCGATGTACGCCCAGTGGGTGAGGGCGTAGTAGTCGGCGGTGGCCGAGCCCTGGGAAGGGTTGGACGAGGTGGGCCCGAACGACACCAGGGACTGGATCCGGGCCTGCCCGGCGCGGGCGGTGGTGTTCACCGGGGTCGGGGTGAAGCGGGGCGCGAGCGGGACGGAGGCGGCGTTGAAGGGCAGATCGGTGTCGGTGGCGGCACGCCAGGACTTCAGGCCGCGCCAGGTGATGCCGGGGCCGGGGCTGCCGGAGGGCAGGGAGTCCGGGTACCAGTAGGAGGCGTACGGCTGGAGCGCGGCCGTCGCCTTCGGGGCGGCCTGGGCGGTGCCGGTGGGCAGCGCGGGCAGGAACGCGGCGGCGGCGCCGGCGAGCAGGACGGTGCGTCTGGTGGGGTTCACGAGCGGGTTCCTCCTCGGGGGGTGCGGAGTACCTGGTCGGGCGTGACGACTTCGGTGACGGCGCGGGCGGCCAGATGGTCCCGGTCGGCCGCCCGGGTGTCGAGGACGGTGGTGGGGCGGGCGCCGTCGGCGGTCAGCTGGAAGAACGCCTCGAAGACATCGCCGCCGGGGGCGCAGCGGGAGCGGGCGGCCGGATCGGCGGGGACGGTGAGGGCGGTGGTGCGCGGAGCGGGCGCGCAGGTGTGCTCGCGGGCCGCGCGGGACAGGGCGCGGGCGAGGTCCTTGGGCCGGCGGTCGTTGGTCAACAGGCCCAGGCTGTACTCGAGTTCGGGGAAGTCGGCGAGGTCGCGGGAGACGTCGTGGGAGCACCACCAGGTGATGCCCCACAGGTCGGGGCAGTCCAGCGCGTTCGCGACGGTGGCCTCGGTGAAGGCGGCGGCGTGCTCGGCGGGGACGAGCGGGGCCGGGGCGCCGACCTCCTGGAGCCAGACGGGCCGGTGCGGTTCCTCGGCCCAGGCCTTGCTCAGCTCGATCAGGTAGGCGGCGTGGTGCTCGGACGCCACCGAGGTGCGGCCGTGGCGCTGCGCGGTCCCGTTGAAGACCCAGGAGTGGACGGCGGTGAGGGCGCCGCGCCGGGCCGCCTGCGCCGGGGTGAACGGCATGTCGTCCTGGTACCAGGTGGCGTCGTACTCGGCGTGCAGATGCAGCTTCCCGGGGGCGCCCTGCTCGCAGGCGGCGAGCATCCGCTCGAGCCAGGCGTCGATCTGGTCGGCGGTGGCCCGGTCGGGATCGGGGTGGGGACCGGCGGAGAACTGGTTGACCTCGTTGCCGAGGGTCATGCCGAGGAAGTTCGGCCGGTCGGCGAGGGCGGCGGCGAGGGCCCGCAGATAGGCGGCCTGGCCGTCCAGCACCGCGGGGTCGGTGAAGAGGTTGCGCCGGTGCCAGGTGCGAGTCCACGCGGGCAGGAAGTCGAAGCTGGACAAGTGCCCTTGCAGACCGTCCACGTTGACGTCGAGCCCGCGTTCGGCGGCGGCGTCGACCAGCCGCACCAGATCCTCCACGGCGCGCGGGCGAATCAGCGCGCGGTCGGGCTGGAAGTACGGCCACAGCGGGAAGACCCGGAGGTGGTCGAGGCCGAGCGCGGCGACGGAGTCCAGATCGGCGCGTACGGCGTCGAGGTCGAAGTCGAGCCAGTGGTGGAACCACCCCTGGCTCGGGGTGTAGTTGACGCCGAAGCGCACGGCAGCAGGCATACGGGGGTCCTTGCGGAGGTGGGGTCGGGAGGGGGCCCGGGGCCGGCCCTTCGCGGGGTCGGGAGGGGTCCGGGATCAGCCCTTGACCGCGCCCTCGCCGACCCCGCGGAAGAAGTAGCGCTGGAGGCAGGCGAAGAGGGCGATCAGCGGTGCCACGGCGATGATCGTGCCGGCGGCGACGAGGCGCTCGTCGTTGGCGAAGGTGCCGTGGAGATAGTTGAGGCCGATGGTCAGGGTGAACCTGGACGGGTCGCTGAGCACGATGAGCGGCCACAGGAAGTCGTCCCAGGCGCCCATGAAGGCGAAGATCGCGACGACGGCGAGGGTGCCCTTGACCGAGGGCAGCGCGATCCGCAGGAACCGCTGCCAGACATCGGCACCGTCGACGTAGGCGGCCTCCTCGATCTCGTAGGGCAGGTTGAGGAAGGCGTTGCGCATCAGCAGGACGTTCATCGCGCCGATGGAGCCGGGCAGCACGACACCGATGAGCGTGTTGTTCAGGCCGAGTTCCCGCATGGTCGTGAACTGGGCGATGATGATGCCTTCCGCGGGCACGAGCATCGCGAGGACGAAGACCAGGGCGGCGACCCGGCGGCCCCGGTAGCGCAGCCGGGCCAGGGCGTATCCGGCGAGCGCGGAGCCGACGCAGTTGGTGACCACGTTGGCGGTCGCGACCTTCAGGGAGTTGAGGGCGTAGTCCCAGACCGGGATGGTCTCGGAGACCCGCTCGTAGTTGTGCAGGGTGGGATGGCCCGGCAGGAACTTCGGCGGGGAGCTGAAGATGTCCTCGGTGGGGCCCTTGAACGAGGTGGACAGCTGCCACACGAACGGGCCGACGGTCAGGGCGAGGACGGCGATCAGCAGCACATAGCGCAGGACCAGCTCCCACACCCCCACGCGGCGGCCGTTCTCGTCGGTGAAGCGGGGTGCGCGGGCACGGACCGGCCGGGTGCCGGTCTCCGGTGCCTTCTCGGCGACGCTCACGCGTCCTCCCTCCGGTCGGCGCGCAGGACGAGCAGCATCAGGACGACGGTGACGGCGAAGACGACCAGGGAGATCGCGGAGGCGTAGCCGACCCGGCCGGTCAGACCGGTGCCGGTGCGCTGGACGAGCATCACCAGGGTGGTGTCCTCGCCCGCCGGGCCGCCGCTCGGCGAGGCCAGCAGATACACCTCGGAGAACACCTTGAAGGCGGAGACCGAGGAGAGCGCGGCGACCAGGACCATGGTGGAGCGGATGGCCGGCACGGTGACGGTGAAGAAACGGCGGACCGGTCCCGCGCCGTCCACGGCGGCGGCCTCGTGCAGCTCCCGCGGCACGTTCGCCAGCGCCGCCAGATAGATGATCATGTAGTAGCCGAGGCCCTTCCAGACCGTGACGGCCATGGCGCTGAGCAGGAGCAGCCACTGGTCGCTGAGGAAGCCGACCTTGCCCACCCCGATCGTCTCCAGGAGCGAGTTCACCAGTCCGCGCTCGTCCAGCAGCCACACCCAGATCAGGCCCACCACCACGATCGAGGCGACGACCGGGGTGTAGAAGGCGGACCGGAAGAAGGTGATGCCGGGGATGTTCTTCTGCACCAGCAGGGCGAGCAGCAGCGGCAGCAGCACCAGCGCCGGGACGACACCGACGACGTACAACGCGCTGTTGCGCAGGCCGATCCAGAACATGTCGTCGTGCAGCAGCTCACGGAAGTTGGCGAGCCCGACGAACTGTCCCGGGACCAGGGTGCGGCGGTCGGTGAAGGCGTTGAACACCGTCGAGACGAACGGGTAGAGGATGAACACGCCGGTGATCAGCAGTCCCGGTGCCGCGAACAGCCAGGGGCTGGTGGGCAGTTGGCGCCGTATCCGGATCGCCGGGCGCCGCTCGGGGCGCCGCGCCGGACGCGACGGGCGCGTCCGGGAGACGGTCGAGGTGGCCATGGTGCGCTATCCCTGCTGCTTCAGAAGCCGGTCACACGCCGTGACAGCGTTGTCGAGAGCGGCCTTGGGGCTCTGCTTTCCCTGGAGCGCCTTGCCGACCTCGTTGCGCAGCGCGGTCTTCATCTGGTCGCTGAACAGCACGGGCGTGTAGTTGACCGCGTTCTTCAGCGACTTGGCTGCGGCGACGCGCACCCGGGTCTCGTCGGTGCCGTCCTCCTTGGTGAAGTACGGGTCGTCGAGGGATCCGGCGGTGGACGGGAAGATGGCGACCTTCTTGGCGAAGGACATCTGGTGCTCGGCGTCGGTCACATAGTGGGCGAAGGCGACGGCCGCGGGCGTGTTCTTCGTCCGGGAGTTCACCATCACGCCCATCACGTACATGTTGACGTGGCCGGTGTTGGTGATCTGGTCGGTGATGCCGATGTTCTTGTACAGGCTCGGCGCCTGCTTCTTGAAGTTGTCCAGGTCCAGGGCGCTGCCCGGGTTCATGGCGACGGCCTGGGTCAGGAAGTCCTTCCCGGCCGACTCCGGCGTGGCGTTCAGCGCCTGCGCGTCCAGCCCCTTGGCGTCGTACAACTCCTTGTATTTGGTGAGGAGTTCGACCCCCTTGGCGTCGTTGAAGGTGAAGCCGGTGCCGTCCTTGTCCATCAGGGAGGCGCCGTAGCGGCCGAAGTCCTCGATGGTGGGGATGTTGGCGAGGGTCGCCACCTTGCCGCCCGACGTCCGCGCCATCCGCACCGCGTCGGTGAAGAGCGCGTCGTACGTCTTCGGCGGCTGCTCCGGGTCCAGTCCGGCCTTCTTGAACAGGGCCTTGTTGTAGAACATCGGGCCGGTGTTCAGGTACCAGGGGAAGGCGTACGTGCCCGTCATGCCCGGGACCTGATGGCTCGCCCAGGCGCCCGGCAGGTACTCGCCCTTGTACTTCCCGGCGGCCTTGTCGAGGTCCATGGCCAGGCCCGCCTTGGCGAGCGGTGCGACCAGGTCGGGGGAGACGTTGACGACGTCGGGCAGGGTGCCGCCGGCCGCGTCGGCGCTGATCTTGTCGGCGTAGCCCTCGGCGGGCTGGTCGACCCACTTGACGTGGGTGCCCGGGTACTTCTTCTCGAAGTCGCCGATCAGACCGTCGAAGTAGCCCTTGAAGTTGGCGCGCAGGTTCCAGGTCTGGAAGGTGATGTCGCCCTCGACCTTGCCGGAGGCGTCCGTCGAGCCGCCACCACCGCCGGAGCCGCAGGCGCTCAGCGGCAGGACGAGGGCGGTGACGGCGGCGGCGAGTGCTCTGCGGGATATGGGCACGGTGACACTGCTCCCTTGCGGCGTCTGCGGCTGGTTTCGGAAAGGACCATGCACGCCGACTTCGGGGAAAGTCAATGGATTTGGAAGCGCTAAAGTCGAGATGGGGGCATTAGTACAGGTCAGAGTGGTGTCAAGAGGGACTTGTCAGCCGCACTAAAGCGCTTTAGGCTGCTTCCACTCAAGCGCTTTAGCGATCACTGCCGAGAAAAGAGGCGAACATGCCGGCCAAGCGGTCCCCGGCACGCCGGCCGACGATGAAGGACATCGCGCGCCGCGCCGGTGTCTCGGAGAGCGCCGTCTCCTTCGCCCTCAACGGCAGGCCGGGTGTCTCCGAGGTCACCCGCGAGCGGGTGCGCCGGGTCGCCGAGCAACTGGGCTGGCGGCCCAGTACGGCGGCCCGCGCGCTGTCGGGCGAGGGCGCGGCCACGGTCGGGCTGGTGCTGGCCCGGCCCGCGGACACCCTCGGTGTCGACTCCTTCTTCCTCCAACTCGTCTCCGGCATCCAGGAAGTGCTGGCGGAGCGCCATCTGGGGCTGCTGTTCCAGGTGGTGGAGGACGTGCCGGACGAGTGCGCGGTCTACCGCAGATGGTGGGCCGAGCACCGGGTGGACGGCGTCCTGGTGGTGGACCCGCGCACCGACGACCCGCGCCCGGACCTGCTCGACGAACTCGGCCTGCCCGCCGTGGTGATCGGCGGCGCGCCGGACGAGCGGCACCCCGGGCTGTCCACGGTGTGGGCCGACGACGCGGGCGCGATGGCCTCGGTGGTGGACGGGTTGTACGCCCTCGGCCACCGGCGGATCGTGCACATCGCCGGGCTGTCGAACCTCGCCCACACGGAGCGGCGGATCCGGACCCTGCGGGCCGAGGCCCGGCGGCGCGGACTGACCGGAGTGGAGTCGATCACCACCGACTACTCGGACGCGGAGGGCGCCGCCGTCACCCGCCGCGTCCTCGGCTCGGCCGCTCCGCCGACCGCCCTGATCTACGACAACGACGTCATGGCCCTCGCGGGCGTCGCCACCGCCACCGAACTCGGATTCTCCGTACCGGCCGACGTGTCGGTGGTGGCCTGGGAGGACTCGGCCCTGTGCCGCATGGTCAGGCCATGGCTGTCGGCCCTGTCCCGGGACACCATGGAGTTCGGCCGCACCGCGGCCCGCGAGCTGACCGCGCTGCTCGACGGCGGCCCGGCCAGGACGGTCAGGGTGCCGGTGCCCCGGCTGATCGAGCGGGAGAGCACGGGGGCGGCGCGCGAGGCGTGACTCCCTGGTGACCTGATGGCCCGTCATGTCGGCTCCGCACAGCTCCCCTTGAGCGACGGACCGGCAGGCGTCGGTCCCGGACCTCGTCTGACCTGGGCGGACTGGGCAAACGGGTTATATCAGGGAATCTCTGGCAACGCCGCGGGTAGCGGGAGGTGAAAGCCACTCCAGTTGGGAGGCGCATCGCATGACACCGACTCGGGATGTCGTCGAGATGATCCTCGAGGATCACCGGACGATGGAGGACCTGCTCCGCCTCATGCGCAGCACGGAGGCCGATCGCCAGAGCGCGCTTCATGACTTCGCGCACCTGATGATCGCCCACGGCGAGGCCGAGGGGGCCTCGGTGCACCCCGTCCTCGCCTCCTTCGAGGACGCGGACACCGTCGAGCACATCGAGAACGCACACCTGGAAGCCGTCAAGGTCCTCTACGCGCTGCTGCGGGTGCGGGAGATCGGCTCGGCCGAATGGGACCGGCGGCTCCAGCAGTTGGCCTCCGCCACGGCCCGCCACACCGACGAGGAGGAGCGCACGCTGGTCAACAGGGTGCGGGAGAGCCTCAGTCGGCACTGCCGGGAGGAACTCGGCGCCGGTTTCGCCCGGACGGAAGCCGACCTGCTGACCGCGCGCTGCGGCAGCGTCGCCAATGTGCACCGCATGGTGCGGACCGCCGCCCCCGTGTGACGCCGGTGCGACCCGGCCCCACCGGCCGGACCAGACGGACCGCCGCGGGGGACAGACCTACGACAGGAGCCGCCATGCAATGGAGCCTGGACACCTTCATCACCCAGGTCACCGAACGCGCACGCTACGACAGACCGCAGCAGGGCGCCAGAGCCGTACGGAACGTGCTGGAGGTCCTCGGCGCCCACCTGGTCGGCGACGACCGCACGGACCTGGCCGCCCTGCTCCCCGAGGGATGCGGGCCGCTGCTGACCGCGGCCGAGCCGGCCAGCGAACCACTGTCACCCGCGTCGTTCGTCCAGGCCGTGGCCGACCACAGCAACGAGGACGTGGCCGAGGCCAGGCGCGAGATCGACGCCGTACTGCCCACCCTCGCCGACGCCGCGGACCACGCCCTGCTGCGCCGGCTGCTCACCCAACTGCCCCCGGGGCACGCCGGCCTCTTCGGCTGCACGGACCCCGGCTGACGGGTTGGCCGACCGGCTGGACGGGCGGGGCGGGGCGGGGCCCGGGCGCCGTAGGCGCGGAGACGGTCGCGAAAAGAGGCGGCCCCACGGGGAGCCGCCTCTCGCCGCCTCTCGCGTGCGCCGTCAGCGCGAGCGCCCTGTCACCAGCCGGTAGAGCAGCAGCACGATCACGGACCCCACGATCGCGGCGATCCAGGTGGACAGGCTGAAGAAGCCGTTGATCGAGTGGACACCGAAGATCACCTTGCCCAGCCAGCCGCCCAGCAGCCCGCCCACGATGCCGATCAGCATGGTCACCAGGCAGCCGCCCGGGTCCTTGCCGGGGGTCAGTGCCTTCGCGATGGCGCCCGCGATGAGGCCGATCAGGATCCAGGCGATGATGCCCACGAGGATGTTCCTTCCGTTCCGCTGCGCGACCCCCTGAGCGGGGCCCTCACATGCTTCCGCATATCCCACATGGAGCGGCATATGCGGGACCAATGGTCCCCACTTCCTCCCGTGTCCACGCGAAAGAGGGACGGGAGCCGCCGCAGACCCGTTTCGAGGCCGGACGGAGGGAGACTCCTCACACTGAGGTGGTTCCCATGCAGCCGCTATCCGGATCCGGGGCAAGACCCCGGCCCGACCCGAGCACAGGCCATGACATTCCTTGAGCGCGTCGACGGCTTCCAGCGACGGCACCACTGGGTGGGCCTGCCGCTCGCCGTCGTCTACAAGTTCTACGACGACCAGGCCGTGTACCTCGCCGCCCTGCTCGCCTACTACGGCTTCCTCTCGCTCTTCCCGCTGCTCCTGATCCTCGTCGCCGTCCTGGGCACCTTCCTCAGCGGCGATCCGGCTGTGCAACAACGTGTCATGGACTCGGCACTGAGCCAGTTCCCGGTCATCGGCGACCAGCTCGGACACAACATCCACTCCTTCCACGGCAGCGGGATCGCACTCGCCGCGGGCATCGTGGGCAGCGTCTACGGCTCGCTCGGCGTCGCCCAGGCCGCGCAGTACGCCCTCAACAAGATCTGGGCCGTCCCCCGGCACGCCCGTCCGGATCCACTCCGCTCGCGGCTGAAGGGACTGGTGTTCCTGCTGCTCCTCGCGGTCGGACTGTGCGCGTCCGCCCTGCTGTCCGTGGCGGCCTCGCAGACCCACCTGTTCGGCGTGCGGCTGAGGGGCGGAAGCTGGATCGCCGCGAGCGCGGGGTCGGTCTGCTTGAACACCCTTCTGCTGCTTCTGAGCTACCGGCTGCTGACACAGCGCACACTGCCCCTGCGCCGACTCGTCGGAGTGGCGCTGGGCGGCGCCCTCGCGTGGCAGGCGCTGCAGTGGGTGGGTTCCTACTACGTCAGCCATGTGCTGCGCGGGGCCACCGCCACCTACGGCATGTTCGGCATCGTCCTGGGCCTGCTCGCCTGGCTCTACGTCGGAGCCCTGATCTTCATCGCGGCGGCCGAGGCCGGTGCCGTACGGGTGATGCGCCTGTGGCCCCGCAGCCTGCTGACGCCGTTCACGGACCGGGTGCGGCTGAGCGCGGCGGACCGCCGCGCCTACCGGTCGTACGCCGCCACCGAGTCCTTCAAGGGGTTCCAGAAGGTCAGCGTGCGGTTCGACCGGCCCCCCGAGCCCCGGCACGAGGAATCACCGGACGACACGCCCTGAAGGACCGGAGGTGCCGGGGCGATCAGGGGTGAACGACGCGGCGCACCTGGTCGACCGAGCCGCAGTCGCCCTTCAGCTGACGCCCCCGCTCTTCCCGGAACGCCGCTCCCAGCTCCTCGCGGCGCTCCATCGCCACGTTCTCGCGCGCGCCGTTGAGGATGGTGCGCTCCTCCTCGTCGGTGTGGTGATTGACGGCTTCGACCAGCGCCTCCAGCTTGGCGTCCCACTCCTCGGAGCCGACCTCCGCCACCTCCAGGAGGTCCAGCAGGGCCCGGTTGCCCTCGTCGTGCTCGTGCTCGCCGTGCTCCAGCTCCTCGTCGTCGATGTGCTTGTACCGCTTCAGCGCGGGATAGACCTCGGCCTCCTCGGCCTGCGCGTGGGCGATCAGCAGGGCCGCGAACTCCCGGAGCGCGGCCGCCCGGTCGGCCTCGACGCTGCGCATCAGGTGGAACAGATCCTCCATGCGCCGGTGGTCCTTGAGGATGAGCTCGACGACGTCCTGGGTCTCGGCCATGGCAGTGGCACCACTTTCCTGTGAACGATGGGAGCCTCCCGCCTACCCTCGCCGGCCGCGTTGATGACTCAGGTGAGGCAGGTGAGTGAACCGGGCCATGCACGGCTACGGTCGCCGGATCGCCCCCTCCGCCGAGATGCGGGCGGCCTGCGCGCCGAAGTCCTCCTCCGACACGCCGGAGACGAGGTCGATCGCCTCGCCGCCCGGCTCCGGTGTCCCGGGCGGCACGATCCGGGTCGGGCGCAAGTTCCCGGACACATAGGTGCCGTCGGCGCGGAGGGCGACCTGGAGCACGCCGCTCGTCGAGAGGGTGCCGCCGAGTCCGAGGACCTTGTAGCCGGTGAAGTTGCCCAGGCTGTAGGCGATCAGCCGTCCCCTGTAGAACTCCATGCCCCGCATCACATGCGGGCCGCTGCCCACGACGAGGTCGGCTCCGGCGTCGATCACCGCGTGGCTGAACCGGTAGCTGTCGCCCCGGTCCTCACCGAGGAAGTACTCGGTGCCGGGTTCCACATGGGTGCGGTCCGAGCCCTCCGCGCCGGCGTGCATCGTGACGATCACGACATCCGCCAGCTTCGCGGCGCGGGCGGTGAGTCGCTTCGCGGCGGGGATGTCCGTCAGGTCGTTCGCCCCCCGGTCGGGCGCGAACCCGATCAGCGCGACCCGGATGCCGTGCACCCGCTGGACGGTGATCTGGCCGAGCCGCCCGGTGTACCGCACGTTCGCGGAGCGCAGCGCGGCGAACGTGTCGCGCCGCCCCTGCGCCCCGAAGTCGTCGATGTGATTGTTCGCCGCGTTCATGACCGTGAACCCGGCTTGCGCGAGCCGGTGGGCGTACGACGGCGGGGCGCGGAACGCGAAGCAGTTCGGGCCCTCGATGTACGCGCACTTGCTGGAGCCGCCGGTGGTCAGCGTGCCCTCCAGGTTCCCGAGCACCACATCCCCGGTGAGCAGGTCTTGGACAGGGTCGAAGAACGAGGCACCGTCGTCCGGCGGCAGGCTGTCCGGCAGCGTGCCCAGGACGACGTCCCCGACGGCGGCGATCCGCACATCTCCCCTGGGGTGCGGCGCGGCCGTGGCCCCGGCCCTCCCCACGGGTGTCCGGGCCGGGCCGCCGGAGGCCGAAGGCCCGGATCCGCCACGGGACACGCACCCCGCGACGACCATCACACCGGCCCCGAGCGCGCAGAGGGCGAGCAGACGGCGCCGGACCGACCCGCGCCGCGAACGCCGCTGCTGAGGACACTGCCCGCCGGACGTGATCACCGGATCATGCTACGAAGCGGACATCCACCCTTCACGCAGGGTCACCGGCGTGTTCCGCTGATTCCGCGCGGGACAGCGCGACGTGGTTCATCCGTTGCCGAGCGCCCGGCGGATCGGTCCGGAATCTCTTTTCACTCGATCGGGTCCCCGACCAATCCGCGGGGCGGCCGGAACCGGATTCCCTGCGTGAGGGACGAAGAGAAGGACCGAAGGGGCCGACCGGGTCCGCCACGCCTGGCGCTCGGTGCGCTGAGCGGGGCGCTGGCCGGTCTCGCCGCGCTGGCGGTGGCCGAGCTGGTCGCGGCGGCGGTGCGTCCGCGGTCCGGTCCGATCGTCGTGGTGGGCGGCGCCTCCATCGACGCGACGCCCGCGCCGGTCAAGGACTGGGCGATCCGCCACTTCGGCACCGACGACAAGCTCGTGCTCCAACTCGGCATCCTGGCCGTGCTGGCGGTGTCGGCTCTGGCGTTGGGCGCGCTGGCGCCGCGGTTCCGGCGGGCCGGAGCCGCCGGGGTCCTTCTCTTCGGGGCCGTCGGGGCGGCGGCCGCCCTCAACCGCCCCGACTCCGTCGGCCTCATGGACGCGCTGCCCTCCGTCGCGGGGGCCGTCGCCGGGGCCCTGCTCCTGTACGGCCTGGTGGGGCGCCTCACCGCGCCCGCTCGACCGACGGCGCGGGAGTCCGGTGCCATGACCGTGAGCGCGGAACCGGCAGGCGGCCAGCCTGCGTCCGAGGCATGGGACCGGCGGGGGTTCGTCCTCGCGGCCGCGTCTGCCGCGGCCGCTTCCGCCGTGGCGGGCGCGGTCGGCCGCTCGCTGGACGGCTCCAGCGGCCGGGGTGCGGTCGCCTCGCGGGAGAGGGTCGTTCTCCCTCGTCCCGGTTCACCGGCGCGGCCGGTGCCGAAGGGGGCCGGGCCGCGGGTCGAGGGGATCAGCCCGTTCGTCACCCCGAACCAGGACTTCTACCGGGTGGACACCGCGCTGGTGGTGCCCAAGGTGGACGCGAACGCCTGGCGGATGCGGATCCACGGCAAAGGTGTACGCCGCCCGGCCACCTACTCCTTCGACGATCTGCTGCGCAGGGAGCTGATCGAGCGGGACATCACCTTGACGTGTGTGTCGAACGAGGTGGGCGGCCCGTACGTGGGCAACGCCCGCTGGACCGGCGTCCGACTGGCCGACCTGCTCGCCGAGTGCGGGGTGAAGCCCCCGTCCCGGGGCGGCCGTGCGGACCAGCTGGTGGCCCGCTCGGTGGACGGCATGACGATCGGCAGCCCGGTCGAGGACCTGATGGACGGCCGGGACGCGATGCTCGCGCTCGGCATGAACGGCGAGCCGCTGCCCTTCGCACACGGCTTCCCCGTCCGGATGGTCGTCCCCGGCCTGTACGGCTTCGTATCCGCCTGCAAGTGGATCGAGGACCTCGAACTCACCACCTTCGACTCCTACGACCCCTACTGGGTCAAGCGCGGCTGGGCCCGCCGGGCCCCGGTCAGGACGCAGTCCCGTATCGACACCCCCAAGCCGTTCGCCCGTCCCAGGGCCGGGGCGGTGATGATCGCCGGGGTCGCCTGGGCCCAGCACCGGGGCATCGACAAGGTCGAGGTCCGTATCGACGACGGCCCCTGGCAGGAAGCCCGGTTGGCCGCCGAGTACAGCCGCGACACCTGGCGCCAGTGGTCGATTCCCTGGCGGGCGACCACCGGCGGCCACACCCTCACCGTCCGCGCCACCGACCGCACCGGCACCGTGCAGACCGACAGACGGACCCGCACGATCCCGGACGGCGCCAGCGGATGGCACTCCGTCGTCGTGACCGTCGACTGACCGCGCCGACTGACCGCTCTGCGCCGTGACATCGGGCCTCCGGCCCGCCCCGAACCACCTTTCCGTAACACCCCGGACGCAGCAGAGTGCTGCACCTTTCCACAGGAGAAGATGATGAACACCCGTATCCGCCGTACCACCGGTCTCCTCACCGCCGCCGCCGTGCTGCCCCTGGTCCTGACCGCCTGTTCCGGCAGCGACAGCGGCAGTGACTCGGGCAAGTCCGACTCCTCCGGCAGGGCGTCGGCCTCCGCCACCACGGGCGGGGGCGGGATGAGCAGCATGGACCAGCCGTTCGGCCCGGCCTGTTCGACCGTGCCGAAGAACGGTGCCGGCTCCTTCGACGGCATGGCCAAGGACCCGGTGGCCACCGCCGCCTCCAACAACCCGGCCCTGTCCACCCTCGTGACGGCGGTGAAGAAGGCCGGCCTGGTCGACACCCTCAACAACGCCCGGAACATCACCGTGTTCGCGCCCACCGACGACGCCTTCGCCAAGATCCCGAAGGCCACCCTGGACAAGGTCCTCAACGACAAGGCGCAGCTGACGAAGATCCTCACCTACCACGTCGTCGGCCAGAAGCTCACGCCGAAGGACCTGGAGAACGGCGCCTTCGACACGCTGGAGAAGTCGAAGGTGACGACCACCGGCTCGGGCGAGTCCTACACGGTCGACGGCGCCGCCAAGGTCGTCTGCGGCAACGTCAGGACCGCCAACGCCAACGTGTACATCATCGACACCGTCCTCATGCCCAAGAGCTGACACCGCACAGGACCGGGGACGCGCGCCCCGCCCGGACGCCTTGACGGGAGGCGATCCCGGCGGCGCGCGTCCCCCTCACGGGGCATCCGCGACCGCCCGACCGGCAGGGCGCGCGGGTGCCCCTCCTCCCAGGGCCGATCGGACTGTTCGGGGTGGCCGGGGAACGGCCCCTGATACGCGGACGTACGCGTCCGCCGGTTCAGGACGGCATCGCCAGCAGGCCGATGGGCGTACTGGTCGGCCGCGGCGAGCCACCGGCCGGTTCCACCGTGATCCCGACACCCGAGACCCCGGCCACCCCGCCCCGCATCAGCACGGTCTGACTGGCACGGTCAGGGCTCATGAGCCCGGCCGAACGCATCGTCCCGCCGACGGCGAACCACAACTGGTAGACCTTGCCCCGGGGCGGCTCGGCCAGGCCCGCGGTCACGAACACGGCCCGGTCCCGTCGGGCCGAGACCACCACGGTGCCCGTACCGCCCGCCACCCGCGCCGAACGCGTCCGCGCGTCCGGCGCGCCCAGCACCCCCGCGATCTCCTCGGCATGCCGTTCGGCCTCGGCCGCCTGATGGCGGGCGTCCTGGGCACGCTCGTACTGCCATACGGCGGTTCCGCCGAACGCGACCGCGGCGGCCACGCTGGCGGCCAGCGCCCATCGGGGCAGGTGCCGTCCACGCCGTACACCGCGACGTACCCGCTCCGCGGGCGCGGCGGCGGGTGGCACCTGCCGCACGGTGGTGATGCGGGTGAGGACCTGCTCCCGCATACCGGGGCGCGGGCGCACCGTGGCGGCCAGGGCCAGGCGCCCGGCGGTGGCCGTGAACTCCGCGACCTCCTGCGCGCAGGCGGCGCAGTCGGCCAGATGACGCTCGAAGGCGGCGCGCTCCTCACCCTCCACCGCGTGCACCGCGTACGCGCCGGTCAGGGCGTGCGGATCGGTCGTGGTCATGCCGTCACCCCCAGGCAGTCCCGGAGCCGGATGAGTCCGTCGCGCAGCCGGGTCTTGACCGTGCCGAGCGGCAACGCGAGCGCGTCGGCGACCTCACGGTAGGTCAGGCCGCGGTAGTAGGCCAAGGTGACCGACTGGCGCTGGAGTTCGGTCAGGGTGCGCAGACAGCGCCGTACCTGCTCGTGCTCCAGTCGGCTCTCGACCTGCTCGGTCACCTCGTCGTAGGCGGGCTGATGGTCGAGCAGCGCGACCTTGGTGTCCCGGGCCGCCGCCGCCTCCACCGACCGGACCCGGTCCACGGCCCGCCGGTGGGCGAGGGTGAGGATCCAGTTGAGGGCGCTGCCGCGCTCGGGCTGGTAGCGCGGGGCCGTGCGCCACACCTCCACCAGGACGTCCTGCGCCACCTCCTCCGACTGCGCCTGATCGCGCAGCACCGCGCGGGCGACTCCGAGGACGGAACCGGCGACGGTGTCATAGACCGCCGCGAAAGCCTCCTGGTCCCCCAGCGCCACCTCGTGCAGCAGGTGTTGCAGGTCGGGTTTCGCAGAGGGGTTCGTACTGATATGCGCTAGTTCCTTCACAGTGGCTCTCTCCCGTGGCCGTCACAGAGCGGAACAACACGTGTAATCCGGGGCCACGCGAGCTGCGGATTGCTCCCGTGCGAAAGTGCCTAGTCTGGCACTGGCCAGGCATCGGCACGCATCAGGAGAAGAGCATGTCCGCACGTCTCAATGAATACGGCCAGCCCGTCGGCGACCCTGTGCCCGACTGGACGGCGCGCCCCGCGCCCGCCCGGGTCACCATCGAGGGCCGCTTCTGCCGGGTGGAGCCCCTGGACGCGGACCGTCACGCCGACGACCTGTACTCCGCCTACGCGCTCGCCGAGGACGGCGCGGGCTGGACGTACATGACGGTCGGCCCCTTCGGCACCCCCGCCGACTACCGCGCCTATGTGACGAGGGCGACCCGGGTGGACGACCCCCTGCCGTACGCGGTCGTCGACTCTCGCACCGGCAAGGCGGTCGGCACCCTCTGCCTGATGCGCCAGGATCCGTCCAACGGAGTCGTCGAGATCGGCAGCGTGGCCTTCTCGCCCCTGCTGAAGCGGACTCCGGTGTCCACGGAGGCGCAGTTCCTGCTCATGTCCTACGTCTTCGACGAACTCGGCTACCGCCGCTACGAGTGGAAGTACGACAGCCTCAACGCGCCCTCGCGAAAGGCGGCTCTGCGGCTGGGCTTCACCTTCGAAGGGATCTTCCGCCGGGCCGTCGTCTACAAGGGGCGCAGCCGGGACACCGCGTGGTACTCCATCACCGACTCCGAGTGGCCGCGCGTCGGCAAGGCATTGCGGGAGTGGCTCTCGCCCGACAACTTCGACACGGAAGGCCGACAGAAGCGGTCCCTGTCCGCCGTCCGTGCTGCCGGTGAGAATCCGGAACGCTGACGAAGCCCCCTGTTTCCATAATACGGTTAGGCAGTTCCGTAGAGTGGATAGAAGCAGGGAGGTTCCATGCAGGATCCCGGAGCTCTGGCCCCGATCACCGCGTCCACGAACCGGTTCGTCGCGACCGTCGCCTCCCTCACCGACGCTGAGGTCGCGGGCGACACGCTCGTACCCCCATGGACCCGCGGCCACGTGATCACCCATGTCGCACGCGCCACGGACAGCATCTGCCGACTGCTCGCCTGGGCGCGTACCGGTGTGGAAACGCCGCAGTACGCGAGCATGGCCGCCCGTGCCGCCGAGATCGAGGCCGGGGCACGGCGTCCGGTCGCCGACCTGGTCGCCGACGTCCGCGACACCGCCGCCCGCTTCGAGGAGACGGTGCGAACCCTGCCCGCGGCGGCCTGGCACACCCAAGTGCGGATGCGCACCGGCGAGTTGCGCACACCGGCGACCCTGATCCTCGCCCGGCTGCGCGAACTGGAGATCCACCACGCCGACCTGGACGCCGGCTACGGCTTCTCGGACATACCGGTCGACGCCGCGCGATGGATCATCGACGACATCGTCGAAGCACTCGCCCGGCGCCCGGAGGCCCCTCCGCTGCGTCTGGAGTCGACCGACACCGGCCTCGTCCACGCCCTGGGGGCCGACGGCCTGACCGTCAGGGGGCGGCAGGCGGACATCCTGGCCTGGCTCAGCGGCCGTTCCCCCGGCACAGGGCTCACCGCCTCCGGCGCCGACGAGATCCCTGCGGCACCCTTCTGGATCTGAGGCCGCAGCCGTGCCGCGTCGGCGCCACGGCCCCCGGTGAACTGGTCCTGCGGAGGCGCCCGTTGCTCGGGCGAGCAGCCCGTGACCGGCTACTTCTCGCGAGTGAGCTTCACCCCGACGTCGCACGGGTCGTCGGGGTCGGTGCTCTCGCACAGGCTCTTCCCGCCGTCCACCACGGCCAGGTCGACGAAGCAGGGGAACTCCCGGCTGTCGTCGCCGTCGAAGGACAGCCCGATCCGCTCGCCCGAGGCCGCCTTGCGCGACACGGCCGCACCGCTCTCGCCGTCGTCGACGAAGAAGCCCCAGGTGCCGCCGCCGCGACCGGCCGGGCAGTGGTCGGACCTCTTCCCCAGGCCGTGGGAGACGAAGGTGTGGTCCCGGGACAGGGTGATCCGGTCCGAGCCCGGTCCCCGCCAGCTGCCGACGACGCCGGAGACCGCCACCTTCGCGGTGTGCTCCCCGCCGCAGGCGGTCAGCAGGAAAAGGGGGACAGCCGCGGCGGCGATTCTGCGGCCGATCCCATGGGTCGCTCTCAACACGTCCTCACGATATCCAGGGGGCGGGGAAGCTCTTGCCCGGGTTCCCCTGCCCGCGGGATGGTCGTGCCCGAGGGCTGCCGGGCCCTGTTCCGTGACGGCGGTGAGCAGACCACGAGAGATCAGTCGCCCTCGGCCGACCGGGCGGCGCCCCGATCGTGGTCGTCGGCCCGGTCAGAAGCGGGTGCCACGCATATCGTCACCCCCGTTCGTGCCGTCGGCCGTAGCCGATCGCGCATGCGCCCGTGCGGTGCCGTCACGGGTGCTGTGGACCTGCTTCAACCGCCCGACTTGCCAGCGGAGTTGGCCCCGCGCTTGATCAGCCCCTCTCAGCCCCTCTCGGCCCCTCTCAGCCGCGCGCCGCGCGGCGCAGGTGGTGGCGGACCGTCCGCTGGGCGACCGGGCCCAGTTCGGTCAGGGCCGCGACCAGGCCGCCCAGCTGTTCGAGCGCGCTCAGTGCGGCGTGCGCGCCCGCCTCGTCCACGCCCTCGTACAGCTCGATGCCGACGAACGCCGCCGCCACCGCGCGGGCGAGACCGGCCGGGTCGGCGAACCCGTCGACCGGGGTCGAGGCGAGCACCCTGCGCAGCACCTGCTCGATCTCGCCGATCCACAGATCGAGACCGGCGGTCGTGGCCGGGCCGAGGGCGGCGTGGGTCTGCGCGCCGGCCAGCAGCTGTCCGAGGAGGGCGACATGGCCGCCGGCCCGTTCCCGCTCGTGGATCTCCCGGCCCACCGCGAGCAGTTCGGACAGGGAGGCGACCGCGGCGAGCCGGGTGCGGTACTTCGCCACGGTCGTCTCGGCGCCGTACCGGCAGGCTGCGGCGAGCAGTTCGTCCACGGAGCCGAAGTGGTAGAAGACCAGCGCCTGGTTGACACCGGCCGCCGCGGCGACCGTACGGGCGGAGGCCTTGGCGATGCCCTGCTCGGTGAGCGTACGCAGGGCGCCCTCCAGGAGCTTGGTCTTCGTCTCCTTGGACTTCGCCGTGTCCGGGCTCATGCGCGCACCTCCTCACGCACCGGGCGCAGTCCCGGCCTCGTCCCACGGGAACCGGTGTCCGTGTACGACACCGTGAAGGAGCCCTCGTAGCCGAAGAGCGGCCCGAAACGGCGGTTCACCACCCTCACCCGGACCCGGAAGCGTCCGGTGGTGTCGTCGAAGGACTCGCGCACCTCGGCCGTGGCGCCGAGGAGTTCCGGTACGCGCACATCCACCGGGCCCTCCCGGAAGCGGTGTTCGCCGGAGCGGATGAGCAGCGAGCCGTCCCGCTCGGCCGCGAAGTGCAGCTCGCTGGCGAGGTGTTGGTGGGTGCCGAGATAGTCGAGGATCCGGTCGCCCTTGGGGCTGAGCACCATCTGCGCGTCGAAGCGGCGGGGGCGGCCGGGCAGGTCGAAGGTGCGCACGAAGCTCACCGTCTCACGGCCGAAGGTGTCGGTGTACGGGACGTTCTCGATCACGAACGGGATGTCGCGGCCGGCCCGCGGGACCAGGATGTTGCGGATGGCGCCGAGGGCGAGGAACGGCTTCACGTACGCCGGGCCGTGCCAGATCCGGCCCATGACGCCCCGCCCGGTGCATGCCTCCCCGCTCGCGAGGCCCACGGAGAAGCGGCGCCGCAGCTCGGGGTGGAGGCGGTCGAAGTCGTCGCCGAGCACGGTGCGGAACATCGAGGCGGGCGTGGTCATCCGAGCTTCTCCAGGGTGCGCAGGACGCGGGGGATCCGGGGCCGCTCCGCCGGGGCGCGCAGGCACCTGCGGGCGGCGGGGGTGCGGGCGAGGGGGGCCTTGAAGAGGGCGAGCGCCATCACGGCCACCAGCAGGAGCGGGCAGAGGGAGGCCGCGTCGGCCCCGAACCGCCCGAAGACGCCCATGGCGGACTCCAGTCCCAGGCCGATCGCACACCCGGTGAACAGCAGCGCCCGGACCGCGAGTTCGGCCAGCCAGTTGACCCTGGCCCGCTCGGGGCTGATGTCCCGCTCCAGCCACAGCCGCAGCCGGTCGAAGGACCAGGCGGTCGCCCAGCCCATCAGGGGGCGGAACACGAGCCGGTCCGCGAACGCGCCGAGACCGCCCCAGCGGGGCCGGTAGTCGTACCCGGTGAGGAAGCGCACGCCGTGCGCGTCGGGCACGTAGCGCCAGTAGCCGCTGCCCCGGGCGAGCGGGGAGAGCGGGTGCGGGGAGGCGAAGCGCAGGGCGGAGGTACGAGTGCCGTCGGGGCGCTCCCGCTCACCGGCGGCGATCCCGGTGCCCCAGACCGTGAGGAACGGCGGGACGCGCACGGCGTAACGGAAGCGCTGGGGCTCGCCCTCCGCGCGCGGGAGGTGGTCGATCTCCGTGAACCGCAGGTCCCAGCGCCGGTGTTGAGCGGGATCCTGGGTGCGCGACCACAGCTCGTCCAAGTCGGCGCGGATATGTGCCTCTACGTAAAGACCCATCGTGTTCCCCCACGGTCCATCGGTGTTTGAGCGATCGCTCAAACCGCCCGGGAGGGAAACTACACCTCTTTGAGCGATCGCTCAACGCCGGAGTCGGAAAGCCCCGGATCCGGGAACTGCCGTACCCGGGGCCGGGGTTCTGCCGGTGTTCACTGCCCCATGACGTACTTGACGGTCGGCCCGGTGGTCCAGCCGCCGTCCACCGCGATCTCGGCGCCCGTGACATAGGACGCCGCGTCGGAAAGCAGGTACACGACGGCGCCCGCGATCTCGTGCGGCTCGCCGACCCGCCCCATGGGTGTGTTCGGGTACTTCCCCTCGCCCCTCTCGATCCCGACGGACGCGGTCATCCGGGTGTACGTCATGCCGGGGTGCACCGAGTTCACCCGTATCCGCGCGGTGCCCAGTTCCACCGCGCCGATCTTCGTCAGCCCCCGCACGCCCCACTTGGAGGCGCCGTATCCGGCGGTCAGCGCCAGGCCCATCAGGCCCGCCGCCGAGGAGATGTTGACGATGGAGCCGCCGCCGTTCTCCCGCATCGCCGGGATCACGGTCTTCATCCCGATGAAGACGCCGGTGAGGTTGATGTCGAGCACCTTGCGGAAGCGCTCCACGGATTCCGACTCCAGCAGCTGCCCCGTCGAGATGCCCGCGTTGTTGACCAGGCCGTGCAGGGCGCCGAACTGAGCGAGGGTGAAGTCGGCGACGCGCTGCCAGTCCTGCTCGGAGGTGACGTCGTGGTGCAGGAAGCGGGCGTTCGCGCCCAGTTGGGCGGCGGTGGCCTCGCCCTCGTCGTCCAGGACGTCGGTGATCACCACCTGGGCTCCGGCCCCGATCGCCTGGTGGGCCGCTTCGGCGCCGAGGCCGCGGGCGCCGCCGGTGATGACGACGGTCTTGCCGGTGAGGGCGTTCATGGTGTGCTCCTTGGGTGCGGGTGGATTCGGTGGGCGCGTGCGGGTGCTGCCGAGGGTGGGGCGGTCGGACCGGCCCACGCGGTGCGTGGGCCGGAAGCCGGCCGTCAGAAGTGGGTGCCGCCGTCGACGCGGACCTCGGTGCCGGTGATGAACCTGCCGTCCTCGGAACCGAGCATCGCGACCACCGACGCCACCGTCTCCGGGCCCGCGAAGCCCTGCCCGAGCGCGGGGGAGAGCTTCGCGAACAGACCCATGTCGGCGTCCGCGGGCAGCCCCGGGCCCATGCTCTGCCCGCTGGCGCCGCTGCCGTCGGTCATGCCGGAGGAGATGGAGCCGGGCTGTACGGAGGTGAAGCGGATGCCCTGCTTGGCGTACTCGCTCGCGAGGGCGTGCGTCATGGACTGGATGCCGCCCTTGCTCGCCGCGTACGCCGCCATGTAGGGGTGGGCGAACGTCGCGGAGGTCGAGCTGAAGTTGACGACCGCCGCGTCCCGGCCCGCGAGCAGCGCCGGTATGGACTCGCGGATCACCAGGAAGGTGCCGACGAGGTTGACCTGGACGACGCGGGTGAAGGCGTCGAGGCTCGTCTCGTGGGTGTGCGAGGAGCGCAGGATGCCCGCCGCGTTGACCAGTACGTCCAGTCCGCCGAGGGTGGCGACCGCGGCGGCGACACCGTCGCGGACCGATGATTCGTCGGCGATGTCGACGACGCGCGTGGAAAGCCGCCCGGCATCGGCACCTGCCTTCTCGACGGTGTCCCGCAGGCCCTGCTCGCTGATGTCCGCGGCCACGACCGTGCCGCCCTCGGCGAGGATGCGCAGCGCGGTGGCCTGGCCGATGCCCGAGCCGCCGCCCGTGATCAGCACGCGACGGCCTGCATAGCGGTTCATGTCTTCTCCAACCCGGCCCGTCGGTCGCCGACGCGGCCCTGTGGCACCGGCCCTCTTGCCGCACCGGCGCTGTCGATGCGTTCACGTTACGCCTAGGTGGCACGGTTTGCCATTTCGTCACGGCATGCCAAAGGGTGACCGCAGGGCGTAGGCTTCCGAGGTGAGCAGCAACCCGTCCACCTCCCTGACCGAGCGCCGCAAGGCCGCCACCCAGCTCGACATCGCGCACGCGGCGGCAGAGCTCTTCGCCGTCCACGGCCCGCACGGGACGACCGCGGAGGACATCGCCCGGCGGGCGGGCGTCGCGCTGCGGACCTTCTACCGGTACTTCCGCTCCAAGCAGGACGCGGTGACCCCGCTGCTCGCCGCGGGCGCCGACCGCTGGCGGGCGCTGCTGGAGGCGACGGAGCCCGGCACCGCACTGCCCCGGGCGCTGGAGGCCGCGGTCGAGCAGGCGCTGTCCGTGCCGGACGAGGAGTCCGTCCAGGCGCTGCTGCGCACGCGCGGACTGCTGCGGGCCGCGGCCGACGACCCCGCGCTGCGGGCGGTCTGGTACCGGGTGAACCAGGAGTCGGAGGAGCGCCTGGTCCCCGTCATCGCCCGGCTCGCCGCCCGGCCCGCCGGGCAGCTGGAGGTGCGGCTCGCGGCGGCGGCCGCCACCGACGCCATCCGGATCGCGCTGGAGACCTGGGCCGACACCGAGGCCGGCGCCGAGGGCCCGGGTTCACCCGCCGAGCTGGCGACGCGCTGTCTGCGCCAACTCGTCAGCGGAATGCCCCCGTTGGGGGAGCGGGACGACCGGATCCAGTGTGGTGACCGCGCGGGGTCGCCGTCCGAGTGATGGCCGAGTGCCGATCGTGCGGGGCGACGGTGATGCCCTGCCCTACGTGTTCGGAACCTGGGTCCTCGTCAGACGAAGAAGGCGTTCATGCCGGGAACGTCGGACAGATAGGTCTCGATCTCGGCGATCCTGCCGTCGCGCAGGCGGCAGACGGTGCTCAGGTACTCGTCGAGGATCGCGCCCGGCCGCTGGGCGGTGTTGTGCAGGGACAGGGCCATGTTCTCGCGGCTGACCAGGACGTGCAGCAGCTCGAAGGACAGCCCGTAGGAGGCGATCAGCTGGGCGCGCTCGATCACGGCGGGCGCGCCGACGGCGGTGCCGCTGATGGTGTTGTCGCCCGGCAGGGTCCAGGTGGCGTCGTCGTGGAGCATCGACCGGATGGCCGGCCAGTCGCCGGAGACGAGCGCGGCGTGGAAGCGTCGGCCGAGATCGTGAGCATCGGGGTTGTGGGCGGTGGCGGTCATGGCGGTCCCCTTCGGAGCGCGGGCGATGGCCCAGCTAAAGCAGATCAATTGGCTTTAGTGACGCTAGCGCCCTCCAGCCGCTAAACGCAACCCGATCTGCGTTAGTCTGGGCGCGTGAATGCCGAACCCCTCGCCAAGCGTCCCGGCGGCCGCAGCGCCCGCGTCCGGGCGGCCGTCCATCAGGCGGTCGCCGACCTGGCCGGTGAGCGCGACGTGAGCCAGCTGACGATTCCCGCGGTGGCCGAGCGCGCCGGGGTCAACCCCACCACCGTCTACCGGCGCTGGGGCACGCTGCAGGCCCTGCTCGCCGAGGTGGCGGCCGTGCACGGGACCGAGATCCCGCCGTCCTCCAGCGGCGACCTCCGCACGGACCTGGAGGAGTACGCGGTCCGGACCCTGGCCGATCTGACCCGGCCCGGCGGTATCGCGTTCTTCCGGGCGGAGGTCTCTCCCGACATCGACGAGCGCCGCAGCGGTCTGCGGGAGTGCCTGCAACGCGCCACGGCCGGCCTCGACACGGTCCTCGAAGCCTCCCGCGGCCGGGGCGAGACACCGCCTCCGCCAGAGCGGCTGCTGGACCGGATCGTCGCCCCGCTCTACTTCCGCGTCGTCTTCTCCGTGCCGGACACCGACGAGACCTACGCCCGCGCCCTGGTGGCCGACCTGTTCAGCGGGGCGTGGCAGCACCCGGAGGTCGGGCTCCGCTGAGACCCGCACATCGATAGGCGGCCCGGACCCGCTCAGCGGCTGGTGAGCAGGATCCGGCTCGATCCGTCGGGCAGGCCGGCGATGCCGACCTGATCCCCCGCGAAGGTCCCGGCGCCCCGGAGTCCGCCGACCGCCCGGAAGGGCGTCCAGTTTCCGTCCCGGCCCCGGACGGCGTGGTACACGTTCCCGTCCAGTCCGACGGCGACCAGCTGACTGTCCCCGTCGGGCATGCCCGCGACGGCGACCGCCGAGGCCCCCATCGGTCCGCCCGCCGGTCCGGACGGACTGCCCCAGCCCGTCCAACTGCCGTCCGCCCGGCGGACGTTGTGCCAGACATCGCCGTCGAGGCCGATGGCGGCGATCTGGCTGTCCCCGTCGGGCAGGGCGGCGATGCACAGGGCGGGCCCGGCGAAGTCCGGCGCGCCGACCCCGGAGACGACCGACCAGCCGCTCCAACCACCGTCGGCGGCACGGGAGTCCAGCCGCATCCGGCCGTCCGCGCCGTAGACCAGGACCTGGGAGGAACCGTTCGGCATCCCCGCGATCGCGACCTTGGTGGCCTTCACCAGCCCCGAGTCGTCGCCCGCCAGGGCGGCCCAGCCCTGCCAGGAACCGTCGGCGTGACGGATGTTGTGGTACGCGTACCCGTCCTTGCCGATCGCCGTGATCTGGGAGTCGCCGTTCGGCATGCCCGTGATCGCGATGTCCTTGGCCGCGAACCCCGTCCTCTTGTTGTCCGCCGCCGCCAGAGCGTGCCAGCCCTGCCAACCGCCGTCCGCCCCAAGGACGTTGTGCCAGACATTGCCGTCGAGCCCGATGCCCAGCACCTGGACGCTGCCGTCGGGCAGAGCGGCGACAGCCTCCCGGCTCCCCGCGAACCGGAACGCGTCGCCCGCACCCGCAAGCGGGCTCGGCGCGGTCCACGTACCGTCCGCCGCGCGGGCCATGTCGTAGAACGTGTGCGAAGTGACCGGCTGCGGCAGGTTCTTGGAGATGATCTCCCGCTCCAGGTCTCCGGATCCGACCCCGTTGCGGTTCTGGTTCACATCGTCGTGCATGACGATGTTCATGTTGTCCGTGACGTTGGTGTTGTTCCAGGAGGTCCGGAGCTTCGCGAGCAACTGCCGGTTCAGCTCGTCCTCGAGGCTGAGCAGGAAGTTGTCCGCCTTCCAGGCGGAGGTGAGCTTGAGCGCCGCCAGGATCTGGGTGATCGCCGCCTCCGGGATGGAGTCGGTGGGATCGATGATGCCCTGCTGCACGAAGAACTTGTCCGCCGCCGTGCCCGGCGCACGTCCCAGTACCTCGTCACCCCGCTGGAGCACCGCGTCGAAGGTCTTCTGCGACAGCTTCGGATCGAGGGCCGCCTTCAGAATGTCCTGCCACGCGGTGCTCACCCCGACGTAACTGCCGCGGTAGTCCTGCACGTCCGGCTGGTGCCAGGCCCAGGGGTACGCCGTGCTGTCCGTGTCGTCGACGATGACGACGTGCCTGCCCGCGGCCATGAACTGGTCGTACGTCGACGTCGGGCGCAAGGAGCCGTCGGCGATGGCCGGACGGCCCGCGCCGCCGCCCACCAGATCACCCAGCTCGGTGATGGCCTCGCGCCGGTCCTGCTGGAGCGTCGCCGCGGGACCGGTGGCCGTGACCCGCAGGATCACGATCTCCTTGGGATGCGCCTGGATCCAGTCCGCGAGCTCCCGCGCCTGCCCCGGGATCACCCCGCCCTTGCCGTCCGGCGCGTCGAAGAACAGCCGCCCCAGCGGTCCGCCGTGATAGCTGAACCACTTCCCGTCCTGCTTGCACAGGCGCAGGTCGAGATAGCGCGAGCCGCCGTCCAGCTGCTGGACCAGGGAACCGCTCTGGGTGCGGGACATACTCGCCGCCAGCGCCGGCCACTTGCGGGCGGTGCCGACCGTGTCACCGGCGTCGCACATGCCGCTGTCCCCGGTGATCCCCGCGGTGCCCGCGTCATGACTGCCGGGGATCACGACCTGGTTCATCGGGCGATCGCCGATCGTGCCGCGCAGCTGGTCCATCCACGAACCCAGCGCGATGTCCGCGGGTGCCGGAGCGGCCGTGCCGGAACCCGCTCCGATGACCGCCGCGGGCTCGCTCCACGCCGTACCGGCCGACGCCCTCGCCGGTGCCGTGCTCGCCGCCGCCGGGACCACCGTCACGGCCCCCACCGCCATCACCGACGTGGTGACGGCCAGTCTTCGCTTCACTGTCCTGCCGCGCGTGCCCATGCGCATGTCCCTTCGGTCTCGGATGTGCGGCACAGTTCTACGGGGATCTCGCGCCCACCGGCCGCCCCTCGCCCGAACTGCTCAGCAGGAATGAGCAGTTCGTTCCACTCGACCCCGACCGGCCGCGTAAAACCCTAGGAACTTTCCCTGATCCGCTCGGGACGCGCTTCGGAGAAGCTGGCGGTCAGCGACGGGACGGATCATGAGCGGAGTTTCGAAGTTTGCATTCCTTGACACATGCGACGGCCGGTCCGGGAGGGCCGCCGCACGCACGGAACGGTGAGGCTCGGGGAGCGGGGGAGTGGCACCACTCCGCGGACATCTACCCGGCTCGTACCTCGGTTCGCATACCGGAACGGAGACGCGGATGAACGAGGCGCCGCGTGACACCCGCATCTCGACCATCCTGACCCTGTTGACGCAGCGCGCGGAGCTTCCGGTCCGTCTGCTGCCCTCCGTCCTGGGCGTCTCCGGACCCACCGTGCGCCGGGACCTCGCCGCCATGGAGGAGCGGGGAATGATCCGGCGGTCGTACGGGAGGATCGCCGCCGCCCGGCGCAGCGCCGAACTGCCGGTGAGCCTGCGGCGGTCGCAGAACACCGAGGCGAAGCGCCGCATCGGTGCGCTCGCCTCCTCCCTCGTGCCCGGCCGCCCGCTCACCCTGGCCATCAGCGGCGGCAGCACGGCGGGCTTCGTGGCGAGGAGCCTGGCCGGCCGATCGGACCTGACCGTGGTCACCAACGGGCTCGACACCGCCACCATCCTGACGGAGCGTCAGGCGGCGAAGGTGGTGGTCACCGGCGGCACCGCACGGCCGTTGTCCAACGATCTGGTCGGCAGACCCGCCGAGAGGACACTGCGTTCCTACCGCTTCGACTACGCGATCGTGGGTGCCGACGGCATCAGCCCGGCGGCCGGGTTCACCCAGTACAGCGCCGACGGAGCGGAGATCGACCGGGTCATGCTGGAGCAGGCGGCGCGGCGGATCGTCGTGGCCGACAGCTCGAAACTGGGTCAGGCGCACCGGGCCAAGGTCGCCGACATCGACGCGGTCCACACCGTGGTCACGGACTCGTACGCGAACCCGGACATGGTCGCCCGGCTGCGCGGGACCGGCCTGGACATGGTCCTCGTGGTCATCCCCTCGTCCGTACGGCCCCACCGCCGCCGGTCCTCCTGACACCCGCGGTCGCCGCGGCCCGGGCAGTTCCGCGTACGGCTCACCGGTGACCGTCTTTGCCGCCCGCCTCCTGGACCCGTCGGCGCAGTTCCCTGCGGCTGCGCATCCCCAGCTTCACGAACACGCTCCGCAGGTGGTACTCGATCGTCTTCACGCTGAGCGTCAGCTCGTCGGCGATCTCCCGGTTGGTGCAGCCGAGCCCCACCAGGCGGGCCACCTCGCGCTCCCGTCCGGTCAGCAGATGGTCCAGGGCCGCCGTGTCCCCGCGCTCGGGCACGCAGGCCCGGCGCTCGGCCCGGCACTCCGAAAGGAACGGCCGCGCGCCCAGGCGGGTGAACACGTCCTCGGCGCTGTCGAAGTACGCGGTCGCGGAGCCCGTCCTGCCGAGCGCCGCCGCCACCCGCCCGCGTGAGATCTCCAGCAGCCCTCGCACCAGCGGGATGTCCCGGCCGGGCCCGAGCAGTCCGACCGCCTCGGTGTACCGGCCGAGCGCGGTCTCGTGCGCGCCCGCCGCCTCCGCCGTACGGCCGTGCAGCCAGGCGTCGGCGACCCGCAGGTGCGGGTTCGAGGCGTCGCCCGTGGACTTCAGCTCCTCCATGGCCGCACCCGCGAGGTCGGCGAGACCGCACGAGACGAGCGACTCGGCGAGGAAGGGCAGCCAGCTCGTGGAGACGATGCGCACACGCTCCGAGTGCGCGGAACGCTCGGCCAGCATCTGGAGGGCGTCCACCACACCGCGGTGGTCCCCGCGCGCCCGTGCCCGCATGGCCCGGGCCATGGCGGTGTGGTACTGCGGCCCCCCGAAGTCCAGCGCCCTGGCCAGGAGTTGGGCCTGGCTCAGACTTGCCTCGGACGCCGGGTCGTGGCCCCGGAACGCGTCGAGGACCGAGCGCAGGGACCACAGGGCGGGCCCGTCGAAACAGCGTCCCTGCTCGTCGTCGAGCCCCGCCCCCACGTCCCGTGCGGCCCGGTTCCAGTCGCCGCCCAGCAGATGGCACATGGCGAGGTGCACCGAGGCGCTCGTACCGAGGAGCCGGGCGGCGCCGGAGCGGCGGCGGGCCGTGACCATCGTCAAGTCGGTTGTCGCGGAGGACAGTTGAGCGTCCGCGAGCCGGAGTATGCCCCGCACGGTCAGGGCCGGGAGGTCCTCCTCACCGATCAGGTCCGCGTCCTCGGGCAGGTCGGCCAAGAGGTCCAGCCCGGCTCGGGGGCCCTGCCGCAGCGCCGTACCGTAGGCGGCCAGAGCCCGCGCCGCCTGCCGGAGCCCCGGGGGTACGACGACGTACGGCGCCTGTGCGCAGACGTCCGGGACTCCACCGGACGGCGGCCGGGCGTCGGCGGGCCCGCCCGGCGCCGAACAGGCTACGGCCGGGTCCGGGTCGGTTCCCGGGCGATGTCCGACGGGACCGTCCAGCCGCGCCCCGCCCGCCGGGGGAGCCGGGCGAAGGGCCTCGTCGGCGTGGTGCCGGGTGGCTTCCCCCTGCCCCAGGATCGCGTGCACCAGGGCCAGTTCGGTGCGGACGACCGCCCGCTGGCCGGGATGAGCCTCCCGCAGTGACTCCTGCGCCCGGTCCAGCAGCCGCCGTGCCGAGGCGAGGCGGCCGGCGGCGAACTCGGCCAGGCCCAGCGCCTCGTCCCGCCAGGGGCACGGCCGACGGGTGCGCACCGCGGGCCCGTGCCGGGCCAGCTCCGCGTCGGCACCGGCCCAGAAGAGGAGCCGCACGGCGCCGTAGAGCAGATGGTCGGTCCGGTGGTCGTCGGCGTGCGAGAGGGACGCCGCCGACAGCAGCGTCCGTGCCGCGGGCAGGAGCCCGCCCTCGGCGAGTTCGTGGGTCGCGGTCTCCAAAAGGTCGGCGGCCAGGCGGACATCGACGGTCTCGGCCGCCGCCACCCTGTGCGCCAGCCCCCGCCGTTCGTCGACCGCGTCGACCGCCGCGACGTGCAGCGCGCGGCGCCGCGCGGCCGGCAGGGTGTCGTACAGCGCGTCCCGGAACACGCCGTGTCTGATGGCCAGGGTGGGCACGTGGGCGTCCGTCCGTGTGATGAACTCCTCGTGGACCAGCGGATCCAGCGCCGAGGTGCAGTCGGGGGCGCCCAGGACGGCACTCAGGGTCGGCACGGTCGCGGAACCGCCGAGCACGGCCAGCGCCTCAAGCGCCGCCACGCCCGCGGGTGGCACGCCCTTCAGCTGACGCCGCACCACGGACGCGGGCAGGGCGGGCCGGGGCGGGCCGCCGGGCCGCGCGGTGCCGTGGCCGTCGAGCAGGCTCCTGAGGTACAGCGGATGGCCACCGGACCGCAGCACCAGACGACGCGTGAGCGCGTCGTCGGCGAGATCGCCGAGCGCGGTGGACACCAGGGCCGCCGCCTCCGCCTCCCCCAGCTCGGCCAGACCGATGTGGGTCAGGGGGGTCACCGTGTGCAGCGCGTGCAGGACCTCCTCGTCCCAGCCACGCGAGTGCCGCGCGGCCAGCACCAGGCACAGGGGCCCGCCCTCGCGCGCGGCCTCCAGCAACGCCGTCAGCGAAGGGCTGTCCGCCCACTGGGCGTCGTCCACGAACAGGGCCCAGGGCGCCGCCGCCGACATGTCGAGCAACTCCCGCAGCGCACGCGGCCCCGAAGCGGCGGCGGGGGAGTGGTACGGCACCCGCGCCGTCGCCTGCCGCAGCAGCCGGGACAGGCAGTCGACGTCGGAAGGCGCCGCGGACGGTGTCGCCGCGCTGTCCAGCACGGTGAAGTCGCTCAGCCCGGCGAGGAACTGGCGGACGAGGGCCGTCTTGCCGATGCCGGGCGGCCCCTGCACGAGCACGACCGCGGCCGTGCCCTCGCGGGCCGAGTCGGCGGCGGCGCACAGCGCCCGTGACTCACTCGGGCGGCCCGTGCACATCTCCACGTAGTCACCGCCCTCGGCTCCGCACTCCGGAACGGCAGCCTATGCCACGGACGCCGGATCCCCCGACGGCGGAGAGGCGCCGACCATTGCGACGGCGTGGTCTCCGCACCACCAGCCGGAATCCGATTCACCTGTGCCGAGCCGTTGGAACGAAAGAAAATCGGGCAATGCCTCGGGAAAGCGTTCGAGCGGACCGTGCGCGAACGGTGAGCGTTTCCGGTCCGTCGTCATCGCCTCCGGCCGTCCCGGTCCGCCGTAGCGGGACGACGTCCCGGACCAGGCCATCGCGGAGTCGTTCGGAAGCATCGCCGAGGGATCACCGCTGGTCACTCCGCCATGGAACGACTTCGGAGCGGACCGAGAGTCGTGGGGGAGGCGCGCCCGGCGGTTCGGTTCCGGGGCTCCGGATCCCCCAACGCCCGTGCCAATTCGGCGCCTTGACGTGAATCGGCGCCGGGGACTAAAACGCATCGCGGAGCCGGCCGAAACAGTCAACGCGAAAGCCGAGCGATTTCGGCAGTACGCCGGAGAAAAACAAATTGGAGGCACGCCCCCATGAGAAACAGCAGTCACGTGGACCGTCGTCCGGGCGCCGGAAGGAGGCGCCGCCTGTGCGCGGCGGCCGTGAGCGCGGGTCTGGCCTTCGGCGCCCTGGTCTCCCTCCCGGTCGGCGACGCGTCCGCCGCCGTCGGGATCAAGCAGCGGGTGGCCGTACCGGCGTACTTCTACCCGGGCGAATCGGGTGAATCGGGTGGTTCGGGTGAGGGCAACCTGTGGGCACAGCTGTCCAGTCCGGCCCCCGGCGCGGGCCTGGCCGTCGCCAACCCGCACTCCGGGCCCGGCGACAGCGAGGACGACAACTACGCGAGCGCCATCAGGACCGCGCACGACGCCGGGACGATGGTGATCGGATACGTCGACTCCGGCTATCTCGGCACCAAGGGCGGGGCCGCGCCCAACGGCGGCACGTCCATCGACGACTGGGTCGAAGGCGCGGAGCGCAACGTCGACAAGTGGTACGGCTACTACGGCGGTTCGGGCCTGGGCGGGATCTTCTTCGACGACGGCCTCACCGCTTGCGGCACCCGATCCGACGCCAACGCCTTCGTCGACGCCTACAAACGGCTCCGGTCCTATGTGAAGGGGAAGGACGCCGACGCCAAGGTCGTCATCAACCCGGGCGCCTCGCCCGAGCAGTGCTACACCGGGGCCGCCGACACACTGGTCACCTTCGAGGGCACCTACGACGACTATGTGAACCACTACGGCGACGACCGCGAATCCTGGGAGGCGTCGGCCGACCCCGCCAAGATCTGGCACCTGATCCACACCACGGGAAGCCAGGCGCGGATGCAGAACGCCATCGCCCTCTCGAAGCAGCGCAACGCGGGCTACGTCTACGCCACCGACGACGACAACTCCCGCCCCCAGGGCCAGGACTGGGGCAACCCGTGGGACACCCTCCCGTCGTACTGGTCCGCCGAGGTCAACACCGTCCACTGACCGCGACCGCGACCGGGGCCCCGGCCCCGCTGCCCTCGCCGGAGATCGTCTGCATCCCCCTCTCACCCACCGGAGCGCCTGTATGAGGGCCCTACCAGCCCCACCCCGCAGAATCGCCCAGCTGGCACTGTCCGCACTGCTCCTCCTCGTACCTGCCCTGTGGCCGCGGCTGACGCAGCCCGCGGCGGCCGACCCCGGCTCCTTCTCACTGCTGTACGACCCCGGCCCCTCGCACGACTGCTACGCGCTGGTCGTGGAGGACCCGCCGGACAAGAACACGACACCCGATCCCGGACGTACCAGCAGCGCCGGTTGCGGTGCCTTCGCCGGGACCGAGGAGTTCACCCGCAAGAGCCCCGAGCGCCCCACCTGGGACATCGGCACCTACGGATGGAACACCTCCAGCTGGGGCACCTCACCCGGCTACTCGTTCACCACCCAGACCGCCGCCAGGACGGTGAGCATGCGGAACGACGCCTCCGGGGTCTGCGGGCTGCACGAGACCAACATCAGCTACACCTACCCCGACTCCTAGCTCAAGCCCGGGCCCGACCGCGCGTACCGCACCGCGGCGGACGGCCGGATCGACGTCTCCTACCGTGCGAAGATCCAGCAGACCAAGCCGTTCACCTGCGGCGAGAAGCGCGCGCTCCTCACCACGGACCTCATCTTCGAGGACTCCGAGCACGGTTCGGCACACCCTGACGTGATCTCCGTCATCCACTACGATCCCGGCACGTTCAAGGCTCCCGACAGCAACGGTGTCGTCTGGTACACGAGGGACGACGCGACGATGACCTGCCCCGACGGCTGCCGGGTCATGGTGCGCAGCCCCGACCTGATGAAGGACGCCACCTGGGCTTCGATCGACGACGACTTCAGCGAGCTGTTCGACAAGTACGTCGACTACGTCAACCCCGAGCACCTCCCGAAGTCCGATTTCGTGCTGCGCGGCGTACAGATCGTCAGCAGCAACACGGGCAGCTCCACGACGGCCTCGGTCAGCGACGTCGACGCGCGGATGACCCCGGACGCGCCCGTCCACGCGCCTCTGACGTACGGCCTCAAGGGTGGCGACGGGCAGTCCCTGTGCCTGGACGACTACGGCAACGCCACGAAGCCGCCGGCCGTCGCCGACATCTGGGACTGCAACGGCGGCGACGCGCAGGACTGGACCATGGGCCAGGACGACACGCTCCAGGTGCACGGCCTGTGTCTGGGCGCGTCCGGTGACGGCACGGCCGACAAGGTGCCCGTCGGTCTCGACCGGTGCGACGGGGGACAGCACCAGAAGTGGGTCCTGGGCCGCTACGGACAGATCTACAACCCCGCGTCCGGCCGCTGCCTGGAGGTCGCGAACGCCTCCGACACCAGGGGCGACAAGAACCTCGAACTCTTCGACTGCTGGGGCGGGGCCCAGCAGAAGTGGTGGACTCCGGCCGGCGACTACCGCTGAGGGCCCTCCGAGTCCGGCTGCTACGGCCGCGCAGCGACGACACGCCGAAGGGCCGCACCGATCGAGGTGCGGCCCTCCGGCTTGCTCTGCCTCATCTCGGGCAGAGGTGTCCTTCCTCAGGCCAGTGAGAACTTCTGGGCGGCGGAGCCGTTGCAGTCCCAGATCTGTAGGCGGGTGCCGTTCGCGGTGGCACCCGACGGTGAGTCGACGCACCGGCCGGTGGTCGGATTGGACAGCGAGCCGTCGGAGTTGGCCACCCAGTTCTGGTAGCCGCCGCCGTTGCAGTTGGCCAACTGGAGCTTCGTACCCGCCGCGTTCACACCGCCCGCGATGTCCAGGCACTTGCCGAGCGTGCGCAGGGTCTGGCCGTTCCAGGTCCACTTCTGGTCGAGCGACGTCGCCTGCTGGCAGTCCCAGAGCTGCACGGCGGTGCCGTCGCCGCCGGTGTCGTCACCCGCCACGTCCACGCACTTGCCACCCGGTCCGTAGACCGGGGTACCGATGGCGAACTGCTGGGCGCCGGAGCCGTTGCAGTCCCAGATCTGTAGCCGGGTGCCGTTCGCGGTGGCACCCGACGGAGAGTCGACGCACCGGCCGCTGGTCGGATTGCGCAACGAGCCGTCGGGTTGCCGCACCCAGGACTGGTAGCCGCCGCTGTTGCACGTGGCGAGCTGCAGCTTCGTACCGGCGGCGCTGTTGCCCCCGGCGATGTCCAGGCACTTGCCGAGGGTCTGGAGGGTCTGGCCGCTCCAGGTCCAGTGCTGGTCCTTGGCCGCCGACTGGCAGTCCCAGAGCTGGACCGCGGTGCCGTCGCCGCCGGTGTCGTCGCCCGCGACGTCCACGCACTTGCCGCCGGGCCCGGTGATCGTCTGGCCGCTCACCGAACCGCCGCCGCCACCGCCTCCGGAGCCGGGCGCCTTGTTGTAGACGGCCACCGAGTCGATGACCAGCTTGCCGCCGGAGACCGTGGCCGCGTTCGGGCCCCCGCCGAAGGCGTCCGGGAAGCCGCCGCCCATCGCCAGGTCGTAGATGATGAAGAAGGGGTGGTCGACCGCGTCGGACCAGGTCGTGGCGTCCACCTGGTTGGCGTTGATCGTGTAGAAGTTGTTCCCGTCGAGGTAGAACCTGATCTGCTCCGGCGACACGGAGCGGTCGATCTCCGCCGCGTAGTCGTGGAAACCGGTCTGGCAGCCCGAACAGGCGCGTTCACCCGAGCCGATGCCGGTCGACTCGTTGCACGGCCCGCCCGGGTTCACACCGCAGTGCAGGGTGCTGAAGACGGAACTGCGGCCGTTGATGTCCTCCATGATGTCGACCTCGCCGGACTTCGGCCAGGTCACCCCGGAGCGCAGCGGCGCGCCGAGCATCCAGAACGCCGGCCAGTAGCCCGCGCCGTTGGCGGTGGTGACGTTGGGCTGCTGGAGGACGGACTCGATGCGTACGACGCCGCCCGCCGGGGCGCCGAAGCCCGCCGACTGGGTCTCCACGCGCCCGGAGGTCCATCCGCCGCGCGGGTCGGAGCCCGAGTGCAGGGCCTGGAGCACCAGATGGCCCTGACCGTCGTAGTAGACGTTCGAGGTGCTGTTGGTCATCGTCTCGATCTCACCGGTGCCGAAGCTGCTGCCCGGCCCGGTGTCGTACTTCCACAGGCTCTGATCGATGCCGGTGCCCGACGCGCCGTTGAAGTCGTCGCTCCAGGTGAGCGTGAAGCCCGAAGGGGCGGGGGGCACCGCCGCCTGGGCGTTCGGTGTCGTGGTGAGGGCGGCCGCCGTCGTCAGCGCGACGACGGGAATCAGAGAGAGCGCTCTCTTCCAGCCGCCGCGGCGTGCCCTTGGGGGTAGTTGCATAGGTCTGGCCTCCGAAGAAGGACATGATCGCGTCTGTTCGCCGTGCCGCCTCCGGTGTGGCCGGGCTCTCGCCCCCAACCGGCGGATGCCTCGTCAACTCCGTTGACGAGGCGTGCTGTTGAACCATGTGGACTTCTGTGCGAGCAGACGGTATTGGCGCAGACCAATACCGTCAAGACCGCTGTCTCCATGTCACGGGGGTTGACGGAGATTGTCGACCGGCTCTAATTTCACGGCTTGTAAAAAGAGGTGAGACGAGCGTGGCAGAGCGCGGCATCCGGCTCCGGCAAGCGCTGCGCCCCCGAGCAACAGCCTGGCGTACCTGACGAATTACCCGTAGCCGCCCCGAGCGCGGGACACCCCCACACAGCCGTGCCAGGAGGACCCCCCCATGATGCGAACCCTCAGAAGATGGTTGGCCGCCTCGATCTGCGTCCTTCCGCTGGCCGCCGGTGGCCTTCTCGCCACCGCCGGGACGGCATCGGCCGCCGCCAACCCCGGCCCCGGCTTCCCGGCCCACTACTCCGCCCCGTACGCGGAGATGTGGAACGACCCCTCGACGCTGATGAACGCGTACAACGCGACCGGGAACAAGTACTACACGCTCGCCTTCGTCATCAGCCAGGGCACCTGCAACGCCACCATCAACGGTGACACCCCCGTCACCGACTCCGGCTGGAACAACGCCATCAACAGCCTGCGCGCGGCCGGCGGCGACGTCATCGCCTCCTTCGGCGGTGCGAGCGGCTCCGAACTCACCTCATGCGGCACGGTCGCGGCCATGCAGGCCCAGTACAAGAAGGTCATCGACCAGTTCAACCTGACCCGCGTCGACCTGGACATCGAGGGCGGCACCCTGGACAACACCGCCGCCAACGACCGGCGCAACCAGGCGCTCGCCAACCTCCAGCAGGATTACGCCGCCCAGGGCAAGAAGCTGGACGTGGACTACACGCTGCCCGTCAGCCCGAACGGCCTGGAGTCCAACGGCGTCGCCCTGCTGCAGAACGCCAAGAGCCACAATCTGAACGTCAACCTGGTCAACATCATGACCATGGACTACGGGCCGGCGATGGACATGGGCCAGGCCGCGATCAGCGCCGCGAACGGCCTGCACAGCCAGCTCGGCCAGATCTGGAACACCAAGACCTCCGCCCAGCTGTGGGCCATGGAGGGCAACTGCCCGATGATCGGTGTGAACGACACCAGCGCCGAGGTGTTCACCGTCCAGGACGCCCAGGAGCTGGAGTCCTTCGCGGCCGGCAACGGCATACAGGAACTGACCTTCTGGGCGCTCAGCCGGGACAACCAGGGCGCCAGCGGCACCGCCCAGAGCGACCACCAGTTCACCGCCATCTTCAAGGCCATCACCGGCGGCGGCACCACCCCGCCCCCGACCGGCGGCACCACGCCCATCCACGGCTACGGCGGCAAGTGCGTCGATGTCGCCGGGGCCAACTCGGCCAACGGCACCCCGGTCACGCTGTACACCTGCAACGGCACCAACGCACAGCAGTGGACGCACAGCGGCAACACCCTCGGCGCGCTGGGCAAGTGCCTCGACGTCACCGCGGCCGGTACGGCCAACGGCACCAAGGTCCAGCTCTACGACTGCAACGGGACCAACGCCCAGGCGTGGACGACCGGTTCGAACGGCAGCCTGGTCAACACCGGTTCGGGCAAGTGCCTGGACGACACCGACTGGAGCACCGCCGACGGCAACCAGCTCCAGATCTGGACCTGCACCGGCACCGCGAACCAGAGCTGGACGCTGGGCTGACGCCCGCCCCTCCACCGGCGCCCCATGCCCCGACCCCCCACACAAGGAAGACCCATGGGCAGAACCAGCATCCGGCTTCCCCGCACCATGATCCGCCTGTTCGCCCTGCTGGCCGTCGTGCTCGGCCTCCTGGCGGCCCCCGCCCACCGGGCCCAGGGCGCCACGCCGTTCAAGATCCTGGCGTTCTACGACGGCACCTACGACGCCGCGCACATCAGCTTCGTCCACGAGGCCAACGCGTGGTTCCCGCAGCAGGCGGCGGCGAACGGCTACACGTACACCGCGACCAACGACTGGAACCAGCTGAACACGGCGAACCTCGCGAAATACCAGGTCGTCATGTTCCTGGACAACTATCCCCAGACTACGGCCCAGCGCAGCGCGTTCCAGACGTACATGAACAACGGCGGCGCCTGGATGGGCTTCCATGTGTCGGCGTACAACGACCAGACGCCCAGCGACTGGTCCTGGTACCACGAGACCTTTCTCGGCACCGGCACCTTCCGGTCCAACACCTGGGGTCCGACCTCCGAGACGCTGAGGATCGAGGACCCGGACCACCCGGCGACGGCGGGCCTGCCGTCGACGATCACCTCGTCGGTCAGCGAGTGGTACAGCTGGCAGTACGACCTGCGGCAGAACCCGGACATCGACATCCTGGCCTCGATGGACCAGTCGACCTTCCCGATCGGCACGGACCCCGACCAGTCCTGGTACAGCGGTTACTACCCGATCGTATGGTCCAACCGTAACTATAAGATGATCTACAATAACTTCGGCCACAACGCCATGGACTACGCCACGAACACGACGCTGTCGTCCACGTTCGGCAGCGCCGAGCAGAACAAGCTGCTGCTCCAGGGGCTGCGCTGGCTCGGCGGCGCGTCCGGCCCCGTCACCCCGCCGCCCGGCGGCGGCTCGGGCGCGATCAAGGGCATCGGCGGCAAGTGCGCGGACGTCGCAGGCGCGAACTCGGCGAACGGCACCGCCGTCCAGCTCTACGACTGCAACGGCACCGGCGCCCAGACATGGACCGTCGGCTCCGACGGGACGCTGCGCGCGCTGGGCAAGTGCATGGACGTCGCGGCGGCCGGAACCGCCAACGGCACGAAGGTGCAGCTGTACGACTGCAACGGCACCGGCTCCCAGGTCTGGCGGCAGGGCGGCGACGGCTCGCTGGTGAACCCCCAGTCGGGCAAGTGCCTCGACGCCACCGACCAGAGCTCGGCCAACGGCACCCGGTTGCAGATCTGGTCCTGCACCGGATCCGCCAACCAGACCTGGACCCTGCCGTCCTGAACCCGCGCGCGGCCCGGCCGTCAGCCCGCGAACGAGGCGCCCGCGAGGGCCAGCAGCGAGCGTACGGCCGGGTCGGCGTGCGGCCGGTGCAGGGCCGCGATGGTGGTGGTGAGTTCGGGAGCCTCGTCGGTGAGCGGGAGGAAGCGGACGCCCGGGAAGGAGAGCGCGGCGGTGTGCTCGGGGGCGAGGGTGACGCACAGGCCGGAGGCGACGTAGCTGAGCAGGCCGGGCAGATCGTCGGCGTGGGCACGGACGGTGGGGACGAAACCCGCGCGGTCGCAGGCCAGCAGCGCGCGCCGGGCCAGTTGCTGGAGCGGCCCGTCACCGGCGAGGGCGAAGGAGTCCTCGCGCAGGTCGGTCAGGGCGACGCGGCCGGCCCCGGCGAGGCGGTGCGCCACGGGCAGGGCCGCGGCCAGGCGTTCCACGGTGAGCCGGTGGACGGTCAGGTCGTCGATGTCTTGCGGGGGCTGGCGTACCAGCGCGAGTTCCACGGTGCCGCTGCGGACGAGGTCGATCAGGGCGGCGGTGGATCCCTGCCGCACATGCAGGCGCAGACCCGGCAGCTGCTCGGCGGCGTCGGCGAGCAGGCGCGGCAGGTGCCAGTGGCCGAGGCTGTTGACGAAGCCGACGCGCAGCTCACCCTCCGCTCCGCGGGCGATCCGGCGGGCGCGGGCGACGGCGGACTCCTGTGCCTCCAGTATCCGCCGGGCGTCGGCCGCGAAGGCCTCACCGGCGGGCGTGAGGCTGACGCCCTGACTGCTCCGGGTGCACAGACGGGTACCGATGATCCGCTCCAGACGCTGGACCGCCTGGCTGAGCGGGGGCTGACTCATCATCAGGCGGCTTGCCGCGCGGCCGAAATGCTTCTCCTCGGCGAGCACGGTGAACTGTTCCAACAGGCGGGGCGTGAGATCCATGAGGTGAGCGTAGATCGGGTGGTGGGCGGTGAACGGTGCCAGGCCGGACGTACGGACCCCGGCCCGGCCGGGGTCCGTGGGACGCGCGGGTCAGACGGCGAGCAGCGCCCAGACGTCGTCCGCGGCGAGCGCCTCGCGGCCCAGCAGCGCGTTCCAGTACGACTCGTCGCCGTCCTCGTCGCGCCAGGACCACAACCGGGTGGTGGCGAACCGCAGTTCGCTGAGCTCGGTGAAGCCGACGGCGCCGTGCAGCTGGTGGGCGATGCGGGCGATCTCGGCGACCGAGGCGGATGCCTGCGCCTTGGCGGCCGCCACACCGACCAGCGACAGCTCACGAGCGGCGGCGTCCACCGCGGCGCGCACCAGCGCGGACTCCTCGATCAGCCGGGCCTCCTCCTGTTTGACGGCCTGGAAACGGCTGAGCGGGCGGCCGAACTGGGTGCGGGTGGTGGTGTGCTGGACCGTCAGCTCGACGCAGCGCTCGGCGGCGCCCGCGATGAGCGCCGCGCGGGCGAGGGCGGCACGGAGCCCGGCCTGCGCGAGTTCGGCCGGGGTGAGCGGGCGGACGTCGACGGCGGCCACCGCGTAGTCGCGCAGATAGAGGGTGTCGCGGGGCTCACCGGCGAGGTTGGTGCCGGGGACGGCGGTGGTACGGGCCGGGTCGACCGGGAACAGTACGGGCCCGCCCGGCCCCTCGGTCAGCACGAGGACCGTGGAGGTGGCCCCGTACGGCACCCGGGGCAGGGTGCCCGAGACCCGGAGCGCGGCGTCCTCGCCCGAGGTGCCGACCGGGCCGACCCGGGTGACGGCGGGGTGGGCGTAGGCGAGCGTGAGGCCGTGGGCGAGCGCGACGGCCGACGGGCCCTCGGGGAGGACGACGCCGAGGTGCCCGACCACGGTCTCGGTGAAGGGGCCCGGCCCGGCGAGGCGGCCGGCCTCGCACAGGGCGGCGACGCGGGTGGCGAGGGTGGTGGTCATGACTGCCGCTCCAGACCGCGGGTGATGATGCCGCGAAGGATCTCGTTGGTGCCGCCGCGCAGGGTGTAGCCGGGACTGTGCAGCAGCGCGTAGGCGAGGTGGTGAGGGTAGGAGCCGGGCGTGGCCCCGGTGTCGGCGGTACGGGGCAGGATGCGCCGTACCTCGTGGACGAGTTCACCCTCCAGGCGCGTACCCAGGTCCTTGACCAGCGCGGCCCGCACATCGGCGGGGCGCTGCGCGTCCAGCGCGTCGGCGACGCCGAGCGAGAGCTGCCGTATCGCGGAGATCCGGGCGAGCAGGGCGCCGAGCCGGGCCTGCTGGTCGGGAGTGGCCGCGCCCCGGCGCAGTTCGCGGGTCAGCGAGACCAGCAGCGGGAAGGTGGAGAGGTAACGCTCGGGCCCGCTGCGTTCAAAGGCCAGCTCGCCGGTGACCTGCTTCCAGCCGTCACCCTCCTGACCGAGCAGCATGCCGTCGGGGACCTCGACGCCGTCGAGGTGGAACCAGTTGAAGGTGTGCTCGCCGGTCAGCAGGCGGATCGGCTCGGTGCGTACGCCGGGGGCGCGCAGGTCCACGATGAACTGGCTGAGCCCCTGGTGCCGGTCCTCGTGCTCGCCGGTACGGGCCAGCACGATCGCGTAGTCGTTGACATGCGCGCCGCCGGTCCACTTCTTCGTACCGGTCAACCGCCAGCCGCCGGGCACCCGTTCGGCGCGGGTCCGCACATTGGCCAGGTCGGAGCCGGCCTCCTGCTCGCTCATGCCGATGGAGAAGAAGCAGCGCCCGGCCGCGATGGCGGGCAGGAACCGCTCTTTCTGCCCCTCGGTGCCATGGGCCAGGATCGAGGGCCCGGCCTGGCGGTCGGCGACCCAGTGCGCGGAGACCGGCGCCCCGGCGGCGAGCAATTCCTCGATCACGACGACGCGGGCGGCGAATCCGCGCCCACCGCCCCCGTATTGGGGCGGCAGCGCCATGCCGACCCAGCCGCGTCCGGCGAGCCGGCGGCTGAAGTCCGGGTCCCAGCCGGTCAGCCAGGAGTCGGGGCGGCCGAGCACGGTACCGCGGGCGCGCTCCTCGGCGAGGAAGTCCCGCACCTCCCGGCGCACTTTCAGGGTGTCGGTGGTATCGGTCATGAAACTACTCCTCATTGAGCAGGGCGGGATCGAAACCGGCCTCGCGGAGCACTTCGTCGGTGTGCTGGCCGAGGGCGGGGCAGGGGCGCACGGTCGGTTCGGGGTCGGCGGAGTAGCGCACCGGACGGGCGATGGAGCGGTAGCCGCCCTCGGTGGGGTGCTCGGCCTCGGCCAGCAGACCGCCCTCGCGGGCGTAGGCGGTGGCGACGGCCGACTCCAGGCTGTGCACGGGCGCGGCCGGGATGCCGACGCCATCGCAGAACTCCTGCCATTCGGCGCACGTGTGAGTCACCGTCATCTCGTCCAGCACGCGGTACATCTCGTCGGCGTTGCGGGCCCGCAGCGCGCGGTCGGCGAACCGTGGATCGGCGGCGAGCTCCGGGCGGCCGGCGAAGGCGCAGAAGTCCCGCCAGTTGCGGTCGCTGTGGGGCAGGACGCACATCCAGCCGTCCGCCGTGCGCTGCGCCCGCCGGGTGCGGCTGAGCGAGCGCGGCGCGCCGAACTCGCCGTCCATGACCGCCCCGGCCAGATGCTCGACCAGGTTGAAGGCGAGCATGGTGTCGGCCATCGGCACCTCGATGTGCTGACCGCCGCCGCCGTGCTCCCGGTGCAGCAGGGCGGCGAGTACGGCCTGGCTGATCTGCAGTCCGCAGACCTTGTCGGCGATCAGGCTGGGCACGAACCGCGGTTCACCGCTCGCCCGTTGATTGAGCCACACCAGCCCGGTGACGGCCTGGATGATGTCGTCGTACGCGGCGCGGGTGCCGAGCGCCGAGTCGGAGCGGAAACCCTGCGCGTTGACGTACACCACGCCGGGGTTGACGGCCCGCAGCTCCTCGTACCCGAGCCGGAGCCGGTCCAGGGCCTGCGGGCGGACGTTGGTGAGGAACACGTCCGCGGTACGGATCAGGGCCAGCAGCGCGTCGCGGCCGTGCGGCGCCTTGAGGTCGATGAGCGCACTGCGCTTGTTGCGGTTGAGATGGAGTCCGGCGCCGCCCATCCCCGGGTGACGGGAGGGCGGGTAATGGCGGGTCATGTCGCCGCCCGGGGGCTCCACCTTGATGATGTCCGCGCCCAGGTCACCGAGTTGCTGTGCGGCGTACGGGACCATGATCACGCTGCCCAGCTCGACGACGCGGACTCCGGAAAGCATTCCTTTCACTGCGTTCCTCTCATTCGTTGCGACGCCTTCAAGAAAATCCCGCACCACAGGGCGTGTCCAATACCAGCTGCCCGGCCGGCTGATAGCGAACCGGATATAGCGGCAGGTCAGGCGGGATGTATAGGGGTTTGCATATCGCTATCAGCCGCCGTTGGTATTGGACGTACGTCAATTCACGGCGCTGTCATGGAAATACGAACCCGGCCACTACGGAAGGACGAGGGCCATGACCGCGAGCGCGACGGAGAACACGACCGCGTACCACGCACTACAGGACCTCTACCGCCAGCTCGGCATCACCGGCGAGGAGACCGGCGGGAAGGTGACCGTCACCGGCGCCGACCCGCAGACCCCCTCCGTGCACCGCATCGGCGAAGCCTGCGCCGCCGCCCTCGCGGCGCTCGGCACCGAGGTGTCGGCGCTGTGGCGGGAGCGGGACGGGGAGGGGCAGGACGTGACGGTCTCCGTCGAGTCCGCGATCCACCAGCTGATGGCGGTCTTCCTCACCCGGGCGAGCGGTGTGCCGGTGAGCGAGCTGATCGAGGACCCCAACCTGCTGGGCAACAGCGACTTCTACCGCGCGGGCGACGGCCGCTACGTCTATGTGCTGCTTTCCTACCCGCAGTTGCGCGACATCGCCTGCGAGGTGCTGGACTGCCCGCCCGGCCGGCAGCGCATGGCGGACGCGATCGCGCACTGGGACGCCTTCGAGCTGGAGGAGGCGATCTGCTCGCGCGGCGGCACCGCGGTCGCCGTACGCACCCGGCAGGAGTGGCGAGCCCACCCGCAGGGCCGACTGCTGGACGGGCGGCCCCTGATCCACCTGGAGAAGGTGGGGGAGAGCGCGCCCGAGCCGTTCCCGGTCGCTGGGGAGCTGCCGTCGGCCCTGCCGCTGACCGGGCTGCGGGTGCTGGACAACTCGCATGTCATCGCGGGCCCGATCGCCGCGCGGATCTCCGCCGAGCTGGGCGCCGACGTACTGCACGTCTCCTCGCCCGCGCATCCCGACCCCATCGGGATGATCATCGAGACCGGGATCGGCAAGCGCGCCGCCTTCTGCGATCTGCTCGACCCCACGCAGGCCGCGGCCTTCCGGCGGGTGCTCGCCGGGGCGGACGTGTACGTCAGCAACTACCTCAACCTGGACACCAAGGGCTTTGGACCCGAGGCGTTGTTCGAGCAGCGGCCCGGTCTGGTGGTGCTCGACTATCACGGCTGGGGCCTGTCCGGCCCCTGGTCGCGGCGTGGCGGTTTCGACCAACTCGCCTGCGCGGCCACCGGGTTCGCCGCCGAGGAGGGCACCTTCGACGGTCCGAGGCTGCCGCCGACCTATCTGCTCAACGACTACCTCGCGGCGATCCTCGGTACGGCCGGAGCGATCGAGGCGCTGCGCCGCCGGGCCCGCGAGGGGGGCGGCTGGCGGGTGCACATCGACCTGGCGAAGGTGTGCATGTGGGTGCAGGACCTGGGGCTGTTCCCGCGTGCCGACGTCGCCGTGCTGCCCGCCCCCGACCCCACCCGCGCCGTAGGCGAACTGGCCACCGTGCACGGGCCCTTCGGCGAGGTCAGGTACCTGCCCACCCGTATCGCGTACTCGACCCTGCGGCCGCGCCTCGACCGCTCCGCCGAACCGCTCGGCGCCTCGCCTCTGGCCTGGTGACCCCTCCCGCGAACTCCCCGCCGGTGCAGCCGCGTTCGGGCCACCAGGACTCCGGCGCGATTGCGCTCTTGTCCCTTCGGGCCGGCGTCAGTGCGCGTCGGTCTCCAGTTCCCGCTTCAGATTGCGCAGCGTCGCGCGGATGTTGCGGGTCTGGAAGGCGGCGAAGGTGTGTCCCGCGGTGGCGATCCGGTCGAAGGTGCCGGCCACGAAGTCGGGCCAGGCGCGGCGGTCGTCCGTCCAGGTCTCGGTGACCCGCGTGCCGCCGTCGGCGGGCTCGAAACGGTACTCCCAGGTGGCGATCGGGCCGCGCAGGCGCGGTCGGCCGATGCCGATGGCGTGCACGCGGAAGGCGAAGCGGCGGCGGGGCTCGGCCGCCGTGACCGTGCACCGGGTCACCCAGCGGAACCGGCCGCGCTTGTTCCGCCCGACGAACGTGGTGCCGACCCCCGCCGGTGCGCGCCCCGTGCCCTCCGTGGTGCCGAGATTCTCCGGACTCCAGCGGCCCATGTCACCGGGACGGCATATGGCCTGGTAGGCCACCTCGGGCGGTACGTCGATATGAATGCTGTCGCTCACCGTGAACACGCGGGCCATGGGGCACCTTTCCTCGACACGTCGACACGTCGGCAGCTTGGAGTTACCGGCCAGTAAGGGATTGTGGCACGCCGCCCTCAGCGGTCGATCGCATCGGTACGCGCAAGGGCTTCTTCAACGGGCGGCGGCCGTGTCACCGGCGCGGGTGCGCGCCATCGGGACCGTCGGCGGACCGGCCGGGCCCCGCGAGGCCAGGCGGGTGAAGGCGCGGCGGTAGGCGGTGGGGGTGGTGTCCAGCGTGCGCCGGAAGTGCAGCCGCAGATTGGCCGCCGTGCCCAGTCCGCAGTCCCGCGCCACCTGGTCCACCGACCGGTCCGTGGACTCCAGCAGTTCCCGCGCCCTGCCGAGCCGGGCGCCGAGCAGCCACTGCAACGGGGTCGTGCCCGTCTCCTCGGTGAACCGGCGCATGAAGGTGCGCTGTGAGAGGCCCGCGTGCCGGGCGAGCACGCGCAGCGTGAGCGGCTCGCCGAGCCGGTGCAGGGCCCAGCCGCGGGTAGCGGAGAGCGACGCCTCGCCCGCCACCGCGACGGGAGCCGGCACGTACTGGGCCTGCCCGCCGTCCCGGTGCGGGGCCGCGACCAGACCGCGGGCGATCTGGTTGGCCACCTCCGCGCCGAGGTCCCGGCGGACGATGTGCAGGCACAGGTCGATGCCGCAGCACACCCCGGCCGAGGTGAGCACATCGCCCTCGTCGACGTAGAGCACGTCACGGTCGACCATGACCGCCGGGAAGTCCCGCTCGAAGTCGTCGATGTGCTGCCAGTGGGTGGTGGCGTGCAGCCCGTCCAGTACGCCCGCCGCGGCCAGTGCGAAGGCACCCGTGCAGATCGACACCACGCGCCTGCCCCGGTCGCGGGCTTCGGCCAGTGTCTGGAGCACGGCGTCCGGCAGCGTGCTGATCGGTTCGAACCCCGGCACGATCACGGTGTCGGCGGTGCGCACCTGCTCAAGGCCCCCGTCGGCGACCAGGGCGAAACCCGCGGTGGTCCGCACCTTCGTGTCCAGCGCGCACAGGGTCATCTCATAGGTGGTCTCCGGCCGGGCGGTGAAGATCTGCGTCGGGATCGCCAGGTCGAGCGGGGTGACTCCGTCCAGCGCCAGGACCGCGATGTGATGCACTGTCATGGCAAGATTCTAACGAAGCATGGAAATTTTGCCGCTCGCCAGGTCACGGCCGTCCCGGCCAGGCTGAAGGCATGACCGGACCTACTCACGAGGCGACCGCCGACCCGATCGCACTGCCCGGCACGCCACTTGCCGACGCCGTCATCGAACTCATCCGATCGGTGGAGACGCCGTCCGTCTTCCACCACAGCATCCGCAGCTACCTGTTCGCCCGGCTGCTCGCCGGTCGGCGCGGGCTGGCGGCCGACCGCGACTACGACGACGACCTGCTGTTCGCGGCGTGCGCGATGCACGACCTCGGTGTGGCGTCGGACGGGCCGCACACCCAGCGGTTCGAAGTCGAAGGCGCCGACCGGGCCGCCGCGTTCCTCATCGACCACGCGGTGCCCGAAGCCGACGCCGACCAGGTCTGGCAGGCCATCGCCCTGCACACCTCGCCGGGCATCGCGGAGCGGCGCGGCACGCTCTGCGTGCTCGTTCGCGAGGGAGTGGGCCTCGACTTCGACGACCCGGTGGGCGCCGGCCACCTCAGCGTCGTCACGGACGAGCAGGCCGAAGCCGTGCACGCCGTCTATCCACGCCTGGACATGGTCCGTTCCCTCACCGACGCGATCGTCGCGCAGGCGGCCAAGGACCCGAAGAACGCGCCCCGGCACACGGTCCCCGGCGAATTGCTCCGTGAACGCGAGACCTACGGCCGGACCCGGCTGGAGCACGCCTACCGCGCGTCCCGCTGGGGCAACTGACTCCACCGGCCGTACGAACCATCGACAAAGAGAACAAAGAGAAAGAGAAGGACACACCGCAATGACCGTCCGCACCATCGAGGTCCCCGAGGACAACCCGGTCTTCGGAGAAACCACCAGCGCCTTCGCGGACTTCGGCTATTCCGCCGCCGTCCGCGCGCAGGGCCTCCTGTTCATCGCCGGAACGATCGGTCGCCGCGCCGACGGAACCATCCCGGACACCATCGAGGAGCAGACCGAGATCGCCCTGCGGAAGATCGAGGAGATCCTGCGTTTGGAGGACCTCGACATGTCCGCCCTCGTCGATGTCACCAGCTACCACGTCGACATCCGTCGCCATCTCCCCGGCTTCGTCGAGGCCAAGCGGCGGCTCGTCGAAGCGCCCTACCCGACCTGGACGATCATCGGAGTCAGCGGCCTCGCCAGCCCGGGCCTCCTCATCGAGATCCGCGCGACGGCCGCCTACCCCGACGCGACCCGCTAGCGACCACCGCTCCTGGGCCCGCCCACGAGCCCCTGCACTGAAGACGCGGACCGACCTCCAGAACGGCCCACGCACCCGCCGGTCGGCCGGTCGGGGGTGTGCTCTTGCCGGTCTGCCGGTCGGGACGTGCCCTCGCCGCTCCGTCGGTCGGCCCGCGCGCTCGCTGGTTTGCTGGTCGGGGCGTGAGCTTGCTGGTTTGCCGGTCGGCCCGTGCTCTTGCCGATCCGCTGGTCGGGGCGTGCCCTCGCCGGTTTGCCGGAGGGCTCACGCACCCGCTGGCTCGCCGGTCGGCCCGCGCACTCGCCGGTTTGCCGTACGGCCCGTGCTCTTGCCGATCCGCCAGTCGGGGCGCGTCCTCGCCGATCCGTCGGACAGCCCGCGCACCCGCCGATCCGCCGTACGGCCCCGGCCGCCGTGCGGTGAACACCGGACCGGCGACGGGGGAGCGCGCTCCGGCCGGGCCGGTTGCCGGGCCGGTCTCGGCCGGAGCGCGCCTGAGGGGGCAGTACCTCGGCGTGCGTCCCCGGGCGAACAGATCGCCGTACACAGAGACGGTGCCCGCGCCGACCTGGAGCCGTCGCCTTGTCCAGACCCCCTCACCCCGGACCGCGGCCAGAGCCGCGGCGCTCGGCGTCGCGGGTCGTGGAACTCGGCCCGGTGGCTCGCGCGGCGGCGGACACCTCGACGCGCGCCCGGAATTGCCCCGGCTGCCGTCACGCGCAGGACTACCCGCCAGGGAGCCGGAACCGGCATCGAGGTGTTCCGACGCGCCGAGCCGCTCGCCCTGTGCGGGCCCTACAGCCGGGCTCTACAGCCGCTGAGCGAAACCGCACCACCTGGCCACGTAGGCGAGCTTGCCGTTCTTGTCGGCCACGCGCGCCCATTCATTGCCGCGCAACCCGCTGCTTCCGTCGGCGTATTTGCAGGTGTAGGAACCGCCCTTGACCGACGCACCGCAGTCCGACTTCTGGTACCAGCACCAGGCGCCCATGCTACAGCCGGACAGGTGGCCGACGATCTTGCCGCCGGCGCTCGCGGAGTCGCGGATGTTGAGAGCGCAGTCGTTGCCGGGGTTGGGCGTCATGTACCAGTGGGTCGCGGCCTGGCGCGCGGGACGGGACTCGCTCGCCGCGGCCGTACCGACAAGCCCGAGTCCCATGAGTGCGGCGGCGGATGCCACACAGACCATCCGCCGGGCATGACTTTTCCGGACCATCTTTCCCCCATGTGCATGGAAGGTGATTCTGGTGCGTTTACCAGGATTTCCATCCAGTGACGCACAGTCAACGCTTTGCTCCCGATCAGCGAATCCTGTCCGGTTCGCGTTCGCTCACAAGAGGGACACAGGCCGCCGGGCCGGTGCCTTGGCGGAGCCGCGGTGACGTCCACCGCGACCCCTGACTGCCGGTCAGCTCTTGGCCTCGATCAATCCAAGAGACGTTCAACGACTGGCTGGATCAAGGTCAAGATGCGACGCCCTCGGCCCTCGGCCCGGCCGCACTGCCTGCGGTGATTCCCCTTGGTGTCCAGGCGGTCACCAACTGGGTTCGATCTTGGTGGCCGAGGCCGGGCGTAGGGTTCAACAAAGTGTTGAAGCGGTTCTCATCTCCCCCGGTCCGAGGGGGCGTTGATGGCTCCGTCGTGTCCTCAAACAGGGAGAATACCCATGCCCGCAGCCGGTCAGGCGGTACGGCCCATGGGCCCCGGACCGATCGCTGTCGGGCGGGCGTCCCTGCACGGCATCGCACAGGTCACGCTCAGCGCGAACCCATGGACGGGACTGCTGTTCCTCGCCGCGCTCTTCGCCGACGACCGATGGCTCGGCGGCTACGGACTGCTCGGCACGCTCGTGTCCACGGGGGCGGCGGCCGCACTGCGCACCGCCCGGGACGGCCGACTCGGCCAGGGGCTGGAGGGGTACTGCGGTTGCCTCGTCGGCATCGCGCTGCTCGTCCGGCTCGGCGCCTCATGGCGGACCGCGCTGCTCGTCGTCCTCGCCGCCGCCGTCTGCTCGATCCTGACCGCCGCGGCCGTCCGCCTCCTCGGGCTCGCCCAACTGCCCGTGCTGACCGCGCCGTACTGCCTCGTCGCGAGCGTCCTGGCGATGGCGCTGCCCTCGAACGCGGCGGCGGCCCCGACGCCGGTCGCCGCGGCCACCGGAGTGTCCATGGCGGACCTCGGTCACGCCTTCTGCGACAACATCGGTCAGGTCTTCTTCCTCGACAAGTGGTACGCGGGCCTGATCGTCCTCGCCGGACTGCTCGTCACCTCCTGGCGCGCGGCCGTCGTCGCCGCCTGCGGCAGCGCCGTCGCGGTCCTGACCGCCTGGGCCATGGGCCTGCCCGCCGACCGCATCGCCGAGGGGCTCTACGGCTACAACGCGGTGCTCGTCGCCATCGCCCTGGCGGCCACCTTCCTGACCCCGACTCGCTGGACCACCGGCTACGCCGTACTCGCCGCCGTGGCCTCGGTCCCTCTCACCACCGCCTGGACCGCCGTTGTCCAGCCGTCCGGCGGATCACCTTTCACCTGGCCGTTCGTAGTGACGACCTGGCTCTTCCTGGCGGCCGCACCGGCGATGGACCGGCCCGGTATGCCGTACGAGAAAGCGAAGTGACGCGATGAACCTCGCACCACGCGAAATCGACAAGCTCCACGTCTACGTGGTGGCGGACCTGGCCCGGCGCCGCAGGGACCGGGGCACCAAGCTCAACTACGGCGAAGCCGCCGCACTGATCACCGAGGCCGTGCTCGAAGGCGCCCGGGACGGCCACACCGTCGCCGAGTGCATGGAACTGGGCCGCAAGGTCGTCACCGCCGACGAGGTCATGCCCGGGGTGCGCGACATGCTCACCGTCCTCCAGGTCGAGACGGCCTTCGTGGACGGCACGAAGCTGGTCACCTGCCACGACCCGATCAGCGCCTGAACCACACCTCCTGAACCACCGAGGGGACCAACGATGTCTGGTGGAGCCCACTACCTCTACGGGGACGACCCCGTGGAGATCAACTCCGGCCGAGCCAAGGTCAGTCTCACCGTCGCCAACACCGGGGACCGTGCGGTACAGATCGGCTCGCACTACCACTTCTTCGAGGTCAACCGCGCGCTGCGGTTCGACCGCGAGGCCGCCTACGGCATGCACCTGGACATCCCGTCCGGCACCGCCGTGCGCTTCGAGCCCGGCGACACCCGCGAGGTCGAGCTGTGCGCCTTCGGCGGCACCCGGCGGCTCGTCGGCTTCGCCGGACTCGTCAACGGCGGACTGAACGCCGGGGATACCCGGCGGGCCGCGCTGCGCCGCGCCGCGCAGCTGGGATTCGCCACCACCGGCGGCGACTCCGCCACCGACAACGAGGGGACCGACCACTGATGGCGATCATCCCGCGCCGGCAGTACACCGATCTGTTCGGCCCCACCGTGGGCGACCGGTTCCACCTCGCCGACACCAATCTGCTGGTCGAGGTCGAGTACGACCACAACGCCGGCTCCTACGGGGACGAGGCCGTCTACGGCGGCGGCAAGGCCATCCGCGACGGCATGGCGCAGGACCCCGCCGCGCTCAACCGCGAGGGCGCCCTGGACCTGGTGATCACCAATGTCGTCGTCCTCGATGCGGTGCTCGGTGTCGTCAAGGGCGACATCGGCGTCCGCGAGGGCCTGATCGTCGGCGTCGGCAAGGCCGGAAACCCCCATGCGCAGAACGGCGTCCACCCCAAGCTGGTCATCGGGCCCGGCACCGAGGTGATCTCCGGCGAGCACCTGATCGCCACCGCCGGCGGGGTCGACACCCATATCCACTTCATCTCGCCCCAGCAGGCCCAGGAGGGCCTGTCCAACGGCATCACCACCTTCTTCGGCGGTGGCACCGGACCGACCGACGGCAGCAACGGCACCACCTGCACCCCCGGACCCTGGAACATCCACCGGATGCTGGAGGCCGCCGAGGACCTGCCGGTCAACGTCGGTCTGCTCGGCAAGGGCAACGGCAGCCTGCCCGAGGCGCTCCGTGAACAGGTCGAAGCGGGTGTGTCGGGCCTGAAGGTGCACGAGGACTGGGGCGCCACCCCCGCCGCCATCGACAACGCGCTGCGGGTGGCCGACGAGCACGACGTGCAGCTCGCCGTGCACACCGACACCCTCAACGAGGGCGGCTTCTTCGAGGACACCTTGTCCGCGATCGACGGCCGGACCATCCACACCTTCCACACCGAGGGCGCGGGCGGCGGCCACGCCCCCGACATCATGCGGGTCTCCGGCGAGCCCAACGTGCTGCCGGCCTCCACCAACCCGACCCTGCCGTACACCATCAACTCGGTGGACGAGCTGCTGGACATGGTGATGGTCTGCCACCACCTGTCCCGTGACATCCCCGAGGACGTGTCGTTCGCCGACAGCCGGGTGCGCGCCGAGACCATCGCGGCGGAGACGGTGCTGCACGACCTCGGCGTGATCAGCATCTTCTCCTCCGACTCCCAGGCCATGGGCCGGGTCGGCGAGTCCTTCGCCCGCGCCTTCCAGACCGCGCACCACTGCAAGGAGATGCGCGGCGCCCTGGCCGAGGACGGTTCGCGCAACGACAACGCGCGCGTCCTGCGCTATCTGGCGAAGCTCACCATCAACCCGGCGATCGCGGTGGGCGCCGCCGATGTGATCGGCTCGCTGGAGCCCGGGAAGCTCGCCGACATCGTGCTCTGGCCGATCCATTCCTTCGCCGCCAAGCCCAAGCTGATCATCAAGGGCGGCATGGTGAACTGGGCGCTGATGGGCGACCCCAACGCCTCCCTGCCCACCCCCCAACCGGTCTACTACCGGCCGATGTTCGGCGCCCACGGCCGGGCCGGGCAGCGGACCTCCGTCACCTTCATGTCGCAGGCGGCCATCGCCGCCGGCGTCCCCGGAGAGCTGGGCCTCGGGCGCCGGATCGAACCCGTGCGGCGCTGCCGGACCGTCGGCAAGCAGCACATGGTCCGCAATGACGCGCTGCCGCGCATCGAGGTGGACCCGGAGACGTACAAGGTCACCGTCGACGGCGAGCCCGCCACCATCGAACCGGCCGAACGCCTCCCGCTCAACCAGCTCTTCTACATCGTCTGACCCGCCCGGCACGAACGGAGACCCGGCGTGCACGACCCGATGCCGACACAAGCGCTGCTGACCGGGCTCCAGCTCACGGACTCGGCCTTCCCCAGCGGCTACTACACCCTCTCCCACGGCCTGGAGGGCTTCCAGCAGGCCCACGCGGTCACGCCCCGCACGCTGCCCGCCCTCCTGCACGACCTGCTCCGGCACAGCGTGGGGCCCGCCGACGCGACCGCCCTCGCCCTCACCCACCGCGCGGTCGGCGCGGACGACTGGGACCATGTGGTCGCCGTGGAACGGCGGTTGTACGCCGCGAAACTGGGCCGCGAGGCCCGGCAGGCCACCGTCCGCACCGGCCGGCAACTGCTCGACCTGGCCGGTGAGGTCTACGGCACCCGGCCGATCGAGCGCTACCGCTCGCTGTACCGCGAGGGCGCGGTACGCGGCTGCCAGCCGGTCGTCGTCGGCGTCGTCCACGCCGCGGGCGAACTCACCACCCGGCAGGCGGTCACCTGCGAGCTGTTCGCCTTCGCGGCCGGCTTCGTCGGCGCCGCCCTGCGACTGCGGCTCACCGACCACCGCCGGGCCCAGGTCGTCCTGCACGGCGCCGCCCCGGTGATCGAGGAGACCGTCGAGGCGGCCCTGAACCGCGAACTGGCCGACCTGGGCGGCTGTGTGCCCGTGGCGGACGTCATGGCCGGCCGCCACGAACGCGCGGAGGCCCGGCTCTTCGCCAGCTAGCGGCCGTCGCGCGCACCCATCGACGAGAAGACGAGAAAAGGAACGAACACCATGCACGACCCCACACAGGTGCGGGGCTCCCGACACCACCACGACCACGCGGAGTTCGTGAAGCGCCCCGCCGACGGTGTGCTGCGCGTCGGGATCGCCGGGCCGGTCGGCTCCGGCAAGACCGCGCTGATCGAGGCGCTCGTCCCCGTGCTCATCGGGCGCGGCCGCACCCCCGCGGTGATCACCAACGACATCTACACCTCCGAGGACGCCGCCCATGTACGGCGCACCCTCGCCGGGATCCTGGACGCCGACCGCATCGTCGGCGTGGAGACCGGGGCCTGCCCGCACACGGCGGTCCGGGACGACCCGACGATGAACCAGGCCGCCGCCGACGAGATCCTGGAGCGCTTCCCCGAGGTGGACACGCTGCTCTTCGAGAGCGGCGGCGACAATCTCACCCTCACCTTCAGCCCGGCACTCGTCGACCTCTTCCTGTTCGTGCTGGACACCGCCGAGGGCGACAAGATGCCACGCAAGCGGGGCCCGGGCATCACCGAGTGCGAGCTGCTCGTCATCAACAAGATCGACATCGCCCGGTACGTGCGCTGCGACCTGTCGGTGATGGAGTCCGACGCCCATCACGTCCGGCAGGGACGACCGGTGGTGCTCACCAACTCCCTCACCGGGGAGGGCCTGGAGACCATCGCCGACTTCGTGCTGTCCCACGAGGCCGCCCGGGGCACCGGCCCAAAGACGGCTTCCGCATGACGACGGCGCCCGCGCGGCTGGACCCCGCACACTACGAACCCCCGCGGACACCGGCCCGGTTGCTCGACCTCACCGGTACGGCGGACACCCTGGCCGCCGGGCGCCCCGGCAAGGTCGGCCTGCTCGAACTGCGCTACGCGCGGGTCGGCGACCGTACCGAACTCGTGGACCGCTACCAGAAGTCGCCGTTGCAGATCATGCGTCCGCTGTACGTCGACCCGCTGCGGCCCGACATGCCGGTGACCTATCTGATGTCCACGGGCGGCGGCATCGTCCAGGCCGACCGCAACCGCGTCGACATCGACTGCGGCCCGGGCACCGCGGTGCACCTGACGACGCAGGCCGCGACGAAACTGCACCGCATGGAGTTCGACCATGCCACCCAGGTGTTCAACCTCACTGCGGGGGAGGGCAGTTACGTCGAGTACCTGCCCGACCCGCTGATCCCCTACCGGGACGCGCGCTTCTACCAGCGCACCCACGTGAGCGTCCACCCCACGGCCACCGTGCTGCTGGGCGAGGTGATCGCCGCAGGCCGTCTGGCCCGGGGCGAACGGCACGCCTACCGCATGCTCTTCAGCGACCTGGAGATCACCCGGGACGACGGGGAACTCATGGCCGTGGACACCGTCCGTCTCGACCCGGGCGAGCCCGGCTCGGTGACCGGGCCCGCGGTCTTCGCCGGGTACGACCTGATGGCCACGCTCTACGTCGTCTCCCCGCTCGCGCCCGCGACGGAGATCGCGGACGCCCTGCACGAGGCCCTGTCGGCCACCGGGCTGGACTTCGGGGTGAGCGCGCTGCCCGACGACTGCGGGGCGTGGGCGCGGATCCTGGGCAGTGACCCACCCGCGCTCACCCGCGCCACGCACACGGCCTGGGACGCCGTGCGCCGCCTGCTCATCGGCGCGCCCGCCCCGGATCTCCGCAAGACCTAAAGGGGCCGTACCGGGCGGCGGTGACGGGTGGCTCCCGCTCGCACCGCCGTCAGTGGACGGTGGCCTCGGTCCTCGTCCCCGGCTCGGCGGAGAGGATCATGCGGTCCGGTACGTGTCCGGTGTCCCGGCGGGCCACGAGCCAGTAGAGGGCGGCCGGGACCAGCAGTCCCACGATCCAGGAGATGTCCGTACCGCCGAGCGGTGCGACCAGCGGACCGGTGTAGAAACTGGTGGCCAGGAAGGGGAGTTGGGCGAGGAGTCCGATGCCGTAGACGACGAGGGCGCCGATGCGCCAGGCGCCGTAGCGGCCGTGCGGGTCGCTCAGCGCGGGCAGGTCGTAACGCTCCTTGGCGATCAGGTAGTAGTCCACCAGGTTGATCGCGGACCAGGGGGTGAAGGCCGTGAGCAGGAAGAGCAGGAAGTCCTTGAAGGAGGTCAGGAAACTGTCCTTGCCCACCAGGGCGATCGCGGTTCCCGCGACCATGATTCCGGCGATGTAGAGGGCACGGACGCGCGGGGAGATCGTGCGCTGCTCGCGGAAGCCGCCGATGCCGGTCACCAGCGACATGAAGCCGCCGTAGGTGTTGAGCACGTTCACCGTCAACTTGCCGAGGGCGATGACGAAGTACAGGAACGAGGCGATCAGGCCGGTGCCGCCCAGACCGACGACGTAGCCGACCTGGTTGTCGAGGAAGGCGCCGCCGGCCGTGGCCGCCACGAGGACGCCGAAGGTCATGGACCACTGGGAGCCCAGGGCCGAGCCGCCGAGGGTCCACCAGAAGGTGGCGCGGGGAGAGGTGTCACGGGGCAGATACCGCGAGTAGTCGGCGACGTACGGGCCGAAGGCCAGCTGCCAGGACGCCGAGAGGGAGATGGCCAGCAGGAACAGCGGCAGGTGGAAGGAGTGGTCGGCCAGCAGGGCGGTCAGGTCGGCGCGCTCCAGCAGGCGGATCCCGAGGTAGACGAAGGCGAGCGCGCACACGATGCTGGCCAGTCGGCCCAGGGTGTGGATCAGGCGGTAGCCGACGACCGTGGTGACCGCTGTGACCAGGGCGAAGACCACGATGCCCGTGGTGTCGCCGAGGTGCGTGAGCTCACCGACGGCCTCACCGGCCAGCACGCTGCCGCTGGCGAAGAAGCCGACGTACATGACGATGACCAGGGCCAGGGGAACGACGGCGCCCCGGACGCCGAACTGGGCCCTGCTGGAGATCATCTGCGGGAGACCGAGCCGGGGCCCCTGGGCGGAGTGCAGGGCCATGACCGCGCCGCCGAGCAGATTGCCGAGCAGCAGGCCGATGAGCGACCAGAGGACGCCCCCGCCGAAGACGACGGCGAGCGCTCCGGTCACGACCGCGGTGATCTGGAGGTTGGCGCCGAGCCAGAGCGTGAACTGGCTGAACGCGCTGCCGTGCCGTTCGGCGTCGGGAACCACGTCGATCGAGCGTTGTTCGACCATGCCTGCCATACAGATGCCCTCTTCCGTGGATACCCCACCGGCTGAATGCGTCTATGCAGGATGTGTTCGAATGAATGAAAGGTCAATACTCTGGCGAAAAATAAGTGTGTGGGCCATCGAAATCGGCGGGCGGGGCGACGGGGGCGCGGGGTCCACCCCACACCCCGCGGGCGTTTCCTGGTTCACTGGTGCTTCCCGGCAGCAACACGGAAGGCCCAGCTCCCGCCATGGTGTATCGGCGTACGGAACGCACGGAGCGGCACGCCCGGACGAAGGAAGAGGCCTTCGTGCGTGCCGCTCACGAGTTGGTGGCCCGGGAGGGCTTCGCCGGAGCGAAGGTGGCCGCGGTGGCCGGCGCCTGCGGGGTGAGCGCGGGCTCGCTCTACTCGTACTTCGGCGGCAGGGACGAGCTGCTGGCCCGGGTCTTCCGGCGGGCCGCGGGACGTGAACTGGCCGCCGTGCGCGCCGCGGTGGACGCCGCGCCCGCGAACCCCGAGGCCCGGCTCAAGGCGTTCGCCGACACGTTCACGGAGCGTGCCCTGCGCGGCCGGCGGCTGGCATGGTCCCTGCTCTTCGAGCCGGTCTCGCCGGTGGTGGAGCGTGAACGGCTGGTGTACCGGCGGGAGTACGCCCAGCTGTGCGAGGGTGTCATTCGGGAGGGCGTCGCGGCCGCTCTGTTCGCGCCCCAGGACGCGGGGGTCTCGGCCGGCGCCGTCATCGGCGCCATCTCCGAGGCGCTGGTCGGCAGGCTCTCACCGGAGGTCTCGCAGCAGGCGGAGGTGCCGGACGAACAACTGGTAGCGGAGATCCGCGACTTCTGCCTCCGGGCCCTCGGCCGCGCACCTTCCTGACGGCCCGTACTCCGGAAGTTCCATTGCCTCGCCCCCGTACCTTTCGTAACATCAATTGAACGAGCATTCAGAGCTTGAACTGCGACGGGGACCCCATGCGGCACAGTGAACAAGTGGCGATGATCAAGCGTCTTCTCGCGCTGCGCGAGACGCGCCGTGACGAGAAGATGCTCGACGAGGTTGTCACCCTTCCGGTCAGCAAGTACACCGACGAGACACTCCTGGAGCGGGAGATCGCCTCGGTCTTCTCCCGCTACCCGCTGATCGCGGGGCACGCCTCGGCACTCGGCGAACCCGGGGCCTATCTCACCAGCGACTGGGACCAGTTCCCCTATGTCGTCGTCAGGGGCGAGGACGGCCGGGTCCGCGCCTTCTACAACCAGTGCCGCCACCGCGGGGCCCGCCTCGCCGACCAGCCGACGGGAGTGGTGCAGAACTTCATCTGCCCCTTCCACGGCTGGGTCTACGGGCTCGACGGCGCCCTGAAGGGCATCACCCGGGCGCATGACTTCCCCGGCGTCAAGACCTGCGACTACGGCCTGGTGGAACTGCCCGCCGCGGAGTCGGGCGGCCTGATCTGGGTAGGCCGCACGCCCGGAGAGACGCTCGACATCCCCGGATTCCTCGGGGCGTTCCACGAGGACCTGGTGAACTTCGACGTGGCCTCGCTGGTCCGGTACAAGAAGACCAAGGTGGTCAAGGAGGCCAACTGGAAGCTGCTGATCAAGACGTATCTGGAGGGCTACCACGTCCCGTACCTGCACCGGGACACCCTCGCCTTCGCCTTCAAGAAGGGGGTGATCGCGCACGACGAGGACGGGCCGCACATCCGGCTGTCCGCGGCGCGCACCAACATCGGCGAGACGACCCTGAAGCCGCAGGAGGAGTGGCGCATCCTGGACCACGCCTCGGTGTACTACACGCTCTTCCCCAACACCTTCTTCATCCTGCATCCCGACTACGTGTCCATCAACACCTTCTGGCCCCTGGCGGCGAACCGCACGATCTGGACCCACGAGATGCTCTACCGCGACGGTGACTTCGCCGGGTCCGCGGGCCAGAGCGCGCTGGCCAAGCGCTTCGAGTTCACCAATGACACGGTCTTCGACCAGGAGGACTTCGCCATCGCCGAGGACGTGCAGCGGCATCTGCCCCACGGGGGCAGCGACCACCATGTCCTGGGACTGGCAGAGGGCCTGCTCGCGATGTTCCAGCAGAACATCGACGACCGGCTCACCGAGCAGGGCACGGACACCCCCACCACCCCCCGAGCATCAGGACGGCACGCATGACCATGGACCACGCCGGTTTCGCACAGAGCATCTTCAAGGCCCAGCCGTTCAGCATGTTCCTGGGCGCCGAACTCACCGCCGCGGGGCCCGACTCGGCCGAGATCCGCGTGGCCAACCGGCCCGAGATCCAGCAGCAGCACGGCTTCGTGCACGGGGGAGTGCTCAGCTATCTGGCCGACAACGCGCTGACCTTCGCGGGCGGACTCGCCCTCGGCGGTGACGCGCTCACCGCCGAATACAAGATCAACTATGTGCGTCCTGCCGTGGGCGAGTTCGTCGTCGCACGCGCCAGGGCGACCGCCACGACCCGGCGGCAGGCCGTGTGCCAGTGCTCGGTCTACGTCGTCTCGGAGCAGGGGGAGGAGCGCCTGGTCGCCGTGGCGCAGGGGACGATCGTACGGGCGGGCAGACAAGAGGACTGATCCACCGGCCGCCGGTCGAACGACCGGCGGCCGACCGGCCCTTGGCGCCAGAGGTGTCAGGGGCCGGTCCGCACCTGCTCGCGCAGTACATGCTTCTGCACCTTGCCGGAGGGCGTGCGCGGCAGCGAAGGCACCACCACCAGATCCCGGGGGATCTTGTACTTGGCCAGCCTGGCGGAGAGGAAGCCGCGCAACTCCTCCAGCGTCACCGCCGAGCCGGCCTCGACCACGGCGACGACGGTCTCGCCCCAGTCCGGGTGCGGCCGCCCGACGACGGCGGCGTCCCGGACCGCCGGATGCTGGAGGATCGCCTCCTCCACCTCGGGCGCGTAGACGTTCTCCCCGCCGGTGATCACGACGTCCTTGATCCGGTCGATGATGAACAGGTAACCGTCCTCGTCCACCCGCGCGAGATCCCCGGACCTGTACCAGTCGCCCTCGAAGGCGCGTTCGGTCGCCTCCGGGTCATCGAGATACCCCAGCATGCGGGTCCCCGAGCGCAGCCACAGCTCCCCGCTCTCGCCCGCCCCGGCGTCCACGCCGTCGTCCCTGACCACGCGGATGTCCACGCCCGGCATCCCGCCCGCCCCGATCGACCCCGCCTTCGCGAGCTGCTCCCGCGGGCGGAGCACGGCGCCCACCGGCCCCATCTCGCTCATCCCGTACACCTGGCAGAAGCGGTCAGGGCCGTAGGCCGCCTCCAGCGTCCGCACCGTCTCGGCGCCCAGCGACGCCCCGCCGTACGCCCACAGCCGCACGCCCGACAGATCGAAGCCGGACAGGTCGACCCCGGCCGCGGGCAGGGCCTTCAGCGGGGCGAGGTAGGCGATGGGGGCACCGAAGAAGGCGGTGACCCGGTGCCTTCGCACGGCTTCCAGGAAGGCGAGCGGCTGGTACTCCTTCAGCAGGACGACGGTGCCGCCCAGGTAGATCATCGACAGGAACCAGTTGTTCAGGGGCGAGGCGTGCCAGATCGGCATGGCCAGCAGGAACCGGTCATCGCGCCGCAGCCCCGCGGCGGCCGTGGTGTACGCGGGTACGGCGGACAGCCCGCGGTGCGAGTGCAGACAGCCCTTGGGCGCGCCGGTCGTCCCGGAGGTGTACAGCACCTGCGCGACGGCTTCGGGGCCGACCTCCACGCCCTCCCATTCGGGGGCTCCGGCGACCAGTCTGTCGAACGCCCCGCCGCCGGTGTCGTCCGTGGTGAGGACGTCGACCTCGGGGGCGCCCTCGCGCATGCGCCCGGACAGTTCCGCCGCGACGACGGCGACGCGCAGCTTCGAGTGCCGTGCGACATACGCCAGTTCGGGCGCGGTCAGCTTGTGATTGACCGGTACCAGTGCCGCGCCGGCCCGCCAGATCCCGAACGCCGCCACGGCGAAGGCGGGGGTGTTGTACGTCATCACCCCCACGCGATCCCCCGGCCGCACCCCGCGCTCCCGCAGCACGGCGGCGGCCCGCTTGGAGGCCGCGAGCAGCTCGGCGTACGTCATCGACCCCAGATCGGAGACGAGGGCCGGCTTCTCGCCGCAGCCGCGGGCCGACGCCTCCAGCATCCATGTCAGGTTCACCGCAGGGTCCTCCGCGTTCCGGTGGGAGCTGCCGTGCCGGGGGAGCCCGTCGGCACGGCAAGAATTGAATCATCGTTCAATGCTCCCGGGGAAGCTTCAACTCCCTTTACCTGCGGGCATTTCCGGGCCGGGACGCGACGGTGGCCGGGGCGGCGGGTCCGGCCGCGAGGACGCCGGGGGCGGGGTCAGCGCTCCTCGCGCAGTCCCCACGGAGTCCCGTACTCGATCAGCAGGTCGAGGAAGGGCCGGGGCGGGAGCGCCTCGGGGCCGAGGACGCCGCTGCCCCGCCAGGCACCGCTCGCGATCAGTTCGAGGGCGATCACCGGATTGACGGCCGTCTGCCAGACCACCGCCTGGGAGCCGTACTCGCGCATCGACCACTCGTTGTCGACGACGTGGTACAGGTACACCTCGCGCGCGGCGCCGTCCTTCGTGCCCTTGACCCAGGTGCCCGCGCAGGTCTTGCCCGTCATCCGCTCGCCCAGCGTGGCCGGGTCGGGCAGACAGGCGGCGACCACGTCGCGCGGGGAGACCTCGACCGGTCCGTCCGCGCCGGGGACGGTGACCTTCGCCGTGGAGTCGAGCCCCAGCGCGTGCAGGGTCTTGAGTTTGGCGATGAAGTCGTCGCCCAGACCGTACTTGAACGTCACCCGGCGCGCGTCCACCCAGCGGGGCATCAGCAGCACCTCCTCGTGCTCGACGTTCACGCACTCCACCGGGCCGATGCCCGCGGGGAAGTCGAAGACCTCCGGCTCGCTGAACGGCGCCGTGGTGAACCAGCCGCGCTCCTTCTCGTAGATCACGGGCGGGTTGAGGCACTCCTCGATGGTCGTCCAGATGCTGAAGGAAGGCGCGAAGTCATAGCCCTCGACGGTGAGATTCGCTCCGTCGCGGACCCCGAGCTCCTCGATCTCGTCGAAGAGTTCGTCGGCGGCGTAGCGGGCGAAGACGTCCGACAGGCCCGGCTCCACTCCCATCCCGACCAGGGCGAGGCGCCCGGCGTCCGCCCATTCTCCGGCGCGGGCGAACTGCTCGTCGCCGAGTTTCACCCCGCACTGCTCGTACGGGGCGGTAGCGTGCGGCGCGGACAGCGACATCGCCATGTCCAGGTAGTGCGTGCCCGCGGCGAGCGCCGCGTTGAACAGCGGCATCACGAAGCGCGGGTCGGTCGCGTTGAGCAGGACGTCGCAGCGCCGCGCCACGAGGAGACGCCGTACCGCCTCCTCGTCGGAGGCGTCGAGGCGGCACGGGCTGAAGCGGCCGTCGGGGTCGTCGAGCGCGGCGACGGCCGCCTCGGCACGGGCGAGGTCGTAATCAGCGACGATCATGTGGGCCAGGAAGCCGCGACGGGCCGCGATACGGGTGACGGCGGTTCCGACACCGCCCGCACCGACGAGAAGTACGCGCATGTCACACACCATTCGTTGAGACGGTCCCGTGGGCGGGGGCCCCGGGAGGTGACCTGATGAAACACGAGGCGGCTTGTTAAGGTCTACGGCGTTGGCATAAGGAACGCGAGGCGGTGACGCGGTGCCCAAGAAGGTGGTTCCGGAGGCGGAACGGCGCAGACGGCGGCCGACCCGGCAGGGCACCGTGCTCTCGGAGCGGCTGATCGTGCGGACGGCCCTGCGGATGCTGCACGAACACGGAGCCTCCGGCCTGACCGCCCGCCGCCTGGGCGCCGCTCTCGGCGCCGACCCGAGCACCCTGTACCGCTACTTCGCCGGGCTGGACGGACTGACCCGGGCGATCGGCGAGGAGCTGATGGGCAGGGCCCTGGACAGCTGGACGCCCACCGGGACGTGGCGCGCCGACCTGCGAGCCCTCGGCCTGGCCATCCACGCCTCGTACCTCGCCCATCCGCACGCCGCGCTGCTCACCGCCAGCCGCGTCACCGGTCGGCCCCGCGAGATCGCGGTCGACGAGACGATCCTCGGCATCCTGCGCGGGGCGGGTTTCGCCGACGCGGACGCCGTCGGCGTGTACCACGCCTTCATCGACCTGGCGCTGGCCTTCGCCGCCCTGGACGCGGGCGCACTCGCCATCAAGGACGAGGTCAGGGAGGCGGACGAGGAGGTCTGGACCTCGACGTACGCCCGACTGCCCGCCGAGACCCATCCGCACATCGCCGCCACCGCGCACCTGCTGGCGGACCGGATGAACCACAGCGCCTATCCGGTCGTACTGGACACCCTCCTGGGCCAGGCCGAGGCACGACTGGCCGCCGCACGAAACCGGGCCGCCGAGAGCGCGTGAGGCCCGCAGCACGTGCGCAGGTACACCGGCGGACCGTGAACGAGGGCCGCCCCCGGCGCACCGGCGGCACCCCACCTGCCGACGGCATCACGATGCTGGACAGCGCCCCGCTGGACCAGAGGGCTGCGACCGGTCCCACACCAGCGACCGAGCCCGTCCGGCCGATCGGCCCACTCCTCGGCCGCAGCCCGGCAGCTCGGGCGGACGGCTGAGCCGCAGGGGATGAATCGGGACCGCAGGTGATATCGGTGCCGGAGGCGCGGGTAGCCGGTCATCATGAGTCCCGGTTGTCACACACCGCCGGAGATCCGGACCGAGATCCTGGGCAGCGGCATTCTGGTCCTGGCCAGCCCGATCTGGCTCGGACACCCCTCCGGCATCGCCCAGCGTGTCCTCGAACGCCTCGAACGCCTCGACGCGGAGCTCGGCGAGCGCGACGACGAGGGCCGCATGCTCACGTACGGCAAGGTCGCCGCCGTATGCGTCGTCGGCAGCGAGGACGGCGCGCACAAGGTCGGCTCCGACCTCTTCCAGGGCCTGAACGACGTCGGATCCTCCCTCGCCCCCAACGCGGTCACCTACCGGGTCGGCGCGGCCATGCGGGGCACCGACTACCAGGACCTCGACGAGACCCCCGAGGAGACCGCCGCCACCACCAAGACGCTCGCGGCGAGCAGCGCCCACCTCGCCCGCCGACTCAAGGACGCGCCGTATCCGGCGAGTTGACACACCCGCACCGCCCCCGCTCACCCCGACAGGAGGACATCGTGCCCGCGTCCGACACCCCCGACGCTCCCGACCCGGTCACCCGACACCCCCGCTCGCCGCTTCCTGACCAGGAGCAGGACCATCCGGGCTCGACCGAGGCGATGGACCCGCGACCGGACCACGGCGAGGATTCCTACCGCGGCCACGAGGTGCTGCTGGACCGGGCCGCACTGGTCACCGGCGGCGACTCCGGGATCGGACGGGCCGTGTGCCTGGCCTTCGCGCGGGAAGGCGCGGACATCGTCTTCACCCACCTGCCCGAAGAAGCGGACGAAGCGGCGGAGACCGCCCGGCTCATCCGCGACGCAGGCCGTAAGGCCCTCGCCGTCGCCTGCGACATCAGGGACGAGGACCAGTGCGACGCCCTCGTCGACCGGGCGGTGGACGAGAGGGGACGCCTCGACATCCTCGTCAACAACGCCGCCTACCAGATGGCGCAGCCCGACGGGATCGAGGCCATCACCACCGAGCAGTTCGACCGGGTGATGAAGACCAACCTGTACGGGATGTTCTGGCTGACCCGCAGGGCGCTGGCGCACCTGCCGCGCGGAGGATCGGTCATCAACACCGCTTCCGTCCAGGGCTTCCAGCCCAGCCCGCACCTCCTGGACTACGCGATGACGAAGTCGGCGATCATCTCCTTCACCCACGGGCTGGCCCAGACGGTCGCCCCGCGCGGCATCCGCGTCAACGCCGTCGCCCCCGGTCCCGTGTGGACACCCCTGATCCCCGCGACGATGCCGGACACCAGCGGATTCGGCGGGCAGTCGCCGCTGGGCCGACCCGCCCAGCCGGCCGAGATGGCGCCCGCCTACGTCTTCCTCGCCTCTCCGCAGGCCAGCTACATCACCGGAGAGATCGTCAACGCCACGGGCGGCACGCCTCTGCCGTAACAGGGTCGACGGGCACGTCCGGCCCGCCGGCCACCTCCTGCGCTCGGGGGGAATCACGGACCGGCGATCGGCGTTGCCGGAACATGCGCGATCCCTCCTCGTACGGGCGTGACGAGCCCGGCGCCACCGGCGTCGCGGCGGCCTACGCGCGCCTCGCGGCCGATCGTGCCGAAACGCTCGCACGGGCGGCCGCGCTGAGCCGCGAATTCGACGGGATCGTCGCGGCGAACGCCCTGGTCGCGATCGATGACGAACACGACCCGGAGGGAGGCAGCACCGCTTTCGAGCGGGCCCATGTGGCCGCTCTGCTGGCGCGTGCACGCGAGCACCTGGAAGAACTCGACCAAGCGCTGGAACGAGTCGAGCGTGGGCGGTACGGGAAGTGCGAAGGCTGCGGCGGAACGATACCTCCCGAACGGCTGGAGATCCGTCCGGCGGCCACCCTGTGTGTGCGCTGCGCCGCTCCGGCCGCGGGCACGGGTACGTCACCCGGCCGCGGCCGCGCGGTACGCCGCGACCGCCGGTGAGAGGACGGTCTCCACGCCGGACTTCGGCTTCCTCTCGACCACTTTCTGCACCATGAGGATCACGTCACCCTCGCGGACGAATCCCGTCTCGGTGATGTACGGGTCCGTATCACCGGAGAAGGCCGACGCGATCCGCAGCACCAGGCTGTCGTCCGCCCTCGCATCGGCACGCGTCACGGACACGGTGTTCCGCGTGCGAGTGCCGTCGACGAGGGCGTCGGTGTACGTGGTGCAGCGCCGCGCGACGCCGCGGACGGCGGCCATGACCGCGGCCGCCCGGCCGGGTGCGTACCGGTCGAGGGACTCCTGGCCGAACCAGCCGTAGTCGTCACCGCCGACGGGCTCCCGCTCCACCGCGACCGCCACGTCCTCGACGGGGCGGGCGTGAGCCGTCATGAAGGACGAGACGGTGAGCTGGGAGCACGGCATCGACGTGAGCGGAACGGTGGAGGGGGTGTGCGGGGCGCCGGTCGTCGTCGAGTCGGTCCGTCCCGTCATCAGCTTGAAGCCATGTGGAAGCCGGGCCTGAGTCAGCAGGCCGTCACGCAACCGACCCCGCGGCGGCACCGAGGCGGACGACGGCCGTGCCGACGAGCCGGCCGAACAAGCCGAGATGGCAAGGACCGCCGTGATGGCCGCGGCCACCGCGACATGATGTGCGCGCACCAGTCTGTTCCCCCTCAGATCCATGATCGGCCCACCCTCTCATGTGGCCGATGTGGCCTCCGCATCACGTCGGGCCGGTGCCGTCCGCCCCCGGAAGCCGGTCGGCCCCCAGGCCCTGAAGGCTATGGGCGCCATGCCTGGCAGTGGCAGTAGGCCGCCGGGTGGTGGCGCGGAACCGATGGCGGAGCATCCGGACTTGTCCGGTCCGCACAACTGGGCCGACCGTGGGGCGGTGGACAGCCGTGGAGGGGACCTCCGGGTGCGGCGCGCCGGGCACCGGCGCGGATGCTCCTACTGTCGGCCGGTGTGACGCATGAAACGAACAGCCAGGCAGCGGGCACCGCGAGGCGAAGCCTGCTGACCGTCGGCGCCGGAGCCGTCCTCGCCACCGGGTGCAGCCGGTTGGCGGCCGCCCCGGACCTCCAGGCGAGCCCGTCGCCCTCCGGCACCGCCCCGGGCTCGGATCTGACGCCCGCGGCGATGACGCTCTTCACGGACCCGTCGTACAACTTCAACGGGCTCCTCGCCCTCGGCGCGTCCGGCGCGGGCGCGGCCGAGGTCGGAGAGGTGCTCACCGCCGTCAACGCGATCAACGAGGCGGGGCTGTCCGCACCGTCGTACGTCACGACGTTCCGCCGACTGGGCGACCGGCTCATGGCCCCGCCGGAGGGCGGCGAACCGGACGGGCAGACCACACGCTTCCGGGCCCTGCGCGCGGCGCAGTACTACGGCCAGGCGCTCTTCTTCGTCCTCGGCTCCGCCGCCCCCGGCGACGAGGAGCGGCTGTACAGGGCGGGGCGCGCCGCCTGGGACAAATTCTGCTCGCTGTGCGAACTGCCGCCGGTGACGGACCGCGTCCCGTACGGGAACACCCCGCTACCGGTGTGGTTCTTCCGGCCCGACGGCTCCGGGGAACGGCGGCCCACGGTCATCCTCACCAACGGCAGCGACGGGCAGAACGTCGACATGTGGACGTACGGAGTGCCCGCGGCGCTGGACCGGGGCTGGAACGCGCTCGTCTACGACGGTCCCGGGCAGGGACAGCTGCTGTTCGTCGACCAGGTGACGTTCACGCCCACCTGGGAGAAGGTCGTCGCGCCGCTGATCGACTGGCTGTCCCGGCGGCAGGACGTGGACACCGGGAAGATCGCGCTCACCGGGCTGAGCATGGCGGGCGATCTGGTGCCCCGGGCGGCCGCGTTCGAGCCACGGCTCGCCGCCGCCGTCGCGATGCCCGGCTGTGTGGAACCGTGGCGGGGCTTTCCCCCGGAGATCCGGGAGATCCTGCGGCCGGGCAAGGCGGAGACCAACGAGATCTGGAACAAGGAGGTCGTCCCGCAGCTGCCCGAAACCGACGCGGCGACGCTGAAGAAACGCTTCGAGCCGTTCTCCGTCCCGGCGATGCTCGCCGCCCGGCGGGGGAAGATGTTCACGGACTTCTACACACCGGCCCGAGCCGTCCAGGCACTCACCGTCACGGACGTGGTGAGCAGGATCAGGACGCCGATGCTGGTGCTCGACTACGAGGGTGAGCAGTTCTATCCCGGCCAGGCCCGCGAGCTGTACGACAAGCTGACCTCTCCGAAGGACTACGTCAAACTCACCGCCGCCGAGGGCGCCCAACTGCACTGCTCGCCGATGGCTCCCCAACTCCACTGCGAGGTGGTCTTCGACTGGCTCCAGGAGACCCTCTGAGACGACACACCCCGTGGTCCTCCGGCGGAGAGACGAGAGCGAAGTCGAGCCAGGGCAGGCCGACCCCCGCCGTGCCCGCGAGATGACCGAAAACCACCCCTGACCAGGGTCTATGTGGCACGCGCGAGGCAATGGCCGATTGTCGCGCCGAGCGGCCGCCGAATTTCGTGCTGATCGACGTAACGGCCTAGAGTCGTCACATGGTTGGCCCAGGCAACCTTTGTTGCGGGTGTACCGCCATCCCGCGTGGAGTGACGCCCACGCGACCGAGGTCATGAGGCGCACGCCTCCTGCCCACCCCCCACAGCTGAACAACCATCAGGCCGGGCCGCGCACCCCTGCGTTCCGGCTCAGGAGGATCACACATGTCCGATGTCGCCCCACGCTTCCGCAACTATGTGGAGGACATCCTCGACGCCCTGCGGGAGAACCCCGACCGCGAGGCGCTGGTGTACGGCGAACAGCGGGTCACCGCAGGCGAGTTGCACACCCTGGTGCGCCGGATGGCCTGGGCCATGCAGGCCCAGGGCGTCGAGCGCGGCCAGACGGTGACTCTGCTCAGCGGCAACATGCCGGAGGCCCTGGCCGTGCGCTATGCGGCCAATCTGATCGGCGCCCGCGTCAATCACCTGTACAGCAAGCTCGCCGCCGACGTACAGGCCGCGATCGTCCGCGACGTGGAGAGCCGGGTGCTCGTCGTCGATCCGCGGATGACCGACCGCGCCGCTGACATCACCGAGTCGGTGCCGGTCAAGTCCGTACTGGTGCTCGGCCCGACCGACACGGGCGAGGACCTGCTGGCACTCTGCGCGACCCAGCCCGACGAGCCCTTCGCGAGCCAGGCGCAGCCGGACGACATATGCGCCATCCGGCACACGGGCGGCACCACCGGCCACCCGAAGGGCATCTGCACCACCTACCGGCAGGTGCACGCGCAGCGCTCCGCGCGCCCGGTCGACGAGACCGCCGCCCTGACGCACCGCCAGCTCGTCGCCACCACCATGGCCCATGTCGCCGGTATGCTCATGGACGCCGTGCTGGAGTACGGCGGCGCCGTGGTCCTGCTCGACGACTTCGAGCCGGGACAGGTGCTCGAGACCATCGAGCGCGAGCGCATCACCCACCTGTGGCTACTGCCGCCCCTGCTCTACCAGTTGCTCGACCACCCGCGCATGGCGCACACCGACACCTCCACACTGCGCCAGGTCCTCTACGGCGGCTGCCAGGCGTCCCCGGCACGACTGACCGACGCCGTACGCCGCCTCGGCCCCGTACTGCTCCAGGGGTACGGACAGAACGAGGCGGGCCTGATCAGCATCCTGTCCGCGGACGACCACACCCACCCCGAGCGGCTGCGCAGCGCGGGAAAGATCCTGGACAGCGTCGACGTCGAGATCCGGGACGAGGACGGCAACGTGCTCCCCGACGGTGAACACGGCGAGATCATGGTGCGCTCGGACATGGTCATGGAGGGCTACTGGAAGCAACCGCGGCTCACCGCGGAGGTCCTCCAGGACGGCTGGCTGCACACCGGTGACATCGGATTCCGGGACGCCGAAGGCTACTTGACCGTGGTCGACCGGCTGAAGGACATGATCGTGGTGGTCGGCGGCCACGTGTACACCACCGAACTGGAGGACCTGCTCAACAGCCACCCGCAGGTCGGGCAGAGCGCCGTCTTCGGTGTCCGCGACGAGGACCGCGCGGAACGCGTCCACGCCGCCGTGCTGCTCACCCCCGGCGCCACCGTCGACGCGGACGGACTGCGTGCCTTCGTACGCGCCGAACGCGGGGCGATGTACGAGCCGGCCGACATCACCTTCCCCGCCGAACTGCCCCTCACCGACGTGGGCAAGCCCGACAAGAAGGAACTGCGCCGCCGCGCCACGGCCCGGCCGTAAGGCCACGCGACACAGCCGACGGCCAGTCACCGCCGTACCGCCGTACCGCCGGCCCGGCCCGGAAGCCGGGTCGAGCGGGTACGACGGGGAGACGTGAGATGCCGGATGCCCCGGAGAACTCCGGGGCATCCGCGGGTGGACTCGACGGTCCCTGTCGCGCGGTCAGCCCACGGTGTCGACGGTGTAGTCGCCGAGGAGATCGGTGTCGACGTCGACGGCGGCGGAGCCGGCGTTGTACAGGTCGATCTCGCCGTCCGCGCCCACCTTGACCAGCGCGGCACCGGCCGCGGGATGACCGCTGGTGTAGTCGGCCGAGTGCACGTCCGGCCGGGCGGTGCCGTCGGCGTAGGCGACGAGGTAGCCGCTGCCGGTCGGCGAGGGCACCGTGAGATTGAGGTCGACCGCGTTCACCCCGCTCGCCGGTACCCCGTGGGCGCCGGTGACCTTGAGCTTGAGCGTGGCGTGGGCGCCGAGCTTGGCGACCTTCCCGCCGGTCCCCGTACGGGTGTTGAGAATACGTACGGCACCGACCGGCTGGAACGTCGACCCGCTCGCGGTCGGGCCGTACCAGCCCACCACGTCCGCGACGAGGTTCGCCGAGGACTTGCTGTTGTTGCGGAGTACGACCTTGCCGCTGACCGACGAGACCATGGATACGACGATCTGCGCGGAGACAGTCTGCCCGGTGGTCCAGTAGGGGCCGCTCACATCGGAGTTGAGGATGCCGTCGGGGGACACCGTGAGGCTGCCGGACCCCTTGGTGGTGGTCGCCACCACGTTGAGCACCACCGCGTCCGCCTGGGCCGGGACGCCGTGGGTGCCCGCGACGGTCAGGGTGAGCGAGTGGCCACCGGCGACCGTCCCCTTGTGGCCGCCGGTGCCGCCGCGGGTGTCGAGCAGGCGGATCGGCGCGGCGGGATGGTAGGTGCGGCCGAACTGCGCGTGCGACTGGAGGCCGACCGTGGCGACGTTGACGGTCACCGGGCCGGAGCCGCTGTTGTAGAGGTCGATCGCACCGGTGGGGGTGACCTTCACCGTCGCCTCGTTGCTGACCGTCCGGCCGGGCCCGAACGTGACGGTCGAGGTGCCCGGCCGGGGGGTGCCGTCGGCGTAGAGGGTGAGGGTGCCGCTCGCCTTGGCACCGCCGGCGACGACCCGCAGGCGCGCCGCGTCCACACCGTCGGTGTCGGCGTGCACGGTGGCCGCGGAGAGCTTCAGCACCCCGTGGGCGGGGATCGTCCGCTCGGCGTCGTACCGAGCGGCGACGGGCAGGAAGGCGTCTGCGGCGTGCACGGTCACCTTGGCGGTGGTGGTGCGGCCGAGCAGATCGGTCTGCGTCAGGGTGGCGGTGTACGAGCCCGCCGCCGGATACTGGTGCTCTGTCTTCTGGGAGCCGTCGGCCAGGCTCTCCTGGTCACCGTCACCGAACGCCAGGACCCGGTGGGCGACTTCCCAGGCGTTCGCCGGTTGCGGAACGGTGAACACCGCGTCCCCGGCGTCGACCTGCCCGTCGGTGGTGGTGGCCAGGGCGCCGGACAGCGAGGTGGCCGGCGCCGCGGTCGTACCCGCGTCGACGGCGGCGGGCCGGGCGGTGCGGCTCGACCCGCCGACGTCGGTCACCGTGATGACCGGGGCGTACACGCCCGGCGCGGTGTAGGTGTGCGTGATCGGGGCGCCCGGAGCCTGGGTGACCGGCGCGCTGCCGTCCCCGAAGTCGACCGAGTACGTCGCGATGGGCTTGCCCCACGAAGTGGTGGCGTCGTCGGTCCGCACCGAGGTGACGAACGGCGCGACGCCCCTCGACGGCGACGGCATGTCGTCGCCGGGGACGGTGATGGTGTCCTGCCGTTCGATGGCACCTCGGTCGGGGCGGCCCGTCGTGCCGGTGCCGGTGTCGGCGACGAGCGGGTCGTCCACCAGCGGGGCGCCGTCGACGTCGGTGGGCAGCTCGCCCGGTGCGTCGGCATCGGCGGAGTCGATGAGCGCGGAGTGCTCGGGCGGCGCGGTGAGGGTGGGCACATTGAGCCCGTCGATGTCGTGCGCGCCCTGGCCGGTCGCGTCGTGCAGCGATACGGCGGTGCTGTACGGGGTGTCGGCCCACCCGTACTCGGGGCGCGGCCGGGCGGCGGTACCGGAGCCGTTCGCCGCCGCGTTGTAGTCGCTGGTGACCTGGTCCGCGGAGTCGGCGGACACGGAGTAGAGCGGAGCCGTGGGTGCCGGGCAACTGTCGGACTGCTTCGCCGGGGCGGAGGCGACCACATTGTTCTCCACGGTCCCCGAGCTCGCGCCGTCCAGCGAGATTCCGGTGGCGCACGGAGCGGTGACCGTGTTGCTGGTCACGGCCGCGCCGGACGTCCCCGTCAGCGCGATCCCACCCTGCCGCGGGGTGGTCACCACATTGGTGGTCACGGTGACCTTCGAGGCTCCCGGCTGCGCCCGCACACCGTAGGCGTATCCGTCCGGGATCCAGTTGCGCGACACGGTCACGTCCGAGGACGCGCCGTCCACGCTGACCGCCGTACCGGTGCCACCGGTCGACGGCACCGGGCGACGGAAGGACAACCGGTCGAGGGTGACGCCCGTGGAGCCCGTCACCGCCACCGCGTCCGCGCCCGGGTATCCGATCCCCAGCGACTGGACGCGCACGTCGTGCACCGCCTTGAGCGTCAGCGCCGGTGCGGAGCCCTTCGGTGTGAGGACCGTCGGCGAGCCGCCAGGAGAGGGGGCGGCCCCGGTGAATGTGATGGGGGCGTCCTCGGTGCCGGACCGGGTCAGGGTCACGGACTCGACGTAGGACAGCTCGTCCGGCGCCTCGATACGAACCGTCTGCCCGGGCGACACCACGTCCGCCGCCGCCTGCACCGTGCAGAAGGGCAGGCTCGCCGAGCCCGTTCCCGTGTCGCTGCACGCTCCGTCGTGATTCACATACAGCGTCCCGGCCGAGCTCGGGTCCGCCGCCGCCTCACCGGTTCCCCAGCCGCTCACCACCCCGGCCACCACGAGAACGGCCACGGACACCCCGGATACGGGGCGAGGTCTTCGCATCTGAGCTCCAAGGAAGGATCGGTGGTGCGGGTGCGGGTGCGGGTGCGGGTGCGGGTGCGGGTGACGGCACCGGGGCCCGGGGCCTGGTGCGCGGGTCATCGGCCCACGACGCGTGCGGCGATGGTGTGGTGGGCGGGCGAGCGTCGGGTCGCAAGCACGACCTGCCGATCCCGGACGGCTCCGCTCAGCGGCTGCACACGGCCTTCATGATCGCAGCACTATTCCAAAGGAACAGCCACGATCCGACCTTGCCTTCCTCAAGTCACCAGCGTTTCAAGGCGACTTGAACGGCGAGCCGAAGACGTGGCCGAGACACTGACGCCACCTCTCCGGGCCTCACCGTCCGCACGTGCAGGACGGGGTGGCGAGACCGCGGACCCCCCCCGGGGACGTCCCTCGCGACCGACCTGGACCAGGTCCTCGATGCCGTGGCCGCCAGGCCTAGTCGGTCCGCAACTGGAAAATGGCCAAACCAGGAGGCGTTCTACCGGCGAACCGCCGAGATCAGCCCTCCCGGTCGCTCCTCGTGCTGCGGCGGAGTACTGATGGGGCGGCCGTAGGCGGCGGCGCGCTCGCGCAGGGTGTGACTGTCGGCCGCCCAGCCGTACCCGGCCAGCCAGTCCACCGGATCGTCGGGCATCTCCGAGACCCACATGGACGCCGCCGAGCCCGGCGCGGCGTCCGCGCCGAAGCGCTCGATCACACCGCGCGAGCCCAAGGTCAGCCCCATCCGGCTGCCCGCCGCCGACTGCGCGCTGATCCGGGCCAGCAGCAACTCCACCGCGTCCTCGGGCAGATAGATCAGCAGCCCTTCGGCGATCCACACGGTCGGCACCGCCGGGTCGTGCCCCGCGGCGGCCAGTGCGCCCGGCCAGTCCTCCCGCAGATCCACCGGGACGGTGATCCGCTCGCAGCGTGCGACGGCCCGCTCCTGGCGCAGCACCGAAGCCTTGAAGTCCAGTGGCGCGGCGGTGTCGACCTCGAACAGCCGGGTGCCCGCGGGCCAGTCCATCCGGAAGGCCCGGCTGTCCATACCGGCGCCGAGCAGCACGACCTGCCGTATCCCGGACGCGGAGGCCTGCCGCAGCAGATCGTCGAGGAACTTCGTCCTGACGACGATGGAGAACGCCACACCCAACCGACGCCGTCGCGCGGCCTCGTCACCGGGCAGTGCCGGAGCGGAGGGCCCCAGACCGCCGGCCGTGGCGAATGCCTGTGCCAGTGGGTCGCGGAACAACGCGTTCTCCCGCTCGGTCTCCAGCGCCCGCACCCTGGCCACCCCAACCGCCGTGGCCCACACTCCCGACGGCCGCACCCGCTCATGCTTCTGCTCATCAGTCACCGCGCCAGCCTATGGGCTGTGCCTGGGAGCTGATCCTGAACGCGGCTCCTCCACGCCGTCGGTACGGAGGTCCCACCCGGACCGGACGCTTCGGCCCGTTGAACGGAGCCATCTGGCAACTGCCCAGGTCAGCTACGGTGAACTCATGACCGAAGCCCTGCCTGCCGACGTTGCCCACGTGCTGGACGCCATTCTGAGCATGGTGAACGACCCGGGGTTCGCACTCTCTCTGCAGATGCGGCATCTCCGGGTCCAGACGTACTGTGCATGCGGCTGCGGTTCGGCGGACTTCAGTATCGACGCGGCTGCTGTTGCTCCTGCCCCTGCGCTCACGGGCACGCGAGTGCTGGCTGAGATGGAACTGTTCGGCGCGGGTGGGGAGACCGTCGGCGAGGTACTGGTGTTCGTCACGGACGGGTACCTGTCGCGGCTTGAGGTCTGCTCGTGGAGCGACGAACTTCGGACCCTGCCCGACGCACACCGAATTCTGTGCGCATGCGACCGATGAACGGTCAGACGCCCCGCGCAGAGGCCTGTCGCACCAGGGCAATGGCGCCGGAGTTCGCCGAGTACGCATTCGTCGACAGCCCTGAACTCCCACCACGAGTTGTTTACTAGTAAGGTCACCCGCATGAACACCGGACCGGCGCTACGCCACACACGGATTGGCTGTCCGGTGGAGGGCTGATCGCACAGCGGGTGCGTAGAAGGCACCCCCTCAGTTCGGCACGCGGACCTCCCAACGCTCGTGCACTGCGAGTCCGTTCTTCGTGTCGAACACAATGAGGTCTGAATGTCAGTCACGTTCAACCACACCATCATCGCGGCCAAAGACCGCAACGAGTCGGCTCAGTTCTTCCGCGAACTGTTGGAACTCCCCGAAGCGCCGTCCTGGGGCCCGTTCACCAACATTCAGCTCCCCGACGGCGTACTGCTTCAGTTCGCCGAGCCGCCGGTGGAGATCCAGATGCAGCACTACGCGTTCCTCATCGATGACGAGCTGTTCGACCGGGCCTATCGGCGGCTGTGCGACCGCGGCATCGAGCACTGGGCCGATCCACAGATGCGCCGCCCGAGCGAGATCAACAGCGAGCACGGCGGCCGAGGGGTGTACTTCAAGGACCCCGCCGGGCACGCGATTGAGCTGATCACTCGCCCGTACCTGTAACTGAGGGAGTGTCTGGTCGGGCACCCGAAACGCGGCGCCCGACCAGACAAGGGCAGCACGGTCACGCTCGACCGCTACCTCCACAGCGGGGCCGACGGCAGGATCTGAGTGCTGACGATCCCGGCGGTCGGCGTCGGGAGCGACGCGATGGCCTACTTCGCCTGGGGGTCCTCACTCACCGCGGTGGCGGCCAGGGCCACCAGATTGTCGGTCCAGCAGTCGCTCTTTTTCGTCGTGACCTCGAGACCGCAGCCGGAACAGACGAGGTTGGGGCCGTCCTGGCCCGCAAGGCCGCAGCAACCGGTGAGGCGGCGAGCATCGGAATGGAGTGCCGTCCCCGGAACGTCATCGGGGTGAAGGATCAGAAGGGAACCGTCGAAGTTGACCTTGAAGGTTCCCCGCGCCATCCGCGGTGAAGCGATCTGGTGGCCGGGCGGGCGCTCAGGGTCTCTCGTCGGCTCCCCGGACTCCACCTCGCCCGTCAGAGGCCATTGACAGTTCATGCAGTGAAAGACGATCACACGACCAATTCTGCCTGGGCGCATCATGGGCATGACGTCAACAGCGGGGGTTCACCGCGACCCCGTCGGCCTGCCGACCGCCGGGGGATGAGTACGGAAGCGGCCACAGGCCCGGGGGAGTGGGGTACCCCGGGCCTGTGGCTGTCCGCTGCCGGTTACAGCCCGACCGGGTTGATGTAGGTGCCCGGGTGGGTGGCGCCGTCCTGCTTGAGGATCTGACCGCCGAACGGCCACTTCAGAGTGAAGTGCGTCGTCTCGTTCGGCGGCGTGACGAGGAACTTCGCCGGGACGAACTTCTCCTTCGGGGCCGTGGACTTGGCGACGGGGAGCAGCGTGATGCTGAAGTCGACCGTGCTGCCCTGCTGGAGGGTCATCTTCGGGGGCTTCTTGGCGGAACGCACCAGCGACCAGGTGCCGTCGGTCTTCTGGGCGCCGACCATGTCGACACCGGCGAAGCCCGCCAGGGTGCAGGCGTGCTTGCTCTTGTTGGTGAACCAGATGAACGCCTGGGTCTGCTTCTTGGTCTGCCCCATCTCCGGCTTCGCGTCGCCCCCCGTGGCGAAGCCGGCCTTGAGGTCGGCGGTGTGGCAGCGGGCCGGCGCGGCGGGCGCGGCCGAGGCCGGGACGGTGGCAGCGGCGGTGCCGGCGACGACAACGGCTGCCAGAGCCACGGCGGTCAGCTTGTGCTTCATGAAGATTCGGTCCCCTTCGACTACGAATCGGCGCGCGAGGTCAATGCGCGCCTGCACACCTGAAGATGCACGAAGACCGGAGAAGGTTCGGTGGGGGAGGGCAGTCCTTCACAGCCGCAGGGCGCTCCCGCTGAAATCGACGTCGAAGCCTCTGGGCGAGGTCTAGATGATCGATTCCAAGGGGGCAGTGGGGCCGCGTGAACCGAGCGAGCGGGTGAGCAGTGGACGCCCGCGTATACGCCGCCAGTCCTGAGTGATCCCTCCAATCGATTAGGGTTGCTCAATGTTCGAAGGAAGACTTGTAAGACTGCGCGCGCTGCGCTCCGAGGACGCTGAACACCATTTCCGGTGGCGCAATGACCCCGAGGTGGTGCGTTGGGCCGCGGGCGGTGACCCGTTGTTCGGCCCGGTCACGGCGGAAGCGATCCAGCTCGGCTTCGACACCATGCTGCGACTGATCCCGAGGGAGTCGGCCGTGTTCACGGTCGAGGACCTGGCAGGCGGGACGGTGATAGGCATGGCCGACTATCGGGACCTGGACCCCTACGCCGGAGTGGCCACGCTGGGAGTCACCATCGGCGAGCGGGAGTTCTGGGGCCGCGGCTACGGCAGTGACGCGCTGCGGTTGCTCGTGGGCCACCTGTTTGGTGCGTACTGCCTGAACCGGCTGGAGCTGGACACCTGGAGCGGCAACGAGCGCGCCGTGCGCGCCTTCACCAGGATGGGCTTCCGTGAGGAAGGCCGCCGCCGGTCGGCTGTGCTGGTGGAGGGGGAGCGCTACGACAGCGTGCTGTTTGGCATGCTTCGTGAGGAGTGGGCGGACCCCGCGTGACGTCGTGGATGCCCTTCCCTGGGGTGTTGGTGGAGGCAAGTACGCGGCTGTCCAAGATCGCTGTGTGACGAACGACCTGGACACCCTCGCGACAGCACTCTTCGTGGCAACCGACGACTTGCTGAAGGCGCGTCCGGACTTGGCACCATGGCGGCCTGCCATGGGGATCGCGCCGAAACTCACCGACGCCGAACTGGTCACCCTTGCGGCCATGCAGTCCATGCTCGGGTTCACCTCCGAGGCCAAGTGGGTCCGGTACGCCCTGACCCACTTGCGGCACCTCTTCCGGTACCTGCCGCAGCAACCCGGCTACAACAAACGACTGCGCAAGGCAGCCGAGCTGCTCCGTCAGGTCACCCGGATCCTGGCTGCCGGCACCTCGACGTGGAACGACGACGTGTGGATCGCGGACTCCACGCCCGTGGAATGCGGCCGCTCCCGAGAAACCGTAAAACGCTCCGATCTGGCGGGGTGGGCCCAATACGGTTACTGCGCCAGCCACAGCCGGTTCTTCTGGGGTTTGCGTCTGCACCTGGTGTGCACCCTCCAGGGCCTGCCCGTCACGTTCGCCTTGACCGGAGCCAAGGCCGACGAGCGCGAGACACTGCTGGACCTACTCGCAGCCGAATCGCACCTCGTCGCACTAAGGACTGGAATCAGAATGAGGACTCTGAGGGTTGGGAATGACGGCGCGTCAGTTCGCGTTGATGCGGCCCGGAGGGGGTGGTCGCGACCGAGACTCGTGGTCGGCGCAAGCCGTGGGAGGTAGACGATGGGCTGTGGAAGCGTATCGAGCCGCTGTTGCCGGTGATTGAGCGGCGCTTCCCGTACCCGGGGCGTCGTCGGCTCGATGACCGGCGGGTTCTGTGCGGCATCCTGTTCGTGCTCTACACCGGCATCCCCTGGCGCTACCTCCCGCAGGAACTCGGCTTCGGCTCCGGGATGACCTGCTGGAGGCGACTGCGGGAGTGGAACGAGGCCGGGGTCTGGCAGCGCCTGCACGAGATGCTGCTGGCCGAACTGCGGGCGGCCGGCATACTGGATCTGTCCCGGGCGTCGGTCGACTCGAGCCATCTGCGGGCGATGAAAGGTGGTGCGGTCACCGGCCCGTCCCTGGTGGACCGGGGTAAGACCGGCAGTAAGCACCACGTGATCGTCGAGGCCCACGGCATCCCGCTGGCCGTCACGCTGACCGGCGGCAACCGAAACGACGTGACCCAGCTGATCCCACTGATACGAGCCGTCCCGTCGATCCGAGGCAAACGCGGCCAACCGCTGCGCCGCCCGAAGCACCTCTACGCCGACCGCGGCTACGACCACGAGAGCTACCGCGACCAGGTCCGGCGGTTCGAAATCACCCGGCACATCGCCCGGCGCGGCATCCGCTGGGAGGTCCGCGACGACATCCACCAGGCCTTCATCACACTCGGTTGTGCCGTCATCTGCTGGCGGCGACTGAGGACCACGCTCTGATTCCAGGCGACAGTAAGGTGGATCCCATGTCGCGAACGCGCCAAGCACAAGGAGGCGCACGTGCTCGCTAACTCGTCGGCGCTGGCGGCCGGAAGGCGTCATTCGGTCGGACGGCGCTGGGATGGAACCGTTCTCGCCGTGGGCAGGACCGCAGCCGCGGAATGTCGTGTCGAGCGATGGGAAGACGTCGTCGCGGTGGCAGCCGGAAACGTCCATGCCGCCACGAACACGGGCAGGTCTCATACGGTGGGACTCCGGTCGGACGGCACGGTGCTGGCAACGGGGTGGAATGGTTATGGACAATGTGATGTCGCCGGATGGCGAGGCGTCACGGCCGTGGCCGCAGGCTGGCGCCGCACGCTCGGGCTACTCGCGAATGGCCGCGTGCTAGCAATTGGCCGGAGTTCAGAAGGACAGTGTGACGTGAAGTCCTGGCGCGAGGTGATCGTCCTCTCGTGTGGTGACTGGCACTCGGTCGGCGTCCGGTCGGACGGTTCTGCACTGGCCGCGGGGAACAACCGACGAGGGCAGTGTGGCGTTGAAGAGTGGCGTGACCTGGTCGCCATTTCGGCCGGGTATCTCCACACCGTCGGCCTCAGAGCCGACGGGCGTGCAGTAGCGACCGGCGACCGGGCAACCGGAGCGTGCGAGGTCGATGAGTGGGAAGACGTGGTGGCGCTCGACGCGGGCAGCTATCACACCGTCGGGGTCACTGCGTCCGGGCGGGTCCTCACAGCGGGAGACAACAGCTACGGACAGTGCGAAGTCGGCGATTGGCGCGACATTGTCGCCGTGGCGGCCGGTTCAATGCACACCCTTGGCCTGCGTGCCAACGGCACAGTCGTGACCGCAGGGAACAATGCCGACAGACAGTGCGAAGTCGATGCCTGGTCCGGAGTCCAGCTTCCATAGGCCTCCGGGCCGCGCCAACGCGAACTGACATGTCGTCATTCCCGAGCCGACCTTATTCTGATTCCAGTCCTAAGGGCTGTCTCGTAGCTGCCGCCGGCAGTCCGTGCAGCGGTCTATGGCCTGACGCACCGTGCCAACTCGCCGTACTTCATGCCGCTGGAGTACAGGGACCCCTGCTGATTGCGACCCATGAACTTGATGCCTCGGGTACGCCGCTCCACGTGGGTCAGCCGGAGGACCACGGTGCCCGACTCTGTCGAGAGCTCCAAGAGGTCACCGGGCTGGAGGTCCTCGGCGAGGACATCGAATGTCATGGCGGCGATGGTAGGGCTTGATCGCGAGATGTATCAGCGAGTGAAGACTGCGAGGTGCTTGAGCAGGCCGGCCACCGTAGGATGATCTTGTTGTGGCTGGTGTGATCACAGTATCGGAGCCTTCCTGGACAGCCCCGTTCAGCGGGCTCAGCCCGCGGCAGTTCGGCAAGCTGATCACTGCGCTCCGGCGCGAGGGTGCAGATCCGGTACGCAAGGGCAGGCCGTGGAGCCTGCCGGTGGAGGACCGCGTGCTGCTGGTCGCCGCGTACTGGCGAACGAACCTCACCCTCCGCCAACTGGCGCCGCTGTTCGGGGTGTCCAAGTCCGCAGCCGACCGCATCATCGACCACCTCGGACCCGCGCTCGCGCTCCAGCAACGCAAGCGGTTCCACAAGGGCACCGTGCTGATCGTGGACGGTTACTCGACCAACCACCAGGTCGTCATCGACGCCGATACTCGGCTGGTCGTCGCGGTCGGCCGGCCGTTGCCCGGCAACCGCAACGACTGCAAGGCGTGGCA